>MENB01000055.1:14314-14422 GCA_001768125.1 Armatimonadetes bacterium RBG_19FT_COMBO_69_19
ACGAGGGCGAACGAGGCGACCACGAACCCGACCAGCTTCACGCTCGCGCCCAGGCGCTCGGTGAGGTGCAGGGGCAGCAGGGGGATGACTGTGGCGAAACCGAGCTGC
>MENB01000055.1:14451-14640 GCA_001768125.1 Armatimonadetes bacterium RBG_19FT_COMBO_69_19
CACGACGCCGTTCAGTTTCACCGGACCGCAGCCCGCGCGAGGGCGGCTCCGTGCGCGTCCTCCTCGAGGGAATCGTCCAGCGCTGCCAGCGTGACTTCGCCATGACGCCGCCGCAGGGCTGCGGTGATGAGATGGTCGGCGAACCGCGGGTTCTTCGGCAGGAGGGGGCCGTGGAGATAGGTCCCGTAG
>MENB01000056.1:0-2115 GCA_001768125.1 Armatimonadetes bacterium RBG_19FT_COMBO_69_19
GTCTGGAAGAGTCGCTATACGCGACGCTCCGCCGCCAGGGGGGGATGCGGACGATCGCCCCGGTCGTCGAGGGGTACGCCCGGGTTCCCGGACATGCCGGGCTCACCCTCCACATCCTCGGGGTCGACCCGTTCGCCGAGGCCCCGTTCCGGAACTACACGCGGGGGACGGCGGCGGACGCCGACATCCCCCGCCTCCTGACGCGCCCCGGGGCGGTGCTCCTCCTCGAGGAAACGGCGAAGCGGATGGGAGTCTCGCCGGGGGACGCTCTCCCGCTGCGGGTCGGCCTCGAACCCGCCCATGCCACGCTGTCCGGCTTCCTCCGTCCGGGGGACGACGTGACCCGCCAGGCGCTGGAGACCACCGCCGTGGCGGACATCGCGACGGCCCAGGAGCTCCTCGGCAAGGTGGGACGTTTGTCCCGGATCGACCTTCTGGTCCCCGGGGGGGCCGAGGGGGAGGAGGCCCTTTCCCGGGTCCGGGTGATCCTCCCCCCGGGAGCGGAGATCCTTCCCGCCGGCGCGGGCGACAACGCCCTCGAGCAGATGACCCGGGCCTTTTCCCTGAACCTGAGCGCCTTGAGCCTCCTCGCCCTCGTGGTCGGCACGTTCCTCGTCTACAACACGATGACCTTTTCGGTCCTTCAGCGCCGGCAGCTCGTGGGGACGCTGCGGGCGCTCGGGGTCACGAGGGGGGAGGTGTTCGCGCAGATCCTCTCCGAAGCGGCGGTCCTCGGCGCGGCGGGGACGGTCCTTGGGCTTCCCCTCGGGTACCTCCTCGGCAAATTCCTCTTGGGGATGGTCACCCGCTCGATCGGGGACCTGTACTTCGCCCTCTCCGTCCGGGAGGTTTCGGTGACGGCGGCGACGCTTCTCAAGGCGGTCGGGCTGGGGACCATCGGCGCGGTCGCGGCGTCCCTGGGACCCGCCCACGAGGCGACCTCCACCCCGCCCCGGGACGTGATGCGCCGTTCCGCCATCGAGACGGGGGTCCGCAAGATCCTCCCGGCGATATCGGCAACGGGGGCCGGCCTGATCCTGCTGGGCGCGGGGGTGCAGCTCTATCCCTCCCGGAGCATCCCCCTGTCCTTCGGCGGACTGTTCTTTCTCGTCGCGGGGTACGCGCTCCTTGCGCCGGGCGCGACCACGTTACTGGTCCGGGGGATCCAGCCGGTCCTGGCCGCCGCGTTCGGCACGCAGGGAAAGATGGCGGCCCGGAGCATCCCGGCATCGATCAGCCGCACGGGGGTGGCGGCCGCCGCCCTTGTGGTCGCGGTGTCCACCACGGTGGGGATCGGGATCATGATCGACAGCTTTCGCCGGACGGTCTCCGACTGGCTCGACCAGTCCCTCCGGTCGGACATCTACGTATCCTCCACGGAGGACCGGAGAGGTCCCGAACGAACACCCCTCCCGCCGGACCTGATCGAGGGCGTATCCTCCGCCCCCGGGGTCTACCGGGTCGCCCTCTTCAGCCGAAGGATCCTCGAGTCCCCCTCGGGGTTCACCGAGCTGTTCGTGATGCGGATCCCCCGGGAGGCATTCGACGCCTTCCGCTTCCGCGAGGGAGAAGCCCAAACCGCATGGGAGGCGATGCACGGCGGCGCCGTCATCGTCTCGGACCCGTACGCGTACCGGCACGGATTGCGGAAGGGGGGCACGGTGCGCCTGCGCACCGACCGGGGAGAGCGGGAGTTCCCCGTGGCGGGCGTCTATTACGACTACAGCTCGGACCAGGGGCTGGTGGGGATCCTCGGGGAGACGTACGGACGGTTCTGGGACGACCGGGGCGTGGATTCGATCGGGATCCGACTCTTGCCCGGGACCCCCGTTGACGCCGCGATCGGGCGGATCCGGGAGATCGCGGGCGACCGACCGATCCTGGTGCGCTCCAACCGGTCCCTGCGGGAGGCGTCGCTCCGGGTCTTCGACCGGACCTTCGCGGTGACGAACGTCCTGCGTTCCCTCACGATCCTCATCGCCTTCGTCGGGGTCCTGAACGCGCTGATGGCGATCCAGATGGAGCGGGGCCGGGAGCACGCGGTGCTACGGGTCCTCGGGCTCACCCCCCGGCAGACGTGGGGACTGGTCGCGGGGGAGTCCGCCGTGATCGGAC
>MENB01000056.1:2344-2479 GCA_001768125.1 Armatimonadetes bacterium RBG_19FT_COMBO_69_19
CGCGCTGTGCGCGGCCGCTCTCCTCGCCTCCGGCCTGTTCCTGTGGCGCGCCCTGGCTCCACGCCCCGCGCCCTCCTCCCCGCCCGCGTCCGTGACCTCGCTGCTCGGAGGGGAAGACCCGGGCGGGTTCGCCCG
>MENB01000056.1:2701-2848 GCA_001768125.1 Armatimonadetes bacterium RBG_19FT_COMBO_69_19
CGCGCAGGGAAACCGGTTCCACCACTTCGAGCGGACCGGGCGCGGCGCCCTCGGCCTTGCCGGGGCAAACGCGCGCCCGTTCCGGGTGTGGCTCGACGACTGGTCCGCGGAGGGGGCGGAGGCCTCCACCCTGCCGATCCGGCTGCG
>MENB01000056.1:2879-3570 GCA_001768125.1 Armatimonadetes bacterium RBG_19FT_COMBO_69_19
TTCCTCGACACCACGAGGTCGATCGTGCCCCAGGGGGATCGGGGATTCAGCCGGAAGGGCGCCGCCCCGGGAAACGCATCGCACTACTATTCGATGACCCGGCTCGCGACCCGCGGGACCGTGCGGGTCGACGGCGTTTCGTTCCGGGTGGAGGGGAATTCCTGGATGGACCGCGAATGGGGGACCAGCTCCCTCGAGAAAGGGCAGGCGGGCTGGGACTGGTTCGCCCTTCAGCTGTCGGACGGAAGGGACCTGATGTTCTATCGGCTCCGCCGCGAGGACGGCGGGACCGACCCGTTCAGCGCCGGCACGCTGGTCCTCCCGGACGGTTCCTATCGACCCCTTTCGCCCGACGACGTCCGGATCGAGGACCTCGAATCCTGGAGGAGCCCGGAGAGCGGCGTGCGCTATCCTTCCCGCTGGCGGCTCCGGCTCCCGCACGAAGGGTTGGAGCTGGAAGTCCTCCCCCGCATCGCGGACCAGGAACTGCGGACCGCCGTCCGGTATTGGGAAGGGGCGGTCGGTATCCGTGGAACCTCCCGCGGGGAGCCGGTCGAGGGGGAAGGGTACGTCGAGCTGACGGGGTACGGGGAAACGGCCGGGCGCTGACCGGGGATGTTTCAGGGAGGCGCGCGGTTTCACGCCGCATTTCCGGGTACAATCTCCCGAGGCGCCTTCGCGCGAAGAGGAG
>MENB01000056.1:3643-5582 GCA_001768125.1 Armatimonadetes bacterium RBG_19FT_COMBO_69_19
ACGCGACCCCCGCGGGGAACGTCCATGGGGGGAACATCATGAGGCTGGCCGACTCGGCCGCCGGCGTGGTGGCGATCCGGCACTCCGGCAGGAACTGCGTCACCGCCGCCGTGGACCACTTCGAATTCCACGCCCCCGTCTTCATCGGCAATCTCGTCACCTTTCACGCCTCCGTGAACCATGTGGGGCGCACCTCGATGGAGGTCGGAGTCCGCGTCGAGGCGGAGGAACCGCGCACGGGAAAGAGGACCCACACGAATTCGTCCTATTTCCTGATGGTGGCGCTGGACGACCAGGGAAAGCCGGTTGAGGTTCCGAGGCTGCTGCTGGAGACCGCGGAGGACCTCCGCAGGAACGAGGAGGCGAGGCAGCGGGCGATCGCCCGGCGGCAGCGAAAGAAAAAGTAGAGCCGTTCGGGGGAGGCCGGGTCACTCCGTCGACGCGGTCCGTCCCGGCGTGTTCAAGGCGGTCCGCACCGTGTGCCACGGCAGCGTCGCGCATTTGACGCGCACGGGGAATTCGCGGACCCCGGCGAGCGCCTCCAGTTTCCCGATGGATCCGCCCGCGCCGCGTTCGGGACCGGCGATCCTGTCGTGGAATTTCTCGAACAGGGCGGCCGCCTCCTGCTCCGTCTTGCCGAGAAGCGCCTCCGTCATGAGGGAAGCGGACGCCGTGGAGATGGCGCAGCCGTTCCCCGTGAACCCGATGTCCCGGATCACTCCCCCCCGCACATTCACGTACACGGTCAAGCGATCCCCGCAGAGGGGGTTGTCCCCGTTCGCGGTCCGGTCGGCGCCCGGAATCTCGCGGAAGTTCCGCGGGCGCCTGTTGTGATCGACGATGATCTCCTGGTAAAGGGACCGGAGGTCTACCGTCACCGGAAAACCTCCCGGGCCTTCCGGATCCCTGCGGCGAGGAGGTCCACCTCGGCCGGCGTGTTGTAGAGGCCGAACGAGGCCCGGGCGGTCCCCGGCAACCCGAGGCGGTCCATGAGCGGCATGGCGCAATGGTGGCCGGCGCGGATGGCGACGCCCTCGTGGTCGAGGATCGTCCCGATATCGTGGGGATGCACGCCCTCGACGACGAACGAAAGGATGCCGGCCTTCTCCCTCGCGGTTCCCACGACGCGCACCCCGGGGATTTTACCCACCTCTTCCGTCGCGTACGCGAGCAGCTCCCCCTCGTGCGCGGATACCGCCGCAAGCCCGATCGCGTCGAGATAGTCGATGGCGGCGCGCAACCCGACCGCGCCGCCTACGTTGGGAGTGCCCGCCTCGAACTTCCAGGGAATCGCATTATAGGTGGTCTTTTCGAACGTGACCCGCAGGATCATGTCGCCGCCGCCCTGGTACGGCGGCATCGCCTCGAGATGTTCCGCCTTCCCGTAGAGCACGCCGATCCCCGTCGGCCCGTACAGCTTGTGGCCGGAGAAAACGTAGAAGTCGCACCCGAGCGCCCGCACGTCCACGGGGGTGTGCGGGGTCGCCTGGGCTCCGTCCACGAGGACGGGAACGCCTCGGGAGTGCGCCATCCCGATCATCTCCCGCACGGGGTTCACCGTTCCGAGGGCGTTCGACACGTGGGTCACGGCGGCCATGCGCGTCCGGGGGGAGAGCATCCGTTCGTACGCCGCGAGGTCGAGTTCCCCCGAAACGTCGACGGGCGCGACCACGAGACGCGCCCCCGCCCGGTCGCACGCCATCTGCCAGGGAACGATATTGGAATGGTGCTCCATCCCCGTGACAAGGACCTCGTCCCCCGCCTGAAGGTGCACGCGCCCGTAGGTTTGCGCCACCAGGTTGATCCCTTCGGTCGCTCCCCGGACGAAAACGATCTCCCGGTCCTCTCGGGCGTTCAGGAACCGCGCCACCCGGCCCCGCGCCTCCTCGTACGCCTGCGTGGCCCGGTCGGAAAGCGCATGGACGCCGCGGTGCACGTT
>MENB01000057.1:0-2891 GCA_001768125.1 Armatimonadetes bacterium RBG_19FT_COMBO_69_19
CATGCGCACCACCCCTCGCTTGTCCTCCGGTCTACCGCAGGCCCCGCGCGGCGTGCAATCGGGTCCTGACCTGATGCGGTGCCGTCTTGACACGAGGCGTAAAGGCACCGGACAATATCACTGAGTGAGCGTTCACTCAGTGGTGTGATGCCGCGGGTCGCAGCGGAGGTCAGGGCGAAGAGGGAAGGGGCACGGCGGACGCAGATCCTGGAGGCCGCCGCGCACGTCTTTTCCCGCAAGGGCTTCGCCGGCGCCACCATCAGCGAGATCGCGCGGGCGGCCAAACTCTCCGAGGGCAGCATCTACAACTACTTCCGCAGCAAGGAAGACCTGCTCATCAACATCCCCCAGCACCTCGTCCAGTCGGTGCTCGTGCCGCTGGCCGGGGACGCCCCGGTGCCCGCCACGCCGGAGGAGGCCGAGCGCCTGCTGCGGCTGCTCGCCGGGGCGATGGTCGACCGCGTGCGCGCGCACGCCCCGTTCCTAAAAGTGTTCCTCTCCACGCTGCCGTACCTCAGCCCGGCGGCGCGCCGAGCGTACATGCAGCTGCTGCCGACGTATGCCGCGGAGGTGCTCGAGCGCTTCCTGCGGGAGGGCGCCCGCCGGGGTGTCTTTCGCAAAGACCTCAACCCGGTGATCGCGGCGAGGGCCCTGCCGGGCATGCTCCTCATGTTCTTGATGACGCAGGAGGTGCTGCTGGGCCGCCAGATGATCCGGTACGGATACGATGAGATCGTCCCGGAGGCGGTCCACATCTTTCTATACGGCGCGGCGCCCCGCGAGGCCCGCGCGCGGATCCGACATCCTGAAGGAGGACGCACGTGAGCATGATCCTGACCGTGTTGCTGATGCTGACCATGATCGTGTCGACGGCCGCGGCACAAACCCCGGCGCCGGCCGCACGCACCCTGGGGCTCGTCGAAGCCATCACGCTGGCGCTGCAGCAGAATCAGCAGCTGCGCGTCGCCGCGTTCGAGGTGGCCATCGCCCGCGCGCAGCTGGCGCAGGCCCGCGGCGCCCGGTCGCCGCATGTCAGCGGCCAGGCCAGCGTGACGCGCACCCAGGAGGGCTCGGCGACGACGATCATGTTCTTCGACCACGGCGCCCTGCACACGATCACGATCCCGGCCCCGTCGCCGAACCTCTATGACGCACGCGTTACGCTGCAGTACCCGCTGTACACGGGAGGGCGGATCGAGGCGCAGATCGCGCTCGCGGAGGCGAACGCCCGCGGCGCGGAGGCGACGCTGGAACGCATCAAGCAGCAGGTTATCTTCGGCGTGCGGCAGGCGTACTTCCAGCTCCAACTCGCCCAGTCCGGGCTTCAGGTCGCCGAACGCGGCGTGGCCCAGGCCACGGAGAACCTGCGCGTGGCCCGGGCGCGGGTGGCCGCCGGGGCCTCGCCGAGGTTCGATGAGGTCCAGGCCGAGGTCTCCCTGGCCACCGCCCGCCAGAGTCAGGTCCGCGCGCGCAACGGCATCGCCCAGGCGATGCAGGCTCTGGCCGGCGTGCTCAACCTTCCATTGAATACGCCGCTCCGGCTGAGCGATGCGTTCGCGGTCCAGCCCGTCAGAGATTCGGCCGACGCGCTGGTGGCCAAGGCCGTACAGGCCCGGCCGGAGTTCGCCGAGCTGGCCGCCCGGCAGGCGGCGGCCCAGGCCGGGATCCAGCTCGCGGAGAGCGGGGGCAAGCCGAACGTGGCCCTGCAGGCTACCGGCAGTTACTCGAACTCCAGTGGTCTGTTTGCGGGGAGCTCGGGGGCGACGAATTGGAGCGTGACGCTGGCCGCCACCCTCAACCTCTACGACGGCGGCATCACCCGCGAGCGGGTGCGCGAGGCGCGGCTGCGGTTGGAGCAGCTGCAGGCGATCGAGGCGCAGCAGAAGCAGGGCGTCGAGCTGGAGGTGCGCCAGGCATACCTCAACCTGCAGTCCGCGGCGGAGGAGTTGGCCGGCGCCGACGCGCTGATCACCCAGGCCCAGGAGGCCCTGCGCATCGCCAACGTCCGCTTCCAGTCCGGGGTCGGGACGAACCTGGAGGTGCTCAACGCGCAGACGGCGGCCTCCCAGGCGGAGGCGTCGAAGGCGCAGGCCCTGTTCACTTACAGTCTCGCCCGCGCTACGCTCGAGCGCGCGGTAGGCGCGGACCTTCCGTAGAGATGCGATGCACCGCCGCGCGCGGCTGATCGTCCCGCTGGTTCTCGTCGCCGCTCTCCTCACCTGGGGGGCGGTGGCGTACGTGCGCTCCTTACGGGGACCGGACGGCGCGGTCGCCGCCTCCGGGACGATCGAGGCGAACCAGGTCAGCGCGGCGAGCAAGATCCCCGGGCGCATCGACCGGATCCATGCCCGTGAAGGTGAAGCCGTTCGGGCGGGAGCACCGCTCGTCACGATCGAGGGCCGCGAGCTTCTGGCGCAGATCGATCAGGCCCGCGCGGCGGTGGACGCGGCCCGTGCGCGTGTGGCCCAGGCGGACGCGGCGCTGGCGCTCCAGCGCCGGCAGGTCGACGCGCAGATCGCGCAGGCTGCGGCGGCGCTCGAGGGCGCCCGCGCCCGGCAGCAGCAGGCCTCCGAGACGCGGTCACTCGCGTCGTCGCAGGCGACCCTTCAGGTGGCGCAGGCCGAAGCGGCGTTTGCCGCGACGTCGCAGAACAGCAAGGTTGCCAAGGCCAACCTGGACCGCGTCACACAAGATCTCCGGCGCATCGAGGACCTGCACCGCGACGGTGCCGTGAGCGGCCAGCAGCTGGACGCCGCCCGCGCGGCGTTTACCGCGGCCCAGGCGCAGTACGCTGCTTCGGTCGATGTCATGGCCCAGGCGGAGGCCGCGCTGCGGCTGGCCCGTGACAACCTCGGTCAGGTGCGGGTGCGCGAGCAGGAGGTCACCGCCGC
>MENB01000057.1:2915-7152 GCA_001768125.1 Armatimonadetes bacterium RBG_19FT_COMBO_69_19
GGAGATGATCGCTCAGCGTCGGGCCGACGTCGCCGCCGCGCAGGCCCAGCTGCGGCAGGCCGAGGCCAGCCTGCGCTATCTGTTCACACAGCAGGAGAACCTCGTCATCACGTCCCCGATCGACGGTACCGTCATCTCGAAGCACGCCAGCCAGGGCGAGGTGGTCGGCGCCGGGGCGCCGATCCTCACCGTGGCCGCGCTCGACGAGGTGTGGATCCGCCTTTACATCCCCCTGCCGCGGGTCGGCGCCGTGGCCCTGGGCCAGCGCGCGCAGGTGACGACCGACGCGTTTCCCGGCCGGACGTTCTCGGGAACGGTCACCGAGATCGGTCAGCAGGCCGAGTTCACGCCGCGGAACGTCCAGACGCGCGAGGAACGTGTGAAGCAGGTCTTCGCGGTGAAGGTCACCCTGCCCAATCCGGACCGGGTCCTCAAACCCGGGATGCCGGCCGACGCCGTCATCGCGACCCGCTGACGGTCACATCGCATGATTGTCGCCGAGGGGCTCTCCAGACGCTTCGGGCCGGTCGCCGCGGTGGACGGCGTCTCGTTTCACGTGCGGCCGGGCGAGGTCTTCGGCCTCCTCGGCCCGGACGGCGCGGGCAAGACGACGCTGTTCCGCATGTTGGCCGCGGTCATCGAGCCCACGGCCGGCACCGCCCGAGTGGTCGGCGCGGACATTCGCACTGATCCCGAGCGGGTCAAGGCGCGCATCGGCTACATGCCGCAGGCCTTCTCACTCTACGGCGACCTGACCGTGATGGAGAACCTGCGCTTCGTCGCCGAAGTCTACAGCGTACCGCGCGAGGAGATCGCCCCGCGCCTGCAGCGCCTCCTGCACTTCAGCCGCCTCGACCGGTTCACGGGCCGCCTGACCGAGCACCTGTCGGGAGGGATGAAGCAGAAGCTGGCGCTCGCCGCGACGCTGCTCCATGAGCCGGATGTCCTGCTGCTGGACGAGCCCACGACCGGAGTGGACCCCGTCAGCCGGCGCGAGTTCTGGCAGATCCTCTATGAGCTCAACCGGCAGGGCAAGACGGTCCTCGCGGCGACCCCGTACATGGACGAGGCCGAGCGGTGCTCGCGCGTGGCGCTGATGTACCAGGGCCGGATCCTCACGGTCGACACGCCGCACGGTCTGCGCACGGGTTTTCCGGGAACGATCTTCGAGGTCATCGCCACCCCACGGCGCGAAGCCCTCGCCAGGGTGCGGTCGATGCCCGCCGTGACGCAAGCCACCGTCTTCGGGCACACCCTGCACGTCGTGGTGCGCGATGAGGCCTCCGGGACGACGGTCGTGGACGCCCTGCGGGGGTCCGGCGTCCGGGTGGAGCAGGCCCGGCCGATCCCGCCGTCGCTGGAAGACGTGTTCGTGTCACTGATGGGACGCCCGGCATGAGCGCGAACGGGTACGCCGTACGGGCGGAGGGACTCACCAAGCGGTTCGGGGCGTTCGTCGCGGTGGACGGCATCGACCTGGCCATCGCGCGCGGGGACATCTTCGGCTTCCTCGGCCCGAACGGCGCCGGGAAGTCCACGACGATCCGCATGCTGTGCGGCCTGATGGTGCCGACCTCCGGGCGGGCGGAGGTGCTCGGTCTGGATGCGGCGCGGGACGCGGAGGCACTGCGGGGGCGCATCGGCTATATGAGCCAGCGCAGCAGCCTGTACAACGATCTGACCGTGGCGGAGATCCTGCACTTCTACGGACGCATCTACGGATTGGGGCAGGCGGAGCGGCAGCAGAAGGTCGCGGCATGGATCGAGCGCGCGGACCTGGCCGGCCGGGAGGGTCAGCTCGTCGGGACGCTCTCCGGCGGGTCGCGGCAGCGGCTGGCGCTGGGCTGCGCCATCCTGCACCGGCCGGAGCTGCTGCTTCTGGACGAGCCGACCTCCGGCACCGATCCCGTGCAGCGGCGCGAGTTCTGGGAGCTCATCTACCGCTTTGCGGACGAGGGGACCACGGTGCTCGTCACCACGCACTACATGGACGAGGCGGAGCACTGCACGACCCTGGCCTTCATCCACACCGGCCGGATCATCGCGCAGGGGACCCCCGATGCCATCAAGGGGCAGGCCGGCCTCCCAACGCTCGAGGACGTGTTCGTCTCGCTGATCGCCAACAACACCCAGGCCCATGCGTAGGCGGCTCGGCGCGATCATCATCAAGGAGTTCGTGCAGCTGGTACGTGATCGGCGCACGCTGGCCATGGCGCTGCTCATGCCGGTGATCCAGCTGCTCCTCTTCGGCTACGCCATCACCACCGAGGTGGAGCACCTGCCGACCATCGTCTTCGACCAGTCGCAGAGTCAGGAGAGCCGGCAGCTGCTCGACCGGTTCGTGAACTCGCGCTTCTTCGACGTCCGCGCGCAGGCCCGCAGCCTCGCAGAGATCGAGCGCGCTGTCGATCGGGGCGCCATGCGCGTCGGGATCGTCATCCCGCCCGAGTTCGGTGAGGCGCTCCAGAGCGGCCGCACCGGCCAGGTGCAGGTGATCGTGGACGCCTCCGACCCGCTCGTGGCCCGCAGCGCGATCGCCACGGCCGAGGCGATCGGGCAGACGGCGTCGCTCGAGATCGTCACGCGGCTGCTCGCCCGCGCCGGCTCGCCCGTGCGGGGCATCCCGCTTGAGGTGCGCACTCGGGCCTGGTACAATCCCGATCTGCGCAGCGTGAACTTCATGGTCCCGGGGCTGCTGGCGGTGATCCTCAGCATGCTCACCCTGATGCTGACGGCCATCGCCATCGTGCGCGAACGGGAATTGGGGACGCTCGAGCAGCTCGTGGCCACCCCGATCCGGAAGACGGAGCTGATGCTCGGGAAGATCCTGCCCTACGTGGTGCTCGGTTACCTCGACATCACCCTCGCGCTGTTGATCGGGGCGTTGTGGTTCAATGTGCCGATCCGCGGCAGCCTGCTGCTGCTCTACGCCCTGACCCTGATCTTCTACCTGGCGACGCTGGGGCAGGGCATCCTGATCTCCACCGTCTCCCGCACGCAGCGGCAGGCGATGCAGGCGGCGTTCTTCGTGTTCCTCCCGGCGATCCTCCTCTCGGGGTTCATGTTCCCGCGCGAGGGGATGCCCGTGGTCATCCAGTGGATCGGCTACGCCATTCCGCTGACGTACTTCCTCGTCATCGTCCGGGGGATCATCCTCAAAGGCGTCGGCCTGGCCGAGCTCTCCGCACAGATCATCCCGCTCGCCGTCCTCGGGGTCATCTTCTTCGTGGTCAGCGTCGCGCGGTTCCAGAAGCGGCTAGAATAAGGTCATGCCCGCCTGCCGCGCCGTCTGCTTCGATCTGGACGGCACGCTGCTCGATTCCCTCGTCTCCCACTACCGCGTCTACCGGAAGGTCTTCGCTGAGCTGGGTCTGGCGCTCGAGGAGGGCGCGTACGCCGACCGCTACTCTCCTAACTGGTACATCTTCTACGAGCGGATGGGCCTTGCGCGTGATCGCTGGGATGAGGCTGATCAGTTGTGGCTGCGGCACTACGAGAACGAGGCACCCCATGCCCGGCCCGGGGCGGATGACGTGCTGGCGGCCATCCAGGCATCGGGGCGCCGACTTGGGCTGGTGACCTCCGGGGATCGCTCCCGGGTGGAGCGCGACATCCGCCGTGCGGGGTGGGAGGAGACCTTCGACGTCGTGGTCTGCGGCGGCGACGTGGAGGAGCGCAAGCCGCTGCCGGGGCCGCTGCTCCATGCGCTGCTTGCGCTGCGCATCGAGCCGGCGGCCTCCCTCTACGTGGGCGACACGGTCGAGGACATCGCGATGGGAAAGGCCGCGGGGACGCGCACCGCAGGCGTGCTCGGAGGTTTCTCCGGTCGCGAGGCGCTCGAGGCCGCCTCGCCCGACCACCTCGTCACCTCGCTGCGCGAGCTGGTGCCACTCGTCGGCTGAAGATACGGAACTGCCACCATGCCGAGAGCGACAGCGGGATGAGCGCCGCCGTGGCGGCGACGAGGGCCATCGCGCCGTACCCGATCGCGGCGAAGACGATGCCGCTGCTGAGACTGCCCGCCGCGGACGTCAGGCCGACCAGCAGATCGTTCGTGCCCTGCGTTCGTCCACGCTCGCTCGGGGAGAGCTGATCGGCCAGCAGCGACGACCCCGCCACGTAGCAGAAGTTCCAGCCCAGGCCCAGCAAGAACAACGCCACCGACAGCGGCAACACCTGCGGCGACAGGCGCGCGCCCAGGCAGGCGAGGATGAGCACGGCGGCGCCCGTGACGATG
>MENB01000057.1:7176-8412 GCA_001768125.1 Armatimonadetes bacterium RBG_19FT_COMBO_69_19
GCGAGCCGGCCGGAGACGATGGAGAAAGCGTACATGCCGACGACGTGGGCGGAGATGACGAAGGAGATGCTGCTGAGCTGATGCTCGTGGCCGCGCATGTGCAGCGGCGTGATCACCATCAGCATCACCATAATGAGCTGGCCGAAGACCATCGCCATGACGGCGACGAAGGCGGCCGGGACACGCAAGATCTCCACGACGGAGCGACCCGGACCGGCAGCGGCGTGACCGGGATCGTGGAGCGCGGCAACGGCGCGGCCGATCTCGCGCGGCTCGGGCCGCAGGAGGATGTAAACGAGCAGCGCGGCGCCGACGAACAGGGCGGCGGTGACCAGGAACGGGCCGGAGAGTTCTTCGAGCGCTGTGGCGCTGGCCATCCGCGCCGCGGCCCCGGCCAGCAGCGGCCCGGCAATCGCCCCTATCGTCCCGCCGAGGACGACGGTCGAGATGGCCCGGGCCCGCTCTGACGGCGGATGGACTTCGGCGGCGACGAACCGCGCGAGCTGCACGGCCGAGACGGCCACACCCACGAACAACGCCGCGACGAGGAACCCCGCGAAGGAACTCTGCTCGATGGAGAGGACCGCCAGCAGCGCTCCTACGGCTCCCGCGGCCAGCCCAAGCACCAGCGTCCCGCGGCGGCCAATCCGGTCCATGAGCCGGCCCCAGCCAAATGCCGAGAAGGCGCCGCCCAGCTGGTAGAGCATAGCCGGCACGCCGGCATAGGAGGGGTGGCCGCCCAGGCGCGCGCCGAGGATGCTCACCACGGGGAAGATGGCGACGGTTGCGGCTGAGGCCAGACTCTGGGCGGCGAACAGCGTGCGCGTGATCCGGCGCGCAGCGCGGGTGAGATCCATACGGAACTCCAAGCCGTTCGGCGTGGCCCGGCCGGCATCCTCTCCGGCCGCGGGTTGACCTGGTCGGCGCCCTTCCTTATAATGAAGGAAGTCGACGCGGGGTGGAGCAGCCAGGTAGCTCGTCGGGCTCATAACCCGAAGGTCGCAGGTTCAAATCCTGCCCCCGCTACCATATCGGACGCCCAGAATGCAGATCTGGACTGCATTTTGGGCGTTTCAGTTTGTGGAGTTCTGGTCGTAATGTTTGCGCCTCGTTTTGTGCGGACCTGTCTGAAGGGCATTCAAGGCGTCGTACGGGTATTCAGGTTACGGCCGGTGCATTGACTAGGCAGGGAACCGAGCCCGACGAGTCCCTTTTGGACCTTGGACCGTGAGACGG
>MENB01000058.1:0-3076 GCA_001768125.1 Armatimonadetes bacterium RBG_19FT_COMBO_69_19
TGGAAGCAGCCATCGCCATCATGGAGCTTCTCAACCGTGACGCCGCCGAGGCCATGACACAGGTCGGTGTGCATGCGGCCACCGACGTCACGGGGTTCGGCCTCCTCGGACATCTCTTCACGATGACGTCCGGCAGCCGCGTGAGGGCGCGCCTCTCGTTCGGTGCGATCCCGGTCCTCGAGGAAGCCCGCGCGCTCGTACGCCGCGGAGCCATCGCGGGCGGGACATCCCGCAACTACGAGTATCTGAAACCCCGCGTCGAGTTCGCCGGGCTCGACGAGGGTGACCAGCTCATCCTCTGTGACGCGCAGACCTCGGGCGGCCTGCTGATGGCGGTGCCGGCGCCGCGGCTTGGCACGCTGACGGAGGCCCTGTCTCGCCGGCGGGTGCTCGCCGCGCACATCGGGGAGATCACCGGTGAGGGGGACGGCACGATCGAGGTCGGGCGCTAGATGCGCAGGGTTGGAGCGCTCGCGATCCTGTGGTCTCTGCTGGCCTGGCAGACGCTTACGCCTACAGTCTACGGCGCATCTGCCACCCGGCCGATCGACGCCGGGGGCCTGCGCAGGACGTTCGTGCTCCATCTCCCGCCGTCGGTCCCCTCCGGGGCCTCGGTACCACTCGTGTTCGTGCTGCACGGAGGCGGAGGGACCGGCGCGGGCATCGAGCGCCAGACCGGCTTCAGCAGGCTGGCCGACCGCGAGGGCTTCATCGCCGTCTACCCCAACGCCGTCGATCGCAACTGGAACGACGGTCGGGGGGATCCGCACATCCGATCCCAGGCCGAGGGCATCGACGACGTCGGCTTCATCTCGGCCGTGATCTCGCTGCTCTCGAAAGAATACCGCGTGGATCCCAAGCGGATCTTCGCCACCGGGATCTCCAACGGAGGATTCATGTCCCAGTTGCTGGCTGCGCGCCTCTCGGAGCGCATCGCGGCGATTGCGGCGGTGGCGGCGGGCATGGGTCCGGCCGTGGCCGCATCCCTCCAGCCGAACGCCCCGGTCTCCGTGCTCGTCATAAATGGAACGAACGATCCGCTCGTCCCCTACGGGGGCGGTCCCGTGGCGCGCAATCGTGGAGAGACGATCAGCACGGATGAGATCATCCGGAAGTGGGTCGCAGCGAACCACTGCGCCGGTGATCCGGTGGCCGCCCAACTTCCCGACACCGATCCATCGGATGGCACGCGAGTGACGAAGACCGCCTACTCGGCGTGCGCGCAGCAGTCAGTGGTCGTCCTGTACACCATCGAGGGGGGCGGCCACACCTGGCCAGGGGGCTCGCAGTACCTTCCCCGCGGGATCGTCGGCCGCGTCTCCCGGGACATCAGCGCGAACGAGGTGATCTGGGCGTTCTTTGCCGCGCACCCGCGGCCGTAACCCCCGACGACCGCCGCGGCCGCGAGCGCGCGTACGTGAAGAGGTGCTGCTGGGCGTACCCGGCGAGCCTCCCGAACCGCTCCCTCGCGAACTCCCTGATCCGGCGCTCGCTCTGCGTGCGCCCATCGAAGTACCGGCGCTCGACCGCCGTGCGACCATCGAAGTACCGGCGCTCGACCGCGCGCTTGACCCACACGTCCACCGGGAACGCCTCACCCTTCCCGTAGGCAAACAACAGCACACAATCGGCCACCTTCTCGCCCACGCCTGGGAGCGCCAGCAGCATCCTCCGCGCTTCGTCATACGGCGCGAGCCCCGGCTCGTTCAGGTCGAGCCCCCCGCGAGCCACCAGACGGGCGACCGCACGAACGTAGGGCGCTCGGTAGCCGAGCACACACGCGCGAAGGGCACGCGGTGAGGCCGCGGCCAGCGCCTCCGCGGTCGGGAACATCCTCAGACCGTCCTGCCCCGTCTCCCCGAACCGGTCGGCGAGCTTCCCAAGCGTTAGCTCGATCTTCGGGATGTTGTTGAACGCGGAGATGATGAAGCTGACCAGACACTCCCAGGGATCCTGGCGCAGGATGGCGATGCCGCTTGTTTCCGGGATGACGGTCCGCAGTACCCGATCCTTTAGTAGCGTCGCTTCGATCTCCGCGAGCGGATCGTCCACGCTCAAATAGTGCCGGAGGCGGAGCAGGGCGACCTCGTCGTCCAAACCCGCAACCGTGATCTCCTCGCCGCACTGGCGGAGACTTACCCGCCGGCCGGCGAAAACGCGGGCGGCGGACATGCCCTCACACTGCCAGCCAAACGCCTGTCCGCACGAGAGCGTGCGCACGAGGTCGTACGGCGCAGGCGCGCGCAGGACGGCGACGGAGCGCGCCGCTACAGCCGCATCGGATCGCCGGCGTCGAGGATCAGCTGCGACCATGTCTCCATCCTCTCGTAGAGTGCTCGGACCTCGCGGGGATCGGTGAGCCGGCCGGACAGCGTGTCTGACTCGCGCACGGTGATGGCCGGGGACTCGACGTCCACGACGTGGACGAGGCCGAAGTGGACCTGTCCGACCGGATTCGTATCGTCGTTCAGCACGCCCACCAGGCGGGCCCGCCAGGGGGCATCGATCACGAGCTCTTCGTCGAGTTCGCGGCGGAGGCCCGCGTCCAGGACGTCTGCGGCGCCCTCCACGTCGGAACGGTTGATGTGGCCGCCCACGCCGATGCTGAACTTGCCGTGCAGGCGCGCCTCACCGCCCGCCGCCGACCGCTGGAACAGGAAGAGCCGGCCGCGGTGGCGGATGATGAGATAGGGGATGATCTGCTTCATGGACGGGTCGTGCTCCATGTCGCCCCGGCGGCGGAAGGTAGCATGGTCGCGGACGCGGACCACGTAGTCCGCCGCCCCCTGCGTCGTGAAGCCGTGCACGGCACCGGACAGCAGCGCCGCACGCGGCACGACGAGGATGTCTTCGTCGTGGCCCATCAGGCCCGCTCCTGGTTCAGCTGCTCGAACAGGGTGATCTGGTCCGGCAGGCCGATCACGGTCACCTCATCCCCGCTGCGCAGCACGACGTCCGGACCGGGGCTGACGACCTCGCTGCCGTCGATGCGCTTGACGGCGAGGACCGACACGCCGGTCCGCTCCCGGACCCGGGCCCGGCGGAGCGAACAGTCCACGCAGAACCCCGGCCCGAC
>MENB01000058.1:3107-3420 GCA_001768125.1 Armatimonadetes bacterium RBG_19FT_COMBO_69_19
AACGGCAGCTTCGGGGCGTCGCGCCCCGCCGAAAGTTCCACGACGCGCTGCTGGGTCATGTACGCTTTGACCTGCTCGTGCGGGATGCCGAGGTGCTCCAGACCGTGACGGATGAGCGTCTGGGCCGCCTCGAACTCCGGCTGGATGACCTCGGTGGCGCCGGCCTGCAGGAGCGCCGGCCGCTGCGTCGGGTGCGTGGACCTGGCCAGGATCGGCATCGTCGGGTTCAGGCGGCGCAGACGGCGCACGGCGAGGCGCGTCCGCTCGAAGTCCGGCGTGGCCACCACCGCGAGACCGGCCCGCTCGGCGCCCG
>MENB01000058.1:3536-14467 GCA_001768125.1 Armatimonadetes bacterium RBG_19FT_COMBO_69_19
GCTTCGAGCGCCTCCCCGATCGTCCCTCCGACCCGCCCGAAACCGCCGATGAGCACGCGGCCTGAGGATTCCTTGAGCCGCTCCAGCCCCGAGGCTTCCTGGAGCGGCGGCTCCTCGATCCAGCGGTGCCCGAGGTCGGAGAGCGCCGCGGTGACGAGGATGGAGACGAGCGACGCGGCAAGCAGCCCCTGATAGACACCCTCAGTGACCAGGCCCGCGCTCCGGGCCACCTGCGCCAGCACGAAGGAGAACTCCCCGGTCTGAGCGAGGTGCACGCCCACCAGGGCGGCGGTCGGCCAGGGGTAGCGGAAGGCGCGCAGCACGAGGAATCGCAGGACGAACTTCCCCGGGATGATCAGTACGAGCAGCACACCCAGCAGCGGGAGGCCGCCGGCGACCCCCGCCGGGCGGATCAGCGTCCCCATCGACACGAAGAACAAGGCGCCGAAAACGTCCCGCATCGGCAGCACGCGGGTGAGGACTTCGTGGGTGAACTCCGACTCGCTGATGACGAGGCCGCCGAGGAAGGCCCCCAGCGCGAGCGACAGTCCGAGCCCTCCGGAGAGCGCCGCCGTGCCGACCCCGATCGCCATCGCGACCAGGACGAGGAGTTCGGTGTTGCGCCGCCGGGCGACACGCGCCATCATCTCGGGGACGAGGCGGTTGGCAAGATAGAAGAAGGGGATGAGAACGATCCCGGCCCGCGCCAGCGCCAGGGCGAGCGAGCGCAGCCGGTCGGCGGTCTCCCCGGCGAGGACCGGGAGCAGGACGATGAGGCCCACCACCATGAGGTCCTCGGTGAGCAGCGTCCCGATCGCCAGCCGCGAGTGCGGGGCGTGGGCCTCCCCGCGCTCGGCCAGGAGCTTGGCGACGACCATCGTGCTTGCCACCGAGATCACCACGCCGACCGCGGCCCCCTGCGCCACGGGCCAGCGAAGGGCCAGTCCGGCCCCAACGGCCAGCACGATCGTGAGGGCCATCGTGATCGGGGCGCCCAGCACCGCCGGTGGACCGAGGCGGGTCACCTCGCCCAGTGAGAACTCGATGCCGATGCTGAACATCAGCAGCACGACGCCGATCTGCGCGAATAGCTCGAAGGTGTGGACGTCCTGGACCGCGGGCCCGGGCGTGAACGGACTGATCAGCAGCCCGCCGATGATGTAGCCGACGAACAGGGGCTGGCGCAGCCACTGGGCGAGCGCGCCCCCGGCGAGCGCGGCCACGAACACCAGCGCGATGTCCCGGAAGAAGACGGCTTCGCTCACGCGTCGTCGCCCATGACCTGCTCCACCGCTTCGGCCTCGGTCAGGGCCGGCCGCTGCCTGGGGAAGGTGGCCCGGAGCAAGATCGGCGTGAGGAGCGTGGTCGCCAGCACCATGATGACCATGACGGCGAAGCCGCGATCGGTGAGTAGGCCGCTCTGGAGGCCGATCCCGGCGATGATCAGGCCGACTTCTCCACGGCTGACCATCCCCACCCCGACGCGCAGCGATTCTGCCCGGGAGAATCCCCCGGCGAGCGCCCCTCCGCCGCAGCCGGCGATCTTCCCGACGACGGCGGCTACGACGATGAGGAGCGCGAATGGGAGGTCCTCGGCCGCGAGCAGCCGCGCGTTCGTCTGCAGCCCGATGCTCACGAAGAAGACCGGTACGAGGATCGCGTAGGTGAAAGACTTCAGCCGGCGCTCGACCTCGTCACGGAACCCCACCTCGGCCACGAGCACACCCGCGATGTACGCGCCCGTGATCGATGCCACCCGGCCGAACGCCTCCGCCGACCAGGACAGCACGAGGATGAGGACGGTCACCGACGCGAGCAGGCCCTCGCTGATGGGGAGTCCGTGGGCCTTGGGCAGCACTCGACCGATCACCCACAGCCCCCCCACGATCGCCAGGGCAAAGAACACGACCATCCGGACGGCGACGACGCCCACGGAAGCGAGTCCGCCCCCTCCTCCGCCGCTGAGCGCCACGAACACGGAAAGGACGATGATCGCGATGACATCGTCGATCACCGCGGCGGCGAGCAGCGTCGTCCCTTCCCTGGACTCGAGGCGCCCGAGCTCGATGAGGGTCTGCACGGTGATGCTCACCGACGTCGCGGTGAGCACGACGCCGATGAACAGTGCCTGAGTGAGGGAGTAACCGAAGGGGAGAGCGACTGCCGCCCCGAGCAGAAGTGGCACGAAGACGCCGGCCGTACCTGCGATCCCCGCGACACGGCCGACCCGCCGCATCTTTGCGAGGTCGGTCTCCAGTCCGGCGATGAACATGAGGAAGATGACGCCGATGTTGGCGAGATGCGCGACCACGACGCCGAGCTCCTCGGGGAACACCCGCCAGCCGAGCATGTTCAGGACGGATGGCCCGAGGACGACCCCGGCCACGATCTCCCCCAGAACCGCCGGCTGCCCGGCGCGGAGGCTCGCCCAGCCCCCGGCCTTGGCCGAGGCGATGATCAGAGCAAGGAGCAGCAGGAATTGCAGGAGCTCGGCGTGCTCAACGTGCATGCGTCTAGGATAACCCGGGCGCGGCTACATGAGGAAGAGGACCACGAAGTACAGCCCCATCAAGACCAACCCGAGCGGAATGCCCACCCGCGCCCAGGTCCGGCTGCGGATCTTGAGTTTGTTCGCGGCGATGATGTTGGGGATGTTCCCCGGGATGAGCATGCCCCCGCTGATCAGCAGCCCCATCAAGACGGCCCGGACCTGCAGGTGCGTCATCTGCGGGCTGACCTCGGCCGCCGTGAGCGTGGCGTTGTCCAGGATGGCCGAGACCATATTGATCCAGTACAGCAGCCGCGCGTCGAGGTGGATCACGAACCGGTCGATGATCGGCTTGAACCCCTCACCCAGCAAGGTCAGGGCCATGACGAAGAGGTACACGCGCAGGGCCCGGCCCACCGCGCCACGGTACGTCTCCTCCGCCGCCTCCTGGGCGAGCCCCGCTCCCCTGTAACGCAGCGGCTGGAAGCTGACCCAAACACCGAGCAGGACGATCCCCGGGATGACCCACGGCCCGAGCAGGCGCATCAGGAACCAGAAGTCCTCGCCCAGCTTCGCCGTGGCGATCGTGGACAGGGGCTCGCCGATCGGCGTCAGCGCCGCCCCCAGGCCGATCGCCATGCAGGCGATGACCACCAGGCGGGATTCGTCCTCCTCGCGGAACTGCATCGCGCTGATCAGTTCGATCAGCACGAGCGAGGCGATGATGACGGTGATCACGCTGCTCACCAAGGCCAGCACCGTGATGAGGACGGCGACCAGCACCCGCATCGGCATGACGGTGCGCAGCCGGACGAGCCCGTCGCTGATGTACCCTCGGAGCCACTTGAACAGCAGCCCGGAGATGAACACCGCCAGCGTGATCGGGATGGGGTGCGTCAGCGCGTCGCGGATGAGGTGGCCGTCGAGCACCCGTGCGGCCAGGGCCGCGGCCAGACCCATCACAAAGAGGAACGCCTCGAGGTTCTGCTCGACGAGGTGCGAGACTAGCGGGAGGATCAGGACGACGAGCAGGATGAGGAGGTCGGCGATGATGACGGCGTCCACAACAGGGCCAATTATACGCGGGCCATATCAGCCCTCCACCTGATTGTGGGTGGTTGGGACTGGAGGGTGAGATGGTCAGGCTCCGAGGATCTCAACTTTGATCGGGTCGACGGCATCCTCGGTCGCATACTCGAGGCGCGCCACGGTGATGTCCCCGCCATCGAGAATACGCGGGAGGATGATGGCAAGGTCGGCGGGCGTGGGCAGGGAGCGGATCTGAGTGGCGTCCACCCAGTGAAGGTCACCTTCGGGCGAGGGGACGAGGGTCCCCTCCGGGGCGGACGCCGCGAACACGTAGATGACCCAGAGGTCCCCGGTGGCCTTCACCGTAATGACGAGCAGCGCACGGAGCTGGGGGTCGACGATGGCCAGACCGGTCTCTTCCTTCACCTCCCGGACGCAACCGGTGAAGGGATCCTCGCCGGCCTCGAGCTTCCCGCCGATGCCGTTCCACATCCCGGCATTGGGGGCATGCCGGCGGTGCAGCAGGAGCACCTGGCGGCCGCGGTGCAGGAAGCACAGCGTCCGCGGCGAGATCACGGCGCGGCCTCCCCCACCGTCACACCGTCCAGCGCGGCGCGCAGTGCACCGGCGAGCTCGCGCAGACGGACGACGCCGTCGGAGCGTTCGAGCAGGGCGACGATGGCGCTGCCCACGATGACGCCGTCCGCGACGGCGCCGACCTGCTGGGCCTGCTCAGGGGTGGAGACCCCGAAGCCGACGCAGACCGGCAGCGCGGTGTGGGTGCGGATGCGCCCGACCAGCGCGGAGACGTCGGGCGAGAGGTGTTCCCGCGCGCCCGTGACGCCGGTGAGGGAGACACAATAGATGAAGCCCGTCGACCGCTGCGCAACCAGCCGGATGCGGGCGTCCGTGCTCGTGGGCGAGAGCAAGAAGATGGTATCGAGGCCGGCCGGCCGGGCCGCGGCGATCAGATCATCAGCCTCGTCCGGCGGAAGGTCCGGCGCCACGACCCCGTCCACCCCCGCGCGCACCGCCTCCACGCAGAAGCGCGCCTGGCCGAACTGGACGATGGGATTGAAGTAGGAGAGCAGTACGATCGGGACGCTGTGGCGCCGGCGGAGGGCGGTCACCAGGTCGAGCACCTGCGCCAGTTGCGTCCCCCCGGCGAGCGCGCGCTGATAGGCCCGCTGGTTCGTCGGCCCGTCGGCGACGGGATCGGAGAACGGCACGCCCAGCTCCACGAGATCGGCACCGGCATCCACGAGCGTCTCGACCACGCGCGCCGTGGTGCGCAGATCCGGGTCCCCGGCGACGACGAACGGCATGAACGCCGGCCGGCGGCGGGTGCGCAGGCTCTCGAAGACGGCCGCGATGCGGCTCATCCCTGCTCCAGTCGCGCCACGTGCTGGACGTCTTTGTCGCCCCGGCCCGACAGCCCGAGGATGACGGTCTGGTCCCGCCGCATCGTTCGCACGAGCGTCCGCAGGTAGGCGACGGCGTGCGCCGGCTCGAGCGCCGGGATGATGCCCTCGGTGCGGGCGAGCATCCGGAACCCCTCGAGTGCCTCGTCGTCGGTCACGGCGACGTACTCCGCGCGCCCGGTGTCCTTGAAGAAGCTGTGCTCGGGGCCGACGCCCGGATAGTCCAGCCCCGCCGAGACCGAGTGTGTCCCGCGGATCTGACCGCCCGCATCCTGCAGCAGGTACGAGTACGCGCCGTGCAGGACCCCGGGCGTGCCGGCGACGAGGGTCGCGGCGTGATGCTCGGTGGGGATCCCGAGGCCCCCCGCTTCGACCCCGACCATCCGTACGGACGCATCGTCCTTGAATGGATAGAAGAGGCCCATCGCGTTGCTCCCGCCGCCGACGCAGGCCACGAGGGCATCCGGCAGGCGACCGGTCTCCTGGAGGATCTGGGCCCGCGTCTCCCGCCCGATCACGGATTGGAAATCCCGCACCATCGTGGGGTACGGGTGAGGCCCGACCACGGAACCGATGACGTAGAAGGTGGAGCGCACGTTCGTGACCCAGTCCCGCAGCGCCTCATTGATCGCGTCCTTCAGGGTCCGGGTGCCGCTCTCCACTGGAACGACCTTCGCGCCGAGCAGGCGCATCCGGTAGACGTTGAGTTCCTGCCGGACGATGTCCTCGGCGCCCATGTAGACCTCGCACTCGAGGCCGAACATCGCCGCGGCGGTGGCCGTGGCGACGCCGTGCTGCC
This sequence comes from Armatimonadetes bacterium RBG_19FT_COMBO_69_19, assembly GCA_001768125.1. Classification (GTDB taxonomy): domain Bacteria; phylum Sysuimicrobiota; class Sysuimicrobiia; order Sysuimicrobiales; family Kaftiobacteriaceae; genus Kaftiobacterium. Next base: position 9,274 of record MENB01000058.1, read on the forward strand.
CGGCGCCGGTTTCGGCGATGATCCGAGCCTTGCCCATCCGCCGGGCGAGGAGGACCTGACCCATCGTGTTGTTGATCTTGTGCGCGCCGGTGTGGAGGAGGTCTTCCCGCTTGAGATAGATGCGCGGCCCCCCAAGCAAACGGGTGAGACGTTCGGCCTGATACAGAGACGTGGGCCGCCCGCAGTACCGGCGGAGGTAGCCGTCGAGTTCGGCCTGGAACACCTCATCCGCCGACGCGCGCTCGTAGGCCGCCTCGAGCTCCTCCAGCGCGGGGATCAGCGTCTCCGGGACGAAGCGCCCGCCGTACTTCCCGAAGCGCCCCTTCATCGCGTCCCGTTCCACGAGCGCACGCGCGCGATGAACTCCCGGATCTTCCCAGGGTCCTTGCCGCCGTCCGTCTCCACGCCGCTGCTGACGTCCACCCCGTACGGACGAACCGCCTGCAGGGCGGGCTGCACGTTCTCGGCGGTCAGCCCACCGGCGAGGATGAGCGGCGCGGAGGCCTGCAGCCCCGCAGCGAGATCCCAGTTGAAGGCCTTGCCGGTCCCGCCCGCCAGATCGGGCTCGAAGCTGTCCAGCAGGAAGGCAAACACCCGGTACCCTCGCATCGCCTCGACCGAGCTCCGGTCGCGCATGCGGATGGCCTTAATCACCGGCAGCCCGAGCGCCGCGGCATACTCGGGGGACTCGACGCCGTGCAGTTGCACCGCATCGAGATGTACCGCGTCCGCGATCTCGCGGACGCGGGCCGGGTCGTCGTCTACGAAGACCCCCACCTTCGTTACGAATGGCGGGAGTGCGAAGGCAATACGGCGTGCCTGCTCCACCGTAACCTGCCGACGGCTGGGGGCGAAAACCAGGCCAATGGCATCAGTCCCCGCAGCCGCGGCGACGACGGCCGCGGCCGCGTCCATGATCCCGCAGATCTTGATCCTAACCAAAGTAGTTCATGCGCATCGCCTCACGCGCCAGTCCGATCGTCTCCTGGGCGATGACGCGCGCCTTCTTACTCCCCTCGACGATGATCTCGTCCACGTCGCCCGCGCCGTACTTCGCCCGGCGTGAACGGATCGGCTCGAGGAAGGCGTTCACCGCCGCGGCGAGCTTGCGCTTCACCTCGACGTCGCCCACCGTACCCTTCCGATATCGCTCCTTGAGTCCCTCGACCTCGACCTTGTTTGGATTGAACGCATCATGGTAGATGAAGACCGGGTTCCCCTCGACGTGGCCGGGATCGGTCGGATGGATCCGCGTCGGGTCGGTGTACATGCTCATCACTTTCCGCGTCACGGTCGCCGCGTCGTCGGACAGGTAGATGGCGTTGTCCAGGGACTTGCTCATTTTCGCCTTTCCGTCGGTCCCGGGCAGCGTGCCGACTTCGCCGATCAGCGTGTCCGGCTCAGGGAAGACCGGGGCGAACTGCTCGTTGAACCGCCGCGCGATCTCGCGGGTGACCTCCAGGTGGCTGGCCTGGTCCCGGCCCACGGGGACGATCTCTCCCCGGACGATGAGGATATCCGCGGCCTGAAGCACGGGATAGGCGAGCAGCCCGAGCGACGGCTGCTGGATGTGCAGGTCGCGCATCACGTCCTTGAGGGTAGGGACGCGCTGGAGGCGCGGGACAGTCACTAGCATCGAGAAGATGAGCTGCAGCTCCGCGGTCTGCGGCACAAGCGACTGCAGGACGATCGTGGAGCGGCGGGGATCGATCCCGACGCTGAGGTAGTCGAGGACGATCTCCCGGATGTTGTCGCGGATCTCGCCGAGGTTCTCCAGGCGTGTGGTGAGCAGATGCAGATCCGCCACGAGGAAGAAGGCATCGTAGTCGTCCTGCAGCCTCACCCGGTTCGCCAGCGTCCCGACGTAGTGGCCCAGATGGAGCTTCCCGGTCGGGCGATCGCCGGTGAGCAGGCGCCCTTTCTTCCCGGGCACGGATGCGCGCGCCGGTGCCGCCTGGATGTCGGTCTTGGCACTGGTCATGATATCCCCCTCAGCTCCTTCAGCTTGGCGGCCGGATCCGCACTGCCCATCAGGCTGGTTCCGACGAGGATCGCGTCGACGCCGAGCCTCGCCACGGCTTCGACCTGATCTCGCCGCTCGAACCCGCTCTCGCTGACCACAATGACCCCCGCTGGGATGAGCGGCCTGAGAAGCGCCGTCGTGCCGAGATCCACGCCCAGCGTGCGCAGATCGCGGTTGTTGATGCCGATGACCTCGGCCCCCGCGTCCAGGGCGAGGGCCACCTCGTCCGGCGTGTGCACCTCGACGAGCGCCGCCAGCCCGCGCCGGCGCGAGTGGGCGAGGTGTGCGCGCAACGTGCGCCCCTCGAGCACCGCCGCGATCAGCAGCACCGCCGCGGCTCCCGCTGCGCGCGCCTCGTCGATCTGGTACGGATCGACGATGAACTCCTTGCACAGGACCGGCAGCGTGCTCGCCCGCGCCACCACGCGCAGCGTGTCCCACGAGCCCTGAAAGTACTTCGCGTCGGTCAGCACCGACAGGGCCGCCGCCCCCCCGGCCTGGTAGGCCCGGGCGATCTCCACCGGAGCGTACGCCGTCTTGATCGTTCCGGCCGAGGGCGAGGCGCCTTTGATCTCGGCGATCACCGCGAGGCCCGGGCCGCCGAGCGCGCCCGCGAAATCGCGCGGGGCGGGTGCGGCTTCTGCGGCCGCGGCGATGTCGCGCGGCGAGCGTCGGTGCGCTCGCCGCGCCACCTCCACCCGCTTGTGCGCCAGAATCTCTTCAAGGATCATGCTGACACTCAGGAAACAGCCGCTCTCATGTGGGTCCGCAGCGCCTCGAGCTTCTCGTACGCCGCCCCGGAAGCGATCGCCCGCCGGGCGAGGGCGACGCCGTCCGCCCAGTCGTCGGCAATCTCCGCGGCGACCAGCGCTGCGGCGGCATTGGCGAGCACGATGTCCTGCCGTGGGCCCGGCTCCCCCCTCAGCACCGAGGTCGTGATCGCCGCATTCTCCTCGGGCTTCCCACCGGTGATCTGTCCCGGCTCCGCCCTGGGCAGTCCCAGATCGTCGGGTGTGATGGTGGTGGTGTGTACCTGGCCGGCGCGCAATTCCGAGACACGCGTCGGCCCGACGGTCGAGATCTCGTCGATGCCGTCCATGCCGTGCACGACGAAGGCCCGCCGGGCGCCCATCTCCCCCAGGACGCGCGCCATGAGCTCCGTGAGCCCGGGGTCGTACGTCCCCACGACCAGGTACGCGGCGTTGGCCGGGTTGGTCAGCGGCCCGAGGATGTTGAACACGGTGCGGATGCCGATCTCCTTGCGCGGCCCCACGGCGTGCTTCATCGCCGCGTGGTAGATCGGCGCGAACATGAAGCCGATGCCGATGTCCTCGATGGCCGCCCGCACCACGTCCGGAGGAACTTGAATCTGCACCCCGAGCGCCTCGAGCACGTCCGCCGCCCCGGACAGCCGCGACACCGCGCGGTTCCCGTGCTTGGCGACGTAGCCCCCGGCCGCGGCCACCACGAACGCGGTGGTCGTCGAGATGTTGAAGGTGCTGAGGCGGTCGCCGCCCGTGCCCACGACGTCGATGAGGATCTCGGCATTCGGGGTGATCCGCGCCGCGCGCTCGCGCATCGCTCGGGCGAACCCGGCGATCTCCTCCACCGTTTCGCCCTTCATGCGCAGGGCGGTGATGAGCGCGGCGATCTGCGCCGGCGTGGCCTGGCCGTCCATCACCTGGCCCATCGCGAGGTGCGCCTCCGCCTCGGTGAGGTCCTCGCGGCCGACGACGGTGCGGATGGCGTCCTTGATCTCCACGATTCCGTCCTCCCTCAGGCGTTCGGGCCTCGGAGCAACAGCTCGGGCACCCCGGCCAGCTCCAGAAAGTTCCGCAGCAGCTGCTTCCCTGGAGCGGTCAGCACAGATTCCGGATGGAACTGCACACCCTCGATCAGCGCCTCGCGGTGGCGGACGCCCATGATCGTACCGTCGGCCAGCTCCGCCGAGACCTCGAGGATGTCCGGCAGCGAGGCGCGGTCGATGATCAGCGAGTGGTAGCGCGTCCCCACGATCGGGTTCGGCAGGCCGCGGTAGATCGTGCGGCCGTCGTGGCGCACCTCGGACACTTTGCCGTGCACCGGCACGCTCGCGCGGACGATCGTGCCCCCGAACGCGGCGCCGATGCACTGGTGCCCCAGGCACACCCCGAGCACAGGCACGCGCCCGGCGAGCTCCATGATGAGGGGGGTGGATATTCCGGCCTCTTTCGGGGTGCATGGACCCGGAGAGATCACCACCGCCTGTGGACGCAGGCGGACAACATCGTCCGCCTGCAACTCATCGTTGCGGAAGACGCGGATGTCCGCGGTCATCTCGCCCAGGTACTGCACGAGGTTATAAGTGAAGGAGTCGTAGTTATCGATGACGAGAATCATGGATTGCTGCGCCCCTCCGGGGCTCGCAATGACATGCCGACGCGCTCGATGGCCCGCACGAGCGCCTTCGCCTTGTTCACCGTCTCCACGTACTCGCGTTCCGGCACCGAGTCCGCCACGATCCCCGCCCCGGCCTGGATGTAGGCGCGGCCCTGGGCCATGACGATCGTGCGGATCGTGATCGCCGTGTCCATGCTCCCCGAAAAGCTGAAGTAGCCCACCGCCCCCGCGTAGGGGCCGCGTGCCACCGGCTCCAGCTCGTCGATGATCTCCATCGCGCGCACCTTCGGCGCCCCCGTGACCGTGCCGGCGGGGAAGCAGGCCCGCAACACGTCCACCGCATCGAGCCCCGGGCGCAGGCGGCCCTGCACGTCGGAGACGATGTGCATGACGTGCGAGAACCGCTCCACGCCCATCAGGTCGGTCACGCGCACGCTGCCGTACTCGCACACCCGGCCCAGGTCGTTGCGGCCGAGATCCACCAGCATCACGTGCTCGGCCCGCTCCTTCTCATCGGCCAGCAACTGCGCTTCCATCGTCAGGTCGTCCGTCTCCGTCGCCCCCCGCGGCCGCGTCCCGGCGAGAGGGCGCGTCTCCACCACGCCATCCTCGAGGCGCACCAGCAGCTCGGGCGAGGAACCGATGATCTTCACCCCGTCGAAATCCAGGAAGAACATGTACGGCGACGGGTTCACCGTCCGCAGCGCCCGGTAGATGTCGAGCCCGTCCACGCCGTCGAGGCCCATCGAAAAGCGCCGCGACAGCACGGCCTGGAAGACGTCGCCGGCCCGG
>MENB01000059.1 GCA_001768125.1 Armatimonadetes bacterium RBG_19FT_COMBO_69_19
GATCTCCTTCAGCGTTCGCCGGTAGTCCGCCTTGGTCCTGACAGGTCGGATGTCCATGGCTCCTTCTCCTTTCACACCGTTTGGGCGTCGATCGCGTCGTACTGCGCGTGCGTCCCGATGAAGCGGATATATGCGACCCGGTACGGATAATTGATCCAGACGACGATCCGGTACTTGTTCCCGGCGATGTTGGAGACGACCCGCCCGCCCTTGAGGATGCTCGCGTTCGCGAAGTCCGCCTTCACGGCCGCCGGGGACGCCCAGTCCGCCTTCAGGACATGCAGGTACCACGCCAAGGTCGGTTCCCGGGCGTCGATGTGCGCCGGGGCATCGTCCCAGAACTTCTTCAGCGTCGAGAGGGCGATGACCCGCATGAAGCCACTATAGTCCCATTTTGGGACCAACGCAAGGGGGCGGAGGGGCGCCTGCCCGTGAACTCCTTGGTCATGGTGAACCATGTGACGTCCGCCGACTGCACTCCGCCCTCGAGCTGCCCCGTCCCCGCCGCCAGGTGGCAGTTGATGCAGGGAAAAACCGCCCCGGGGGCCTTGATGCCCGCGCTCAGGAGGAAGGCGGAGATCTTTTGCCGCCCTTGTCCCTCCATGTAGATCCGCTTGCCGCGCTTTTCCGCATCCGACAGCGACGCGGCGGACGCGGCGGCGACGACCGCGAGAAGGATCAGAGAGCAGAGGAGGATTGCCGCCCGTTTGCTCTTCACCACGCTTGCGCCTCCCGTGAACAATGGCGGGCAGGTCCTGGTTACAACGGCAGGTGCACTTCGATCTTCGCCGCGGAGCGCAGGCACGAAAGTTCCGCCTGCACCGCATCGCGCCCCTTCACCCCCTGGAGGTAGGAACGGATCTGCTCCCGTGCCGCGTCCTCGGAAACGATGCTCTGCGTGCTCCCCTCCGTCATCGTGAACTTCTCCGGGTTCGCGGCGTAAAACGCATGGACCTCCTCCTCGCTGACCTTCGAGGCATTCTCTGCGACCCGGTCGAGATACTTGCGGGCGGACACGAGGCGCCGCAGGTGTTCGCGGTAGCTTGTCTCGGTATAGCCCTCGATCGCAAGTCGGCTCGCGAAGGCCTGCTCCGACTTGAACTGCGCACGCATCGCGCCCACCGCTTCGTCCACCTCCGCCGGGGTTGCCAGCACCTTTTCCCTCTGCGCCGCCTGCCAGGCCAGCTCCTGGTCGATCAGGAGGTCGAGGGCCTCCCGCCGCATCCCCTTCACCCGCTCCGGATTGCGGATGGCCGCGAGGTTCACGTTGTTTTCCCGCAGATACTCCTGGAAGTTCCGCTCGAGCGTCTCGTTGGAGATCCCGACGCCGTTGACCTTCGCGGCCAACCCGTAGGCGTGCACCTGGGCGCTCGCCGCCCCCGCCGTCGTCAGGACCAGAAGCCACGAGATGCCCGCCGACAGCCTCAGCCGTTCGGCCGGCTTCGCATGCCTCACGGTCATTTCTTCTCCCCGGCAGGCGTCTTCGCCCCCGGGGACGGCATTGCCTTGGTCGCCACCATGGTGAAGTAGGGCAGGTCCGCGTACCCGATCTTCTCCGACGGCACGGCCACGTGGACGTAGTACGCGCCCGCCCAGGTGATGGGCAGCAGCGCCTGGTATACCCCGTCGCCCACTTCTTCTGCGCGCACCTCCCTGCGGTCCCTTCCCGGGGCCAGGAAGTACATCACGCGAACGTCGGCGAGCCCGGTCCGCGGCATGCCCGTCGCGGGATCGTGGAGCGTGAAGCGCAGCGGAAAGGTCTCCCCGGTCTTTGCCAGGCGCTTGCGGGCCAGATACTCGATGGTCAGCGCGAGGCGGTCGGTCCGGGTCCCCGGGTCGGCCTTCGCCTCCATGGAGAAGCAGTGCAGGATCTGCGGCGTATCCAGCAGGAAGGCGACGTCGTACCGTCCCGCCGCCGGAAACTTCACCTTCGCCGCATAGACGCCCGGCTCCACCTCCTTCAGACTGCGGTCGGACACCGTCACCGCCAGCGCCGAGGATCCGTACACCTTGTAGTTGCTCGCGGGGAAGTTCATCCCCTCCATGTAGAAGTAGGTGGTGCCGTCCGCCGGATTGACCACCAGCGCGGCCGCCTCGTCGGACGCGGACGCGACGGAGTCCGCGAGCGGCAGGTCGCCGGCGTTTTTCGGGGGCACCGAGCCGGCCGCAAAGCCCTGGACGGTCGGCTGCTTCCCCCTGCCCAGGGTGCCGAGGTTGATCATGGTCACCCGCTCGCTATCGAGCGAGCGCACGTACGCGAAGGCGCCGGTCAACGCGATCTGGAAGGGCCTCCCGCTCACCGCCACGGTGTGCACGAGCGCGTTTTCCGCCGCGTCGAATATGTGGACCGCATTCTCGGCCGGATTCACCACCAGCCCGAAGCGTCCGTCGGGGGTGAAGCGCATGGGCCCGAGCCCCGGCTTCGCCTCGATCCTCGCGGTCACTTCGTGCGTTTTCCCGTCGAGGACCGAGACGGTCCCCATCTTGGAGTCGGCCACGTACAGCGCCTTGGCCAACGGGGAGTAGGCCAGCGCGATCGGCATCGGCCCCGTGGCGACGTCCTTGACCTTCCGCTTTTCGGACACGTCGATGACGGTGACGGTGCCCGCCTCCCGGTTGCTCACGAAGGCGTAGCGGCTGTCCGAGGGGAAGGCGATCTCGTGGTGACCCGCGCCCGTCGCAAGACTCGCCACCGGCCTGAGGGTCTCCACGTCGACGACGGTTACGCCGCTCCTCTCCTCCTCCTTGGCGTCGTTGCCCACCCACAGGAACCGTCCGTCGGGCTGCAGCGCCACCCGGACCGGGTCCGGGCCGGCCTTGACCGTCGCCAGCACCTTGAAGACGTCGGTATCCACCACCGCCACCTCGCCGGCCTTCGGCATGCTCACGTACAGCCGCATCCGGTCGTCGCTTTTCGCCCAGTCCGCGCCGGGCCCCTTCAGCGGAATCGTCCCGAGCGTGCTGGTCACGCCGACCATGGAGACGAGAGGGTCGACCACCGAGATGCTGGGCTCCCGGTTCAGCACCAGGACGTAGTAGCCGTTGAGGTCGATCAGCGGCCGGATGCCGATGGCGCCCTTGAGGTAGAGGGCGACCTTGTCCTTGCACGACTTCTGGGGGTCGCCCGCCTTCCCTTGGCCGGCTCCCCCGACGTCGATCCACGCGCCGGGGACGATCCCCCGGACCGGCGTCCCCGTGCTCTCCTCGGTGAGCGTGAAACGGACCTCTGCCAGATGTCCGGCGGTGATCCCCCGGTCCCCACGCTCCTCGACGGGGCGCGCCTCGAAGTTCACCACCACCCCTTTGCGGGTGAGCCGGTCGGGAGACGACGCCTCCTCCGGTTGCGCTCCCCGAACGTCCCCCCCTCCGAAGAGCACGAGGAGGAGGGCGGCGCCCGTCGCCAGGAAGACCGCCGTCCGATGCCTCAAGAGATTCGTCCCCATGCCGTCGTCCCTCCTGTTCGCCGGGTACCCGCGTTTTCCCCTCCGCCGGGCCGGCCCGCTGTCCAAAAGCTATTATAGGCCCCGGGGAAAGGAATGAAAAAGGGTGCAGCCCTGGAGGAAGCGGCTGCACCCGGCTGGTGGTTGATTTCCCGTCCGGGGGCTGCGGTCACTCGACCCGCAGGATCCCCCACAGCCCGCTGGCACTTCCGAAGGAGGCGCCGTCGCGGAACAGGAAGTCGCCCGTGACGGAACTGCTGCCGCCCTCATTCGCCTTTCCGCCGGCCAGCGGCACGACGATGTCGAAGTGCGTGGCCGGGGTGATGCTTTCCTGTCCGCCCTGGTAGAACGCCTGCTTGTTGTCGCCGATCATCTGCGAGCCGACGACCGTCGTCGCGCAGCGCCCGAGGATGGAGTCCTTGATCCCCTGGCAGATGTACGGGTCGCGCTGCCAGACATGTCCGTGGAGCTGGAACGTTGTGCCGCGCGAGGTGCCGTACGGGTTCGCCACCCGCATCCGGAACGGCATACCCGCGCCCACCGTGAACACCGGGGTGGCCGGCTCCCCGATTGCGCCAACAATCGGGCTGCCCGAAGGCCGCAGTCGCGTATTGCTGAACAGGTCGAACTGCGGATTGACGCCGCCGTAGCCGGTATTGCCGAAGGCCGACTGCGGCAAAATCCCGGCGCGGAACCAGAGCGGCTCGATGCCGTAGTTGATCGCCATCCCGCTTGCTTCCTGGCTGTCCTCCGGGATTCCGACGCCCTCGCCGTTCATGTGCTCGACCGGCGAGCTGTCGGCGTAGTAGTGGGTGAGCGCCTTGGTCCACACCGTGGAGAAGTCGCGGAAGGAGTTTCCATTCGCTGTGACCGTGGCCGAAGCGCGCCCCACTGCTGGCACCTCAACCCAGCTGGCATTCGCGGGCTCGACGACCAGCTGGCCGACCAGCGACTTCGCCCCCTGCTTGACGACGTCTGCCGGCTGCAGGTTCGACCCGCCCAGCTCCACGGCGGTGGCGACAAGCTGGAAATCCTTACGACCCCCGGGGCCAGGCACCTGGTTGGCGGCGATACTGCCCGCGTACCAGAGGTACGTGTTCTGCTCCCCGGGCGCAAGGATCGTCTTGCTGTTGGTGTTGGTGTTGGTGCCGACCAGGATACCGTTCGCGCGGCTCCCGTCGAACTCCACGAGCTGCGGGTGCAGCCCGACGTAGCTGGACGCGAGGAACAGGTTCGTCTGGAAGGTCGTGGAGCCTTGCAACGAGAACCGGTCGCGCTTCACCACCCCCTGGATCGACGAGTAGGTCGCCAGGTCCGGCGTAGTGGAGTTCTGCACCGTGGTGGTCACCGGCTGTAAGGTGGTCGAGTTGATCACTTGCTGTCCGGTGAGCGAGTCGATCACGGGGACCACGACATTCGCCAAGGGATGCAGCCTGTTGCGCAGGGTGACCTGCACGCATTGCCCGGCGCCGGCCCTGAGAATCAGCGGCTCGACCTTCACGCCGGACTTGAGCTTGCCGTTGGCGTCAAGGTCGCTCGTGCGCACGTACAGGATCGCCGTCGGGTCGTGGATCGGCCCGAAGTGCACGAGGTTGTTGCCGAAAGCGTCTATGCCCGCAACCCTGTCGGTTCTCGGGTTGTAGACCAGCGTTCCGCCGCTCGCCGCAGGCGCGGTACCGACGTGGCCTGCTTCAACGCACAGCGGTCCAGGGCAGACATCCCGGATGGTCACATCTCCGTTGTGCGGCAACACGTCGTTAGCCAGCACCGCGGTGATGTCGTAGGTGCGCAGGTTATCGATCACTTTTCTTCTGTTTCTGCCGCTTCCCTCCGTATGGGCGGGGCAGGGCCCCTCGAAGGCGTCGGCGTTGGCGATCCGGGCGCCCGTGACCGACGTCGGAAGCATGGTCAGATCGTTCTGCCTGTTGTTGTAGACCCGACTGATCCCCCACATGCCGCTGAACCAGCCGTCGTGCGAGGCGTCCATGCTGTAGGCGTAGTCCGTATTGTTGCCGGTCTGGCCCACCACGCCGATCACCGGCACGCTGAGCGTGAACTGCTCGGAGATGCCGCCGGCCTGTGCGTTTCGCCAGCCGGAGTTTCCAGCCTTGCCGTGGCCCGATCCCGCCTGCAGCCACTTCACGCCGTGGACCGTGGCGTTGTGCTCTTCCTCGTGCCCGCCGGCCTGCATCTTCACCCGGATCAGGTCGCCCGCCATGGTGCGGAGCATCGGCGTGTACGGGTCGGGTCCTTTCAGGGACGGGAAGGAGTTGATCGGCGGCGGGAAGACGGTCCCGTTGATTTGCTCACCGCCCTTCGGCTGGACGTTCAGCACCTGGTATCCGCCTCCCGGTCCGATCGGCGGCGGCGAGACGAAGAACGTGTTGTTCTGCGACACCTCGAACTTCCGCACGATGTTGTTGCCCGTGCTGTCCGTGTTCGCCAGGGCGAAGGCCAGGTCTCCGGCCGGACCGTCCGCCTGCGTGCCGGGCTTGCCGTCCGGCCCCGTCTTGTTCGGGTCGTAGATGCGCAATCCGACAGGCTCGTTGCGGTAATTGACCACATGCATCCCGGGGTCCTGTACGTCGATCGCCTGCGGGCAGGGCCGCTGCGGACAGAAATCGTCCAAAGGGTTGGTTGTGCTAGCCAGTTCCAGGACGAGGTCCGGGAACACCGGGGCGATCTGCGCCCTCGCCGGCGGGTTGATGGAGAACCGGAACGCATTTGCCGCCGTTCCGTCGAAATCCGGGTTTCCGGTATTCAGAGCCACCGGCAGTAAGCCCGGCCCCGTGCCTGCGAGCGGCTCACCCAGCGAGCCGGTGCCGACGTAGACTCCTGCCTCATAGGCGTGCTGGAAGTCGCTGTACTCGAAGTAGAACTCGCGATACGGCTCCAGTACGGAAGCTCCGGCCGGCGCTCCCGACTGCGGCAGGATCGCCGCCTGCCAGGATGTTGGACCGCCGTCGCTGCGGCATTTGACCGATGCGTTTTGCTCGGCAGGGGTGCGGCATCCGAGCTGCGCTCCGGTCTCGTTGTGCGCCCAGTGCGATCCCGCCGGCTCGGCGAGTACCGTGGCGTACAACCCGATCTGCTGGTGCGTGGACGGACCGTAGTGGTCGTGGGTGAAGATGATTCCTAAGCCCCGATCCACCCTTTCGGTGTTCACCACCGGGTCGGCGAACCAGCGCTGCGTCGTGGTCCGGGCGCCCTTCCAGAGACCATCACCATGCAAATCCGTCCCTACAACCCCCGCACCATCGCCGAAGAACGGATGGTTCATGGCCGTCAGCGTACCCGGAGGCGTTATCCCCGCGCCCGTGCCCGCCTTGTGCGTACCCGGGAACTCGTTCAACGCGCGGATGCGCTCCCGCACCGCACCCGGGGAGAACGTGCCGTCCTCGTAGTTCCAGCCGTTGGCCGCGCCGTCGGCCGTGGTCAGGTCCCACTTCGGCAGGTGGATGTGCTGCCCGATGATGTCGGTCGGGGTGCGGACCTGGTAGTCGTCGATCTCGTACGCCTCGGGCACTAGATTGGAGTGGTGGTAGATCGCGCAGTCGAAGGTGTTGAGCCGCATCACCAGGGGCTCGCCCGCCTTCTGCTTGGTGATGATCGGCACTGCGTCCTGCCACAGCGAGATGATGCGCTGCTGCGAGTAGTGGTACCCGGCTTTGTTGAACACCGCGTCGTACTGGATGTTTGTCCCCTTGTAGATGCGCGGGGTTTCGGCGTTGAAGACGCTCGAACCCGTCACCGTCATTCCTGCCGGGTCGAGCATTTTCTTCAAGTCGGGCCCGAAGAACTGCCCGGTGACGCCCGTGCCGAGCCTGTCGCCCTCGTCGTCGATGCACGGCTCGTGGTAGGGTGCTCCGATGGCTGGTTTCTGGCCGTTAAGCACGAATTTCACCGGCGTCGCTACCGAATCGCAGGTCCCGTCGGGCAGGCAGGTCGGGTGGTTGCGCACGGCGTGGAACGCCATGGCCGCCCGCTCCAGGTCGGTGCCGTACTCGGGATAGAATACCCCCTGCGCCTCCACGACCACCTTGGAGAAGTCGATGGCGGTCTGCGTGTTCTGGCTCACGCCGCCGGCCGCGTACCCTTCCAGCGCACCGCGCGGCAGGCCGCCGTTGAACCCGTCGGCCTGGGCGGTCCTAAGGTCCGCGAAGAGGGTCGAGTCCACCGTCATGGCGGCGCTTACATCAGCCGCGCTTGCCATGTCGAGCGGCGGGGTGGGCGGACGCTGACCCACGATGTCCTCGATGCCGGCGACCCAGAACGGGTAGCCGGGGTTCTTGATCTTCCCTGCGAGAATGCCCGACCCCGCCGGGTACGTGATGCTGCGGTCGACCAACGCCAGGCTTCCGGTGGGACGGAGTGCGGTGCCGTCCGGACAGCTACCATCAAGATTCTTGGGCTGCAGACCGAAGGTGGGCGCAGGGCCGACACAAACCTTGTTCGTGTTCGCCACGACGGTCACCTTCCCGGGCATCGGCGCCATCGGCTTACCGGGAAGCGGCACGAGCGCCGGGATCGGGACGCCGACGGTCACCTCGCCGTCTGGCAGCGCGCGTGCGCGCGCGCCGGTGGCGGCGTTCACGATCGCCGGGGTGCCGTCGCCGAGGCCGAGGCCTCCCGGATCCGTCGTAAATGAGGCATGGTACCCCGTCGGATTTCCCGCTCCGTCATTGGGTGTGACGGCGAGCAGCGTCCCCGCCTCGAACACGTCGTGGTGCCGCCAGTGGTACCACATCCCCTGCGCGAAGTGCGGGTAGAAGTGGCAATGGTAGATGGCATCGCCGGCGCTCTTGTTCCGGTTGCCCGATCCGCCGAAGTTGATCTCGTACGTGTACCCGACTCCCGGGCCGACCCCCTGCGCATCCATGTAGTTCGAGTTGTCGTCGTTCGGGTTGTAGAGCCACTGGTGGTTGTGCAGGTGGAAGACGTGCTGCTCCTTGCCGATATGCACGTTGCGGATTTTCGCGAAGTCCCCCGTGTAGCTGTGGTGGATGTTGGCCGGGTCCTCGGTGTAGAGACCTCGAGTGGCCTTCGGGCCGTTCGCGGCGCAGTTTTCCAGCGAGGGGTTGCAATTCTCCAGGCCGACGTTGGCAGGGATGTCCACCAGGGTGGCCGGGTCGCTGACCGTGTAGGAGGTAAGGAAAAACTCCTCGTAGGCGCAGGTCAGGCAGTCGTGCATCGGCCCGACCCTAAGGCGGTTGGCGATGATCTCGCTTCCGATCCCGCCCGAGCCGTAATTGATCATGAACCCGTCCTTGACCCCCGCCAGCACGTAGCGGAACTGGCCCGCGGTCGGCTCGGTGCGGTCGTCGTACCATTTCGGGAAGGCCTGCATGGCGGACGGCTCGTCGTGGAAGATCGAGGCGAAGTCCCGGAAGGGAGTTAGACGGTTCGGCAGGGTCGGGTTCCGCAAGCCCGTGTTCCCGCTGCCTTCCAATGGATAGGTGCTTCTTGGAAAGTGGCCGAGCACGCCCGCGTAGGGCCCATCCGCCGGCGTTCCCAGAGTGCCGTTCGGGCCATAGGCGACGAACGCATTGATTTCGGAGTGGACGATCTCGGCGTCAAAGCCGAAAGGGGGCGAGCAATGCGGCGAAACGCACATCATGTTGAGAACCGGCAGCCCCGCCTTCCCTTCGAGCGACCACGGAGGGAAATTCGGGTAGGTCGCCTCGTAGTTGATGATCGGATGGCCATCGGTGGTTTTCTCTGTCGCCAGCGTAAGCAAACCGTTGCCATCCTTGTCCGCTGCAAGCCGCATCTCCTCCTCGGCCACCTGGCTGCGGTAGATCGCCGCATCGGTAGGCTCCACGATCACCTCGCCGAAGAGCAGGTTCGCGGCATTGCCCTGGTTCGCATCCGCGCCGATGGTGGTCGCCATCCCCCGCGCCGCGAACGCGCCCTCCTTCTCGGCGAAGAGCTTGTAGGCTTTGGTAAAGCCCCGCGCCACGGTGCTGTCGTCGTTCTGGCCGACGAACGCGCCGTCGTCCTGGTCCGGGCCGTTCACGTACTGCATGCCGTTCACGTGCAGGCTCACGTGGCGGTCGAGTACCTGGTCGTCGATCGTCGTGGTGAACAGAGGCGGAATGTTGACCGGGGCATGAAAGGGGTTTACCGCCCGCAGCCCGTTCCTCAGGTTGATGGTCAGGCAGTCTCCGACCCGCACGCGCAACACCAGCGGCCGCGGGCGCTTGTCCGGGCGCAGCAACTCAATGGGATCATCGTTGCCGTCGTTCTCTCCCGTCAGTGTCACGTCGCGCTCGAGCGCGAAGATCATGCCGTTGATGTTGGACGCGCCGATGCGGTTGAACATGACCGGCTGGTCGAGCGCCACGATTTTCGCTGTCACCTCCCGTTCGCAGGTGACCGCTGCCTGCGCATCGTTCACCGCAAAGGTGGCCGCGATAACGGCCGCCAGGATCATTACTATTATCCGGAATCCCCTTTCCTTCATGATCGCTCCCTCCTTCCGGAAAACTGAATCGTTGGCATCCTTATTCAATCCCTCAAAGTCGGTCATTAAGAAAACTCCGCATGATATCGTCCGCGCAATATCCGTTGCCCAAACCATGTTCAAGGGATGTGCCAGACCGGCTGTTTTTCAAATTGTTATTTATTTCCGGTATGTTATAAGACATGAACCTGCCGGACGGGTCGGGAAGGGAGTGCAACCGAAGGCGCGGGGAATCGATCGGGGAGAGGAATTAGATAGTAATTACAGCGATTTGCGGAGTTTAGCCGCCGGAGCGCCCGGCAACAAATGTCTTACCCCTTCGATTGAGGACCCCGTTCAACGCTTCTCGAGGAGGTCGAGGAGGCGAGCCGCGATCGTTTCCGGGGGCATGTCCCCGCGCATCTTCGCCCAACGGGCGTTTTTCACGTCCCCCAGCAGGAAGAGCATCGAGTGGTCCTCGAAGTCCTCCGTGTACTGCCCCAGCTTGTACACGACCAGGTCGACGTTCTCCTTCTTCCCGGTGAGAAACGTCCAGCCGTCCTTTGCGCCGTACTTCTCCCCGTACTTCTTCAGCACCTCCGGGGTGTCGTCCACCGGGTCCACGCTGATCGAGATGAGGGAGACGTCCCGCCCGGAACCGTCCCCGAGCAACTCCTGGATCCGAACCAGGTTCGGCATGAGGATCGGGCATACTTCCGTGCAGTTCGTGTAGATGAAGCTGACGAGAACGACCTTCCCCTTGAGCATGTCGGTGTAGAAGCGGACTTCCTTCCCGTCCTGGGTCAGAAGCGGCAGGTCGGTGAAATAGGTTCGCTGGTAGTTCTCGTCCAGCCGCAGTTCCGGCTTGG
>MENB01000060.1:0-11133 GCA_001768125.1 Armatimonadetes bacterium RBG_19FT_COMBO_69_19
CTCGTCCACGGAGACGGTACGGCCGAACAGCTCCGCCTCGTCGCCGGTGCGCACGGCCCGGTCCCCCGCGTCCACCATCAGGTGATCCATACAGACCCGCCCGGCGACGTGCAGGCGCTCGCCGGCGAGCGCGACCTCGGCGTTGAGACTGGCGAGACGCGGGTAGCCGTCCGCGTACCCGCAGGCGATTGTGGCGACGGTCGAGGGGCGCAGGACCCGATAGGTCGCACCATAGCTCACCGCCGTCCCTGGGGCGGCGCGCACGGTCCGCGCGACCCGGCTCAGGAAGCGCATCGCGGGGGTCAGCTCGACGACGCGCTGGAACTGCGCGCCGGGATACAGCCCATACATCGCCAGACCCACGCGCACGAGATCATAACGCCCGCGCGGGTGACCCAGGGCGCCCGCGCTGTTGGCGGCGTGGACGATCACCTTCGGGAAGCGGCGGCGCACCGCGGGCAGCACCGCGTCGAACCGGTTGAGTTGCTCGTCGGCCAATGCGTGATCGGGGTCGTCCGCGGTGGCGAGATGCGTGTACACGCCCTCCAGCCGCTGTCCGGCCCTCGCGAGACGAGCGAGCACCGCGGGCACCTCGGACACTTGCACGCCCAGGCGTGTCATGCCGGTGTCGATCTTCAGATGCAGCCGCGCCCGCCGGCCCGCCTTGAGGAGCGGCGGCAACGCTTCTACAGAAGGAATCGTCAGGCTGAGCCGTGTTCGCACGGCAGGGCTGATCTCCTCGGGTGCAGCCGAGCCGAGAACCAGTAGCGGCGAATCCAGCCCTCCCGTGCGGAGAGTCAGTCCCTCCTCGACCGTGGCGACGCCGAGCCACTCGGCCCCCGCGGCGAGCGCCGCGCGCGCCACCTGCACGGAGCCATGCCCGTAGCCGTCGGCCTTCACGACGGCCATGAAGCGCGTCCCAGGATCCAGCCGCTGGCGTACGGCACGGACGTTGGCAGCGATAGCATCCAGATCAACCTCAGCCCAGGTGCGGCAGGTCGCCCGATCCACCTCAATGCGGGGCCCTGTCTTCGCTCGCCTGGTCACGCTCGCAGCGCCGCTTCAAGCTCGGGATGGCGACGGCCGTAGTCCTCAAGGGGGATACCGCCGAAGTAACTCTCTGCCGCCTGATGCAATGCCTTCACGCCGGAGCCGGCGCCCAGCGGATGGCTGAAGATCGCCGATCCGGCCATCGGCAGAATGTCCCGGCCGAATGCGGCATAATTCGCCGCCAGCGTCCGCGCGGTGAGTCCCCCGGAACAGGCGGGAAGCACCGGCGCAACACGGGCCCAGGGCGCGCGCAGCACCTCGGCCAGGCCTTTGGCCTCTGCCGGAGGGTCGGTGCGCAGGTAGCCTCCCTGCGCGTACAGGTCGAGGTAATCCCCGCCCAGCAGCCGCACAAACTCCGCGAACACCCGGGTGTCGATCCCGTACGCGGGCCGCTGTGACAGCAGCGACCGCCCTCCCGAGTGCACGTAGATCGGCACGGCGATCCCCTCATCCTCGCGCAGCATCTGCAGCGAGGCCAAGCCTGACGCGAAGACGTTGACCATGACGCCGGTGGCACCGGCCCGCACCGCCTCGCGGGCTGCAGCCACCATCTCATCGGGCCGGCCGCTGAGGTGCGCGCAGTAGATGACACGCCGGCCTGTGTCGTTTTCCACCTCACGCAGGGCGCGGGACACCGCACGGACCCGCTCGACGAGCGGGCAGTAGGCGGGGTTGTTCATCTTCTCGTCGTCTTTGATGAGGTCGATCCCTCCCCGCGCCGCGGCGGCGCAGCGCTCGGCCACCTCTTCCGGTCCCAGCCCGGCTCCCGGCTTCACGATGGCTCCAAACAGCAGGGCCTCGCGCGCCTTGCCTGCCAGCGCCCGAGTACCCTCGACCCCGAACCGGGGGCCTCGAAACGTCGCCAGGATCTCCTCCGGCAGGACCACGTCGGCTAGACGGACGACCTCGGCAAAGGGGCGCTCGAACAGCGGCCCCGCGGTGAGGTAGAGCCAGATGGCGGGAAAGAGCGAGCCGCGCTCCGGCAGGTTGGCGGTGGGAAACGCGATCGCCGCGGAGCCCCTGCCCGGGCCGGTCTCCTGCACGGTGTGCACCCAGGCCACCGAGCGCGCATAGCGCTCCGTCGGCGGCCCGCCACCCGACCACGATCCCGCGCTCTCCTCCCGCGCGATGAACTCGGCGGTCTGCCGGAGATCACCGGTCGTCTCGATGTCGTACACACCGAGAAACGTGCCGCGGGGAGGATGCCGTGCCTCGTTCATCGCTTATCCGATCACATCGATTCGACAGGAAACGCGGGCGTGCCTACTGAAACAACACGCGGGCTGGGGCCGTGTGGGCATGCCTGATGTCACCTGCGTGGGAGTGCTCGTCGCAGACGTCATCGTGCGCCCGGTCGACACCTGGCCGGATCCGGGCCGGCTTGTGGTCGTCGACGGCCTCGAGGTGCACTCCGGAGGCCTCGCGCATACGACGGGCGTCATCCTGGCGAAGTTGGGCGTCCCCACCGCCGTGGTCGGGCGGGTCGGCGCAGACCTCTTCGGAACCTATCTGATCGACGTACTCCGGGACAACCGGGTCGAGGTCCACGTCGGGCGCGACGAAACGATCAGCACGTCCACGACGGTCGTGATGGTGGCCAGCAGCGGCGAGCGCTCATTCTTCCATCTCCCCGGCGCCAACACCCACCTGAGGCGGGAGGATGTCCCGCCGGCGCTGCTCGCCCGCAGCCGCATCATGCACCTCGGCGGGTACTTCCTCCTTCCAGGGTTGGACGGCGCGCAGGCCGCGGCGCTGCTCGCTCAGGCGCGGGCGGCGGGATGCCGGACCAGCCTGGACATGGCCTGGGATGCGCGCGGACGGTGGATGGCGTTGCTGGCCCCGTGCCTGCCGCACCTGGACCTGCTGTTTGGAAACCGGGACGAGCTGACGCGCGTCACCGGCGCCGAAGACCCGGTCCGCATGGCCGCCCACCTCCGCGAATTGGGTGTGGGCACTGTCGCCGTCAAACTGGGCGAGGACGGCGCGTACGTCGACGGCGGAAACTGGCGCGGCCGTGTGCCGGCGTTCTCCGTCGAGGTCGTCGACACCACAGGCGCCGGTGACGCGTTCTGTGGAGGGTTCCTCACGGGATACCTGGCCGGGTGGGATCTGGAGCGCACCACGCGGTTCGCCAACGCCGTGGGGGCGATGTGCGTCACGGCCATGGGCGGGAGCACAGGCATCAGCGGCATGGACGAGACGCTGCATTTCATGGACACCGCTTCGCTGCGCACGTGACGCGCCCCGAAGATCTGCTGGACCGAATGCTGGAGACGGGCCTGCTGGTGTTCGAGCCGACATACGTCAGACGGTTGTACAGAGACGGCGGACGGCTCGGGTTGTCCGATCGGCCGGGCGGCACGTACCTGCCGCGGTCAGGGTTGTGGCGTCCGGAGCGCTGGATTGCCTCCACGGTGGCGGCGACCAATCCCTTCCCTCGTCCGGATGAAGGACACAGCCGTCTCGCCATCTCTACGCCCCGATCGGGCCGGCGGGCGCTACGCGGCATGACGTTCCGTCGCGCCCTCGAGTTACGCGGAACGCAGATCCTGGGCCCCGCGTACGCCGGGACGTACGGCGCCGACTTCCCTGTGCTCGTGAAGATCCTCGATCCCGGCGAGGCGATCGTCTTCCACGTCCACGCCCGAGACGCCGATGTGCTCCGCCATGCCCACCGGTTTCCCGGCCAGCGGTGGGGGAAGGATGAGGCCTACTACTTCCTGCCTGCTCCGCCGGGCGCGGTCCCGTATACCCACGCGGGGCTCTACCCCGGCGTGACGCCGCGGATGCTGTCCGAGGCGATCCGGCGTGGAACGGCGCTGGACCTCTCGCCCGTGTTTCATCAGCGCAGCGGCGAAGGCTTCCACGTGCCTGCCGGCATCCCTCATCGCCCCGGCACGGCGCTCACGCTGGAGATTCAACAGCCCTCAGATGTGTACACGCTGTTGGAGCGGCGGTGGGGAGACCGGCCGCTCACATCGGCCCAAATGCATCCGGGCTTTCCCGGGCTCGATGATGCCCTCGCGCTGCTCGACTACGACGCCGCGACCGATCCGAACCTGCTGGAGCGTCACCGGCTTCTCCCTGAGCCGATTGCCGAGACCCGCTCCCGCGGGGGCGAGGAAGCCTGGATCTTCCCACCCAGGCTGCGCCGCTTTTCCGGCAAGCGGCTGGTCGTCCGCCGCCGCTATGAGAGCCTGGAATCCGGCCCCTATGTGCTCTTCGTCTGGCACGGTCGCGGACGGCTCCTGGGTCGACACCTGCGCCCCGGCCTGGAGGCCCTGGTCACGGCCGCAGCAGCGACGCGGCCCCATCTCTACGAGGCCGATGGGGAGCCGCTCGAAGCCTTCAAGCTGTTCCCGCCTGCGACCCCGGAAGGACGCTGAGTCATGCTGCTGGTGGTGTCTCCCAACCTCTGTCTTGACCGCATCGTCGTCGTCCGCGGATTCGACGTGGGACGGGTGCACCGGGCGGAGTCGGCGACGGAGCTGGCCAGCGGCAAGGGGCTCAACGTGGGGCGGGCGGCCCGCGCGCTCGGGGTCGACGTCAGAGTCGTGGGCCTCGTCGGCGAGGGGCACGGGGGCGAGGCCATCCTGGAAGGCGCACGCGCCCACGGTGTTCCCCTGGATGCCGTCCGCGTTCCAGGGCCGGTGCGGGTCTGCACCCTGATCATCGACCCGGGTCGCGCGGAGACGGTGATCAATGAGCCCGGTCCACCGGCCGGGGGCGACGCCGTGCAGAGGCTTTGGGAGTGTGTGCGGGCCAGGCTGGAGGGGGCGCGGGCCGTCATCCTCGCCGGGAGCCTGCCGCCGGGGGTGCCGCCGACTTTCTACGCCGAGGTCATCCGGCAGGCGCAGCGGATTCCCGTGATCCTGGATGCGGCGGGGGACGCGCTGCGCCTGGGCGTGGCGGCGAGACCGTATCTCGTCAAGACGAACCAATTCGAGCTGCAGAGCGCGGTGGGACGGCCGCTGGACACCCCGGAGGCCGTGAGGAAGGCCGCCGAGGAGGTGCGCGCGATCACCGGGGGAAGTGTGCTGATCACGCTGGGCGACAGGGGAGCCCTGCTGTGCGGCGCCGGGGAGGCGTGGGAGATCGCGCCGCCCGAGGTCGACAGGATGAACACGATCGGCGCAGGGGACAGCCTGACCGCGGGGCTGGCCAGCGGGATGCTCCAGGGCGTCTCCCTGCTGCAGGCTGTGCGCACCGGCGTGGCGGCCGCGGCGGCCGATGTCGCGACGCTGCTGCCGGGCACGGTCGACGCCGCACTGGTCGCGCATCTGGTGCCGCAGGTGGCGGTCCGCGCGGTGTAGTAATAACGAATCGATCCCATTTCGGGTGCGGTCAAAGGAGGTGGGTGCGCGTCCCGAACGCGGGCGGCGGAAGGACCGATCGAGGTGGCTGAGGCCACCTCAAGGAGGGGGAAGATGGTTCGGCACATGCGTTGGCTTGCGGTGTTGAGTGTGCTGTTGATCGGGGCCGTCATCCCGATCGGATCGGCCGGGGCAGCCGGGACGAACAAGTTGGAGATCTTCAGCTGGTGGACCGCCGGAGGCGAGGCGGAAGGCCTGGCAGGAATGTTCGCGGCGTACAAGCAGCGCTACCCCGGCGTGGAAATCGTGAACGCCACCGTCGCCGGCGGCGCGGGCACGAACGCCAAGGCGGTGCTGGCGACGCGCCTCACCGGAGGCGATCCGCCCGACTCGTTCCAGGTCCACGCCGGGCTCGAGATCCAGACATACGATCCGGAGAAGTTCCTGGAGCCCCTCGACTCGCTGTACAAGTCCGAGGGATGGGACAGAGCCCTGCCCAAGGGCGTTCTGACGCTGCTGCAGTACAAGGGCCACTACTGGGCGGTGCCGGTGAACATCCACCGCGCCAACGTCCTTTGGTACAGTAAGAAAGTCTTTTCGGCCAACAACCTCACCCCGCCGAAGACCTTCGCCGAGTTCTTCAAGATCGCGGACACGCTCAAGGCCAAGGGCATCGTGCCGTTCGTGCTGGGCGACAAGGAAGGCTGGGAGTCCGGGCACGCCTTTGAGGCCGTGCTGATCGGCACCCTCGGCGCCCAGGGTTATGCCGGGCTGTGGACCGGGAAGACGCAGTGGACGGACGCCAGGGTGACCCAGGCGCTGAACACCTACAAGAGGATGATCAGCTACACCAACACAGACCACGCGGCCCTGACCTGGGACGGCGCCGGGCAGTACCTCATCAACGGCAAGGGCGCGATGCAGATCATGGGCGACTGGCAGAACGGGTGGTTCCAGTCGAAGAACTACAGTGACTACGGCTGGGCCACGCCGCCCGGGAACGCGGGCGTCTTCGACGCGCTGTCCGACAGCTTCGCCCTGCCCAAGCGCGCGAAAGACCGGGACAACGCCCTCAACTGGCTGAGGGTGGCCGGCTCGAAGGCGGGCCAGGAGGCCTTCAACCCGAAGAAGGGCTCGATCTGTGCCCGCACCGACTGCAACCAGGCGCTATTCAACGCCTACCTGCAGTCGGCGGCCAAGGACTGGCAGAGCAACACGCTCGTGCCGAGCGTGGTTCACGGCGCCGCGGCGATTGAGAGCTGGGCCGTGAAGTACAAGGACATCATGGCCCTGTTCGTCACGAGCGGCGACGTGGCCAAGACGCAGGCGTCGCTCCAGGCGGCATGCAAGGACGCCGGCGTCTGCAAGTAATCAGCAACGAGGGTCAAGCGGCGGCGAGGCAGTCCGGCAGCGGGCTGCCTCGCCGCATACGTGGCGGGAGTCGCCGGTGGCCCAGCAGCGACCGGGTGACGTCACTCCTGCTGATCGCCCCCTCCGTCCTCGCCGTTGCGGTCTTCGTCTACGGCTTCATCGGCTTCACCGCGTTCGCCTCGCTCACGAAGTGGGACGCCCTGGCTCCGGACTTCACCTTCGTCGGCTTGCGGAACTACGTGCGACTCTTCGAGACGGTACGCTTCCAGATCGACCTGCGCAACACGGTGACCTTCACGGGCTTCTTCCTGGTGAGCTGCCTCTCACTGGGCTTCCTCCTGGCGGTCTTGCTGGATCAGCGCATCCGCGCCGAGGGCGTGTTTCGCAGCATCTTCCTGTTCCCGCTGGCGCTGTCGTTCATCGTCACCGGTGTCGTGTGGCGGTGGCTGCTCAACCCGGGTAGCGTGCAGCTGGGCAGCACCGGCATCAACCTGCTGCTGGACCGGATCGGGCTGGGCCTCCTCAAGAGCGGCTGGTACACCGACCCCAAGTTCGGGATCAAAGCCGTGGTCATCGCCGCCACCTGGCAGATGTCGGGCTACGTGATGGCCATGTATCTGGCAGGGCTCCGCGGCATCCCCGAAGAGCTCCGCGAGGCGGCGCGGGTGGACGGCGCCAGCAGCTTCCAGGTGTACCGCCACATCGTCGTGCCCCTGCTCAACCCGATCACTCTGGGGGCGGTGATCATCCTGGGGCACATCTCACTCAAGATCTTCGACCTGGTCGTGGCGATGACGGGACCCGGGCCGGGTTTCTCCTCCGACGTGCCGGCGTTTTTCATGTTCGACACGACGTTCCGCGGTAACAACTTCGCGCAGGGGGCCGGCATCGCCATCATCCTGCTGGTGATGATCGCAGTGTTGATCGTGCCGTACCTGGTCTACAGCCTGCGCACGGAGACGCAGCGATAGCCGATCACGCGCTCGCCCCCACCGCGCCCCGGCCGATCCCCTGGCTCCGTTGGGCCACGTACGCCGTCCTCGCCGGCCTGGCCCTGCTCTACCTGCTGCCGGTCTACGTGCTCGTCGTCACCGGGATGAAGAGCTTCCAGGAGGTCAACCTCTACCGGATGTGGGACGTGCCGGCGCGTATCTCGCTCGACAGCTTCATCACGGCCTGGTTCGGCAGCGAGAGCCAGGGCTTCCGCGGCCTGCAGCACAACTTCTGGAACAGCGTACGATTGGCGGTCCCGGGCACGCTCCTGTCGGCGCTGCTGGGGTCGATGAACGGGTACGTGCTGGCCAGGTGGAAGTTCCGCGGCGCCGATGCGGTGTTCGCGCTGCTGCTGTTCGGGATGTTCATCCCCTACCAAAGCATCCTCATCCCGCTCGTGCGGGTGCTGAGCGCCGTGGGGCTGTACGGGTCGATCCCCGGGCTGATCGTTACCCACGTCGTCTACGGCCTGCCCATCACCACCCTGATCTTCCGGAACTACTACGCGACCGTGCCGGGAGAGCTGGTGGAGGCGGCCAGGATCGACGGCGCGGGGATGCTCGGCATCTACCGCCGCATCATCTTCCCCATCTCGATGCCGGGGTTTGCGGTGGTCATGATCTGGCAGTTCACGTCGATCTGGAATGACTTCCTCTTCGGGGTCATCGTCACACCCCGCCCGGCGGTGCAGCCGATCATGGTGGCGTTGAACAATCTGGCGGGGAGCTACATCGTGGAGTGGAACGTGCAGATGGCCGGGGCGCTGCTGGCCGCGCTACCGACGATGATCCTGTACATCGTGCTGGGGCGCTACTTCATGCGGGGCCTGCTCGCAGGATCGCTGAAGGGCTAGCGTGTCCCCATCAGGATCTCCAGCACGAGGTGGTCCAGCCGCTCATACGGAAACACCCGGGGCGCGCCGCCGGGTTCCGCCGCTTCGTCCACTTCCGCCGTGTCCCACCGCTTGATGTCCTGCAGGATCTGGCGGACCTCGGGGTCGTCCCGGAACTGCCGGACCTTCTCGGCCAGGATCTGGTAGGCGCGGATGCATCCTTCCACAAATACCCACACCCCCTGCTCATCCGTGGTGCGATACGGGCGGGCGTCGAACGTACGCGGTCCCGGCCAGTCTTCCTCCTCCAGCAGCTTCACCACGAAAAAGCCGTCCTTGAGGTTGGCGCCCCCGAACCTGAGGTCCTGATCGAAGCGCAGAGGCCGCTGCGCGTTCAGGTGGATGCCGAAGAGCTTGCCGGCGTACAGCGCGTGCGCGACCTCGTGCGCCGGGTTGAGCCCGGCCAGGGCGGCGTGGGCCAGCTCAGGCACGACCCCGACGCGCTCGGGGTGATCCAGTGTGGCGATGAACCCCAGGACGTGGCCCACCGTGGACAGGTAGAGGTCGCCCCTCGGCTCGTTGGGTTTGGGCTCGATCGACAGGCGCATCGCATAGCCCTGCCGCGCGATGTAGTCGGCCAGCGCATTGAACCCATCCCGCAGCCGCTTCAAGGCATCAATCGGGGAGCGGCCGGCGTCGACCTCCGCCCCGTCCCGGCCTCCCCAGATGTTGAAGAGCGGCGCGCCGAGCAGGTGGCCCACATCGATCGCCGCGGTGTAGCGCTCGATGGCCAGCGATCGCACTCGCGCTTCGTTCGACACCATGCCCCCGTCCTTGAAGACGGGGTCCACGAACATGTCCGAGCCGCACGCTACGCAGACGACGCCGGTGTCTTCCATCCGCCGCCGCGCCTTCCGGATCAGATCGTCGCGCTCCGCCAGACGGCTGCCCCAAGGAATCAGGTCCTCAGCATGCAGCTCAAACGCCTGGACGCCGTGGGCGGCCAGGCCGCTGATCGCGTCCAGGGGATCACGAGGACCGCGCGTGGGGGCCCCGAATGGATCGCCTCCCCGGTGCATGATCGTCCAGAGCCCGAAGCTGAAGGTGCGCTTCACCGTCCCACCTCCCGGATCTCTTCCTTGCGTCTTCTCAGTCGTGCCGCACCCACCCTCTTGTGGAGAGGAGACAGACCCGCCAACAAGAAGCGGCCTTCGTGGCTCGGGAGCGGCCAGATCCGTGGAGAGAGACGATCCGGCTCTTCGCCGATCGGTTCAGCGGTGAACCCGTGCTGCGCGCCCAGGCCCCCGGCCGGGTGAACCTCATCGGCGAGCACACGGACTACAATGACGGCCTGGTCCTCCCCGCGGCCATCGACCGCACCGTCACCATCGCGGCGGGCCGGAACGGCACCGGCCGGATCCGCCTCCACGCCGCGGCCTACGACGAGCTCGTCGAGTTCCCGGCGGCGTCACCCGGGAGCGTTCCGCTCCAGGGCTGGGCCCGCTACCCGCAAGGCGTGGCGGCACAACTGGCCGCGCGCGGGATCAGACTCGCCGGGATGGACGCGGTCATCACGGCCGACCTCCCCATCGGCGCGGGGCTCAGCTCCTCGGCCGCGCTCGAGGTGGCCGTCTCGCTCGCGCTCGAGCACGCCGCCGGGGTGACGCTGCCGGCGCGTGAGCGGGCCCTCCTGTGCCGTCGCGCCGAGGTCGAGTTCGTGGGGATCCCCTGCGGCATCATGGACCAGTTCGCGGTCAGCCTCTGCCGGCGGGGACACGCGCTTTTCCTGGATTGCCGCTCGCTGGAGACGCACCACATCCCCCTGCCATCCGGTGTGGTTCTCGCCGTCTGCGACACCGGCGTGCGGCGAGCGCTCGAAGATTCCGGCTACGCGATCCGGCGGCGGGAATGCGAGGAGGCGGTGCGGTGGCTGCGGGGCCGGGGCCGGCCGATCACAAGCCTCCGCGACGTCACGGTCGATGACCTGCCCGGGGTGGAGAAGGAGATGCCCGAGCCGCTGCGCCGGCGGCTGCGCCACATCGTCACCGAGAATGCGCGCGTGATCGAGGCGGCACGGGCACTCGAAGGCGGGAAGCCGGAAGATCTTGGGCCGATCTTCCGAGCCTCACACCGGAGCCTGAGAGACGATTACGAGGTGAGCAGCCCCGAGCTCGACGCGATGGTCAACGCGGCCCTCGCCTCGCCCGGCTGCCTCGCCGCGCGGATGACGGGGGCAGGGTTCGGGGGCGCCGTCGTTGCCCTGGTGAGGCGATCGGAGGCGCAGCGGTTCCTGGCCGCCGTCACTAACGGGTACCGGCAGCACATCGGACGCGAGGGAACATTCCTCACCGCCGAACCGGCGGACGGAGCGACTGTGGCTTCGTTGCAGGAACCCTGAGGTGCAGCCGGCGACGGAAGGGGCCGCCGGCAGGCGGACAGGACACTCGGATTCAATCCGTTAACTGGATGACCCGGTCTGACTGCTCGCCACTGTTGATCCGACGGATGGCGACGGGGAGGCGGCCGGCGACCTCCGACGCGAGCATGCCGACCATCCCCATCTCACCCGCCAGG
>MENB01000060.1:11153-14440 GCA_001768125.1 Armatimonadetes bacterium RBG_19FT_COMBO_69_19
GAGGTAGGCCCCAGCCCACGCCGCGTCCACCGGAGCCGCGCCCTGACCGATGAGCGACGCGATGGCGCCGGTGAGGACATCGCCCATGCCGCCGGTCGCCATCCCGGGATTCCCGGTCCGTGTGATGAACGCCTCACCATCGGGCGTCGCCACGATGCTGCCCGCGGATTTGAGGACGACCACACAGCGCAGGCGTGCAGACGCGGCCCGGGCCTCGCCCAGCCGGTCCTTCAGGATGTCAGCCGTTTCCTTGCCCAGCAATCGCGCGAGCTCGCCCGGATGGGGTGTGATCACGACGGGGGCCACGGCCTCCCGCAGAATCTCTGCGCGCCCTGCCAGCACGTTCAGGCCGTCAGCGTCGAGCACGAGCGGCTTCCCTGAACGCAACAGACCCTGCACCACGCCGCGCACCCCGGGCGTGGTCGAGAGGCCCGGCCCAACGGCGACGACATCGCTGAGGGCCGCCAGTTCTTCCACGCGGGCGAGCGCGCTCTCCGCGAGCGCTCCGCGGTCGTCTTCGAGGGGCACGGGCATCGCTTCAAGCACATGTGAGGCGACGATGGGATAGACGGCCCGCGGCACGGCCAGGGTGACCAGGCCTGCGCCCACCCGGAGGGCCCCCAGCGATGCCAGCACGGGCGCGCCGGTGAATCCCACGGAGCCAGCGACGATGAGGGTCCGGCCAAAGGTCCCCTTGTGACTCTCGGACGGCCGGCGCGGGATGACCGCTCGGACCATCTCCCCGTTGACCAGATGGGTCCGCAGACTCGGATCCTCGGTCAGCGTGGATGGATAGCCGATGTCGGCGACGTAGATCGTGCCCGCGAGCTCGGCGCCTGGGTACAGGAGCAGGCCGACTTTGGGCAGGCCCATCGTCACGGTGGCCGTCGCCCGGATGGCTGAACCTTCAGGGACTCCCGTGTCCGAATTGAGCCCCGACGGTACGTCCACCGCTAGGATGGGGGTCTTCGAGACGTCGGCGGCCTGGATGAGCTCCGCCGCGAGTCCCCGAGCGGGGCCGCGGAATCCGGTGCCGAAGAGGGCGTCGATAATCAAGGAGGCCGAAGCGAGCGATGCTCTGAGTCCGCTCGTGTCCTCCGGGGCTCTGACCTCGACACCGGCCGCTCGGGCCTCCCGGAGCGTCCGCTGTGCCTCGCCGGTGTATTCCGATTCAGGTCCGATGAGGAGCGCCGTTACCGGGATACCCTTGCCGGCCAGGTATCTCGCGGCGACGAGGCCATCCCCTCCGTTGTTCCCCATGCCCGTGAGGACGACGACTGGCCCGCCGCGAACGCGGAGCAGCTCGCGGGCAACCTGCGCGACGCGCCGCCCGGCGTTGTCCATGAGCTTCGTGACGGGGATGCCGTACTGCTCGGTGGCTCTGCGGTCGAGCTCGGCGATCTGCGCGGACGTGACGACACGCATCGAGGAACCGCTTCTGGTGCGCGCAGGCAACTCCTCCCTATCCCCCATGCCCACAGTATCCACAGCAGCGGAACGAAGGTTCTCAATTGACCCTATGGAGGGTGCATGGTACTTTACATAGCAAGAGAGGCGCAAGCCTAACGGCAAAGTAGCCGACTCAAACGCCAGGGCACGTGGACTCCGAGAGCTAGCGGTATACTTCGGGAGTAATCCCGGAGGATAGCCTGCGGGCGGTAGGAACCGGCGGCGCGGCAAAAGACGGTGAAAAGCCGAGAGTGCGAGCGCCTCTCTTCTATTTCCCTCCGGGCTTCACCTCGACACGGGCCATCTCCTCGATCAGGGTGACGAGCGCGGAGTGATCCAGCTCGCCCCGATCCATCCCCCGCAGCGCCGTGAACGCTTCCTGCACCACCGCCGTGGCCGGCAGCGGTACGCCGAGCGCCTTCCCGGTCGAGAGCGCGATGTTCAGGTCCTTCTGATGCAGCCGGATGCGGAATCCGGGCTGGAAGTTGCGGTCGAGCATGCGCTGGCCGTGCAGCTCCAGGATGCGGCTCTGCGCGAAGCCACCGAGCAGGGCCTGGCGGACCTTGGCCGGATCGACGCCCGCTTTCGCCGCAAGAACGAGGGCCTCGCCCACCGCCTGGATGGTCAGCGCGACCACGATCTGGTTTGCGGCCTTGGTCATCTGGCCCGCGCCGTGATCCCCGATGTGCACGATGTTCTTGCCCATCACCTGGAAGATAGGCAGCATGCGATCGAAGACGTCTTTCGGGCCGCCGACCATGATGGACAGCGTCGCCTCGATCGCGCCCTTCTCGCCGCCGCTCACCGGCGCGTCGAGCATCTCCGCATCCTTCCCCTCGACGAGCGGGGCGATCTCGCGCGTCACGATGGGCGAGATCGTGCTCATGTCGATGTAGATCGTCCCGGGCCGCAGCGCTTCGAGGATGCCGTCCTTCCCGAGCACGACGTCCTGCACGTCGGGTGAATCGGGGAGCATCGTAATCACGACATCGCTCAGGGCAGCGACCTGCCTCGCCGAGCCCGGCGCTTGCGCGCCGAGCGACATGATCTCGCGCACCGGCGCCTCAACGCGGTCGTGCACGATCAACCGGTACCCCGCCTTGATGAGGTTGCGGGCCATGGGCTTGCCCATGATCCCCAATCCGATGAACCCGACGGTCGGTGTGCTCACCTCGACTCCTCCTCTCGACCCTGCGCCAGGGCCGATCTGACCAGACGCGGATCGTCCGCGATAATACCGGCGACGCCGAGCCGCACAGCCTCCGCGGCCTCGTCGTCCCGCCGGATGGTCCAGGGGATCACGCGCAGCGCCGCCTGCCGGCACGCTTCCATCAGATCATCCGTCAGCGCGCCGATGTGGGGCAGGTACACCGCCACCTCCAGCTCCGTCGCCCGCTCGATCGCCGGCCACTGCTGCAGCAGCCCTGCGGCCACATGCGGCGCGAAATGCCGGACGGCGGACACCGCGTCTTCCCGGAACGACGTGATCAGCACGTCTCGCTCCATCCCAGCCGTATGCACCAGGTCGAGGACCGCCTGTTCCACCCCGTGGGTTTTCAGCTCGATGTCCACGAGGAGCCGTCCTTTCGCGAGGTCCAGGACCTCGGCCAGGGTCGGGATCCGCTCCCCCGTGAAGGCCGCGCCGAACCGCACCCCGGCGTCGAGGCGCCGGATGGCTGCCAGCGGCATCGCGGCGATCTCCCCGGCGGTGCCCGTGACCCGCTCCACGGACGCATCGTGGATGACCACGAGGTGGCCGTCGCTGCTGGCTCGGACGTCGAGCTCGACACCATCCGCGCCCTGCTCGATCGCGAGCCGGAAGGCAGCGAGCGTGTTCT
>MENB01000060.1:14450-14591 GCA_001768125.1 Armatimonadetes bacterium RBG_19FT_COMBO_69_19
CGCGCGCGCGCCCCGGTGGGCGATCACGAGACAGCGGTCCGCATCGAGCCAGCCCATCAGGATGTCAGCGGGCCGCCCCCTGGCCGAGGAGCGCGGCGAGCTGCACCGGGGTATCGGTCGTGACCTGGCCGACGCCGCTCT
>MENB01000060.1:14620-15006 GCA_001768125.1 Armatimonadetes bacterium RBG_19FT_COMBO_69_19
TGCGGGTTGTCGGCGTTCAGCGTCCAGCCATCGATCAGGATGTCTCCCAGCGTGCTACGTACGATCTCGACCGGATTCACGCCGTCCCGCCTCGCCTGAGCGATGAACTCGAGGCGCAGGTACACCTCGACCGCGCCGGGGATGAGGCAGCAGAGACTCTCGATGCGGTCCAGCAGGTAGTCGCGCACCGGGATCCCCCGCCGGTACCCGAGCGGGTGATCGTCGAGGTACCCGTGGACGTTCTCGCGCATCGGCAGGCGCGGGAACTCCGGCACCGGGGCGTCCAGATACAGCGCGAAGTCGAGGCCCACGGCGAGCGCATCATCGAGCCGGCGCAGCAGGCGCAGGTTCCAGTCCCCCAGGCACCCCACCACGACGGCGAGCTG
>MENB01000060.1:15051-15555 GCA_001768125.1 Armatimonadetes bacterium RBG_19FT_COMBO_69_19
CTCGTCGACGCTGAGGGGCTCCTGGTCTTTCAGGTCCACCTGCACCTTGACGGGCCGGCGGTGGGCCGCAAGCACCCCGGAGACCTCCGAGAGCAGGGCGGGCGCTTCCTCCGAGCCCCGCAACCGCAGCCGCTTTACCGCATCCGGGGTGAGCGCGCGCGCGGGACCGGTCCCGGTAGTCTCACGGTCGAGTGTGTCGTCGTGAATGAGGAGGTACTCGCCGCCGGTGATCGCGGTGACGTCGAACTCGATGACCTCCGCGCCGCCGTTCAGGAGCTCACGCAGCGCCGGCAGGCTGTTCGGCGGGTGGGCGCCATTCCCGGACAGCAGCCGGTGGTATTTGAGCAGCACGCGCCGGCCGTCGAACGAGATGGTCCCTGGCAGCGTCATACCCGCGCCTCCATTCGCCGCCCGTCCGCGTCGAAGAGGTGCAACCGGGACGGGTCGACGCCGAGGCCGACCGGCGCCCCGGGGAGGGGGCGTTCGTCCGTGAGTATCTTGAGC
>MENB01000060.1:15662-16148 GCA_001768125.1 Armatimonadetes bacterium RBG_19FT_COMBO_69_19
GCCGACCGTGCCCGCGCCCTGCCGGACGTGGATCGGCAGCGGGAGCTTCAACCCGTTGCTTGCGAAGGCGCCATCATCGAACGCGCCGCCGATTAGGTTCATGGGCGGGTGGCCCACGAAGCTCGCCACGAAGGTGTTGGCCGGTTTCGCATACAGCTCGTCCGGGGTCGCGAACTGCTGTAGCTCCCCGGCGGAGAACACCGCGACGCGGTCGGCCATCGCCAGCGCCTCGGCCTGGTCGTGGGTGACGAGCACGCTCGTCACCCCGATATCGAGCTGGAGGCGGCGGATCTCCCCGCGGGCGTGCAGGCGGATCTGCGCATCGAGGTTCGACAGCGGCTCATCGAGCAGGAGCACCTGCGGCTCCTTGACGAGTGCCCGCGCAAGCGCGGCCCGCTGCTGCTGGCCGCCGCTGACCTGGCCCGGCCGCCGCTCGAGCAGATGGGCGATCCCGAGCAGCTCCGCGGTCTGCCGGACCTTCGCCTG
>MENB01000060.1:16200-16329 GCA_001768125.1 Armatimonadetes bacterium RBG_19FT_COMBO_69_19
AACAGCGTGAGGTGCGGGTACAGCGCGTACGACTGGAACACCATTCCCACGTCGCGGTCGCGGGGGTGGAGATGCTCCACCCGGCGGTCGGCGAAGTAGATCGCCCCCTCGGTGGGCTGGTAGATACCC
>MENB01000060.1:16431-16670 GCA_001768125.1 Armatimonadetes bacterium RBG_19FT_COMBO_69_19
ACCTTCCCGAAGTGCTTGCTCAGCTGCTCGAGCCGGACGGCGATGCCCTTCATCCCTTGACGCCTCCGCCATAGATGTCCAAGAGATAGCGCTGCCCGAGCAAGAAGATCACCACCACCGGCAGCGCGTAGACAACCCCGACCGCGGCCACCATGCCGAAGTCGGCGTAGCCTTCCGTGAGGAACGTCTGCAGGAAGCTCGACATCAGCGTCTTCTGGGAGCTCACGATGAGCGTAAAG
>MENB01000061.1:0-1364 GCA_001768125.1 Armatimonadetes bacterium RBG_19FT_COMBO_69_19
CGATGGTGTAGATCGCGGTGGCCAGGCGCAGGGCTCCCAGCGTGCGCTGCTGCAGATGTTGGCCGCGGGTGAGGACAGCGTACACGCCCAGCGCCAGTCCAGCGAGCGGGGCGAGTTTCATGAGCAGCGGCCACCAGGTGTAGAGATGGGGACGCACGAGCGGGTTCGCCTCCATGAACGTGCCCTGGCTCAGGCCGAAGTACGTGAACACCAGGTCCAGCTCGTTGGCGATCAGGAGAAGGATGTACCAGCGCCAGAGTTCTCGACTGGGCAGCGTCTGCGCCTGCACCGGTGTCCTCTCCAGGGGGGTTGGCGACTGATTCAACACGCTCCGTCCTCTTCCTCTCGTTTACCCCTAACTCTGTGAAGCCTATCGGCGTCATCAAAGAGGTCAAGATCACCCTGCGGGGCGACCGCCATGAGTTTGCGTGCGCCCTGTTGGACCGGTCGCCCACTCACGCCGTGGTGTTCTATCCCCTCCCGGCGAGGCGCCGCGTGGGTGGTCTGGTCCTCCCCAAGGGCACCGAGAGCTTCGGCTACTTCTGGCGGGGCCGGCCCTACAACGTGTACCACTGGATGACCCCACAGGGGGAGACGCTGGGGTTCTACGTGAACCTGTCGGGCGAGGTCGAGTTCCTGCCCGAGGAGGTCCGCTGGCAAGACCTCGCCGTGGACCTCCTCTTCAGCGCCGACGGTAGCCGTGTCCAGGTCCTGGACGAGGATGAGGCCGAGGGCGCCTCCGCCGACCTGCGCGCCGCGATCGACGCGGCGCGCACACATGTCCTGACCCACCGGGACGACGTGCTGGCCGAAGTGCGGGGGACGACCGAGCATCTCCGGGGCCGGGGCCGCGCCCGGGCCTGAGGGCGGAGGAATCGGCTTCCGGAGCGCGAACACCGGAGAACAGAGTTTTCGCCCAATCCGTAGCGCCAACGGGCACTTTCGTCGTACCACAGACCGACCCTGGGGCGAAACGATGCAGGCGTTGCAGGACCGGCCTCTATTCCTGGAGCGGCCACCCCGCTCCGATGCCTCCCGTTCTGCTCCCACGTCCAGGCCGTTCTCGTCCCATGCCGCGATGACCAGGCGCACCTTCCGCATCGTGATGTGCAGTGAATCCTATCTGCCGCGGGTCAGTGGCGTGGCGCACTCGCTCTCCGCCCTGACCAGGGCGCTGCGGGCGCGGGGGCATCGGGTGCTCGTCGCGGCGCCGCGCTACCCGGGCTATGCGGATAGCGACCCGGACGTGATCCGCTTTCCCTCGGTGCGCCCGCCGCACGCGCCGGACTTCCCGCTGGCGGTGCCGCTGGCCCCCGCGCCGTGGGCCCGGCTGCTGAAGGCCGGGCCCGACCTCGTGCACACGC
>MENB01000061.1:1438-1703 GCA_001768125.1 Armatimonadetes bacterium RBG_19FT_COMBO_69_19
CACACGCTCTACGACGAATACGTGCACTACGCACCGTTCGTGAGCCGGCGGATCACGGCCTCCGCGGTCCGACGGTACGTGATCGCCTACGCGAACCGCTGTACCTGCGTCATCGCGCCCTCGCACGCCGTGGCAGACCGGCTCCGGAGCCAGGGCGTCACCGCCCGCATCGAGGTGATCACGACCGGCGCGATCGACCCCGAGGTATTCGAGCATCTGGATCCGACCGGGGTGCGGACCGAGTTCGGGCTCGCCCCTGACGTGC
>MENB01000061.1:1742-2030 GCA_001768125.1 Armatimonadetes bacterium RBG_19FT_COMBO_69_19
GCGTCCATCTCGTCCTGGAGGCGTTCGCCCGGATCGCCGCGCGGCGCCCGGGCGCGCTGCTGATCATCGGCGGGGGGCCGGAGGAGGCGCATCTGCGCACGCGCGCGCGGGAGCTCGGCCTCGGGGACCGCGCGGTCTTCACCGGGTTGCTGGCGCACGGCCGCGCGCTCGAATGCATCGCCGCGGGCGACGTGTTCCTGTACGCCTCCCAGACGGAGACGCAAGGTCTGGTGGTGGCCGAGGCGATGGCTGCCGGACTGCCGGTCGTTGCCGTGGACGCGGGTGGGG
>MENB01000061.1:2036-17049 GCA_001768125.1 Armatimonadetes bacterium RBG_19FT_COMBO_69_19
AGGCCGTGCAGGATGGGACGAGCGGGTTCCTCGTCGCCCCCGACGTCGAAGCACTCGCCGCGCGGGGTATGGCCTTGCTGGACGATCCGACTCTCCGGCGGGCGATGGGCCGTGCCGCCCGTGAGGCCGCGCGTCCCTTTGGGCTGGAC
Organism: Armatimonadetes bacterium RBG_19FT_COMBO_69_19; assembly: GCA_001768125.1. Taxonomy (GTDB): domain Bacteria; phylum Sysuimicrobiota; class Sysuimicrobiia; order Sysuimicrobiales; family Kaftiobacteriaceae; genus Kaftiobacterium. Next base: position 2,186 of record MENB01000061.1, read on the forward strand.
GTGATGACGGATCGCATCGTCGAGGTGTACGAGTCGTGTATCTGAAGCGCCTGGAGCTGCACGGGTTCAAGACGTTCGCCGATCGGACCGAGCTGGAGTTCACCCCCGGCATCACGGCGATCGTCGGGCCGAACGGCAGCGGGAAGAGCAACGTCTTCGACGCCATCCGCTGGGCGCTCGGCGAGATGGGCTACAAGAGCCTGCGCAGCGGCAAGATGGACGATGTCATCTTCGGCGGCAGCGAGGTGCGCCGTGCCATGGGCATGGGCGAGGTCTCGCTCACCATCAACAATGACTCCGGCGCGCTGCCGGTCGAGTACGCGGAAGTCACGGTGACGCGCCGCGGGAACCGCGGCGGCGAAGGCGAGTACCTCATGAACATGCTGCCCTGCCGGCTGCGCGACATCCAGATGCTGTTCCTGGGGACCGGGCTCGGGGGGCGATCGTACTCCCTCATCGGCCAGGGCCAGGTGGACAGCGTGCTGAATGCGGGGCCGGACGAGCGCCGGGTGCTGCTCGAGGAGGCGGCCGGCCTTGCGCGGTACAAGCGGCGCCGCCGGGAAGCGGAGCGCCGTCTGGCGCATGCCGGAGCGAACCTGCTGCGCGTGCAGGACGTGCTGGCCGAGCTCACCACGCAGCTGGAGGCGCTGCGCGTGCAGGCGGAGGCGGCCGAGCAGTATCAGGCGTACACGAGGGAGATCCGCGAGCTCGAGCTCGCCCTGCAGGTGGACGACGCGCGCCGCGTCCTCTCTGCGCTGCGGCGCATCGTGACCCAGACGGAATCGATCCAACAGCAGCTGCACGCACTCGCCGCGTCGGGCGCCGAGACCGGCCGGCAAATGGATCACGACCGCGCCCGGGCCGCCGAGGTCGCGCGCCATTGGGAGGACGCGCAGCGCGCCCTGCTGCAGCTCGTGGAGGATCTCAGCCAGCGAGAATCAGCGATGCAGGTGCTCACTGAACGCGTGCGCGCCACCGCCGCCCAGCGCGAGCGGCTGGCCGCCGACGCCCACCGCCTGGAGACAGAGCGTGCCCAGGCCGAGGAGCAACTGAGCGCACTGCAGGCCCAGGCCGCGACGCTCAATGGAAAACGCGACGACCTCCTGGATAAGCTCCGGGCCGCGGAGGAGGTCCAGGACGCCGCGGGGGGCGTGCAGCGCGAGGCCGAGGAGCGCCTGGCCGGCCTGCGGGCGGAGATCGCGGATCTGAGCGCCGCGCGCACGCGGGCGACGCACGACCTGGCGCGGCTCGATGAGCGCGAGGGGGCGCTGAGGGCACAGGCGTCCGCGCACGAGGCCCGGCGGTCGGCCCTCGCGGCCCGGGCGGCCGAGCTGACCGCGGCGGCGGGGCAGATGGAGGCCGCGATCGGGGCGCTGCTTGCGGAGCGCGACGCCGGCGCGGAGCGCCTCAGCCGGTTGCAGGGGGAGCAGAGCGAACTCGGACAGCGCCTGGCGAGCTGTGACGAGGACGTCCGCCAGATCCAGGCCGACCGTCAGGTCGTGGCCCGGACGCTCGGGTTCCTTGAGGACATGCACCGACGGCTGGAAGGCTACGAGCAGGGGGTGCGTGAGATCCTCATCGCCAAGCAGGAGCATCCCGAGCGATTCGCGGGGATCCGCTATCCGATCCTCGAGCTGCTCCGCGTGGCCGCGCCGCACCGGGCGGCGATCGAGGCGGCGCTGGGTCGCCGGCTCTTCTCCCTCGTGGCAGGCAGCGTGGACGACGTGAAGGGCGGGCTCAGCTACCTCCGCGGCAACGGGCAGGGGAGCGCGTCCTTCATCCCGGTGGAGCTGGTGTCCTCGCGCCCGTCGGTGGAGCTGCCGTCGGGGACGGGGATCGTCGGCCGCGCGACCGACCTCGTGGAGTTGACGAACGGCGCCCGCGACGTGGTGCAGGTCCTGCTGGCCGATGTCGTCGTGGTGAGCTCGCTCGACGACGCGGTAGCGCTGCGCGCGCAGGGCTTTACCGGCCGCATCGCCACGCTCGACGGCGAACTCCTCACCCCCGACGGCGTGATCAGCTTCCGCGGCAAACCCGACGGTGAGGCGCTCCTGCTCGGCCGGCGCGAGCAGATCGCGTCGCTGCGCGAGCGCGCGGCGGGACTGGATGCCTCCGCGGAACGCGTTGCTTCCCAGCGCACGGCCCTGGCGGACCAGCTTGCGGCCCTCATCGAGCAGTGCGCCGCCATGGAGGCCGAGTGCAGCCGGCTGGACGAGACGATCGCGCAGCAGCAGGCGGCGCTCGCCCCGGTGCAGGTCGAGCTCGCCCGGCTGCCGCTCGACCAGGGAGACGTGGACGCCGCGCTGGCCCGGATCGCCGGGGAGCACGAGCGTGTGCGGAGCGAGGTAGACCGGCTGCGTGCCGACGACGCCGAGCTCGCCCAGGTCCTTGCCGAGCGCGAGGCCGCGGCCGAGGCGCTGGAGACCGAGGTGCATTCGGTGGTGGCGCAGACCCAGGCCGCCCGGGCGCGCCTGACCGACGCACGGGTGGAGCTCGCGGAGGTTGCCGGGACGCTGGAGGGCCTGCGCGAGCGGGTTGACGAGTATGAGCGACGCGAGGCGGAGCTTAGCGCGCGATGCGATCAGCTGCAGGGTGAGATGACAGTGCTGGACGGTGAGCATCATCTGCTCACCCATTCGCTGGAGGAGGCGACGCAGGCGCGGACCCTGCTCGCGGAGCAGCAGGAGGCGACGCGCACGCTGCTCGGTGCCCTCGAGGAGGAGCGCGGCCTCCTGCAGCAGCGCCTGGTGGACCTCGAGGCGGCGTGGCGTCAGGTGCAGGAGTCGCTGCGCGACGTGGAGGAGCAGGCTCACCGCCTGGAGGTGCGCCACGCCCAGGTGGACACCGAATTCAGCGGGGCGACGCGCCGCATCAGCGCTGAGTTCGGCGTGGCGTGGGAGGACGTGCGTGAGCTGCGCCTCCCGGTCGGCCGGGACGAAGCCCAGGGACGCATCGAGGCCCTGCGCGGGCTCCTCGCCGCGCTGGGGCCGGTGAACCTCCGCGCGGTGGATGAGCACGCCGCGGTCGCCGCCCGCGTGGGGGCGCTGCGCACCCACGCGGAGGATCTCGACCGGGCGCGCGCAGCGTTGGGGGCGCTGATCCGGCACCTCGACGACGTGCTGCGCGTGCGCTTTGCGGAGACCTTCGAGGCCGTGAACGAGGAATTCAACCGCCTGTTCGTCCGGCTCTTCGCGGGCGGGCGCGCCCGGCTGCTGCTGGTGGACGGTGAGCCGGGCAGCGAGCCGGGCATCGAGATCGAGGCCCAGCTGCCGGGGAAGAAGATGCGCAGCCTGTCCGCGCTCTCCGGCGGTGAGCGCGTGCTCGTCGCGCTGTCGCTGATCTTCGCCATGCTGCGCGTTCATCCCAGCCCGTTCTGCATCTTCGACGAGGTGGAGGCCGCGCTCGACGACGCGAACACGACGAAGTTCACCACGCTGCTGCGCGAGCTCGCCGAGCGCACGCAGGTGCTCATCATCACCCACAACAAGGGCACGATGGAGGCCGCGGACGTGCTCTACGGCGTGACGATGGAGATTCCCGGCGTCTCCAAGATCATCTCGATGCGTCTGACGAAGAAGGGGATCCCCGAGCCCGTACCGGTCGCTTGACCGGGCGGGTATCCTCGTAGTGTGAGTGTCTTCGACCGCCTCCGGGCGAGCCTCGCGCGCACGCGCGAGACCTTCACCGCCCGCATCGAGCAGGCCCTGCGCCAGCCCCCCGGGCCCGAGTTCTACGAGGAGCTTGAAGCCGTTCTCGTACAGGGCGACGTCGGCATTCCCACGACCGAGCACATCATCGAGCAGCTGCGGGCCCGCCGGGACGCTCGAGACCCGGCCGCCATCCGCACGGCGCTCCGGGAGATCCTCCAGGGGCTGTTCGGGGAAGCTGTACCGCTGCATCTGGATCCGGCTCCGGCCGTGGTGCTCGTCCTGGGCGTGAACGGTGCCGGCAAGACCACCTCGATCGGGAAGCTGGCCTACCGTCTGCGCGCTGAAGGCCGGTCCGTGCTCCTGGCTGCGGCGGACACCTTCCGCGCCGCCGCGATCGACCAACTCGTCATCTGGGGAAACCGCGTCGGGGTCGAGGTCGTGAAGCACGCCCCGGGGGCCGACCCTGCGGCCGTCGTGTACGATGCGGTGCAGGCGATGAAGGCGCGCGGCATCGACGTCCTCATCGTCGACACGGCGGGGCGGCTGCACACGAAGGTGAACCTCATGGAGGAGCTCAAGAAGATCTCCCGCGTCATCGCCCGTGAGCTACCGTCCGCGCCGGTCGAGCGGCTGCTCGTGCTCGACGCCTCCACCGGCCAGAACGCGATCCAGCAGGCGCGCCGCTTCCACGAGGCCGTGGATGTCACCGGGCTCATCCTCGCCAAGCTCGACGGGTCGGCGAAGGGTGGCGCGGTGCTGGCCATCGGCCGCGAGCTGGGCCTGCCGGTCAAGCTCGTGGGGACGGGGGAGGAGCCCGATGACCTGCAGCCCTTCGAGCCTCGGTCCTACGTAGACGTCCTGCTTCCCGAGATTCCAGGGGTCGTCGGTGACCAGTGATGTCGTTCACCATGACCTAGGTGGGTCATCGTTCAACTCGGTCCGGACCGAGTTGTATGCCGCAGCTGGGTCATTTGTTCGCTGAACATCCGGCCGAGATTCCCAGCGGTTGACGGGCCTGCAGCAGCGGCCTATACTGGACCGGGTTGTAAAGCCAGTACACTTTACAGGCACTCCCATCGAGGCCATGGACCGCGAACTCACCGAACGCCTGCGCGTGATTCGCCTCTTCGACACCTATGGCCGCTTGCTGTCGATCCGCCAGCAGCGCCTGCTGCGGCTGTACTATCACGACGATCTCTCCCTGAGCGAGATCGCCGAGCAGGACGAGGTGACGCGGCAGGCCGTGTTTGATGCGCTGCACCGGTCGACGGAGGAATTGGAGCGGCTCGAGGCCTCGCTGCAAGTGATGGAGTCCCGCCGCCAGCTGATCGGGCGGCTCAACGCGCTGGCGACGGCGCTGCGGCGCCTCCGGGAGAGGGTCGGCGCGGACGTGGTTGCCGAGGTCGAGCAAGAGCTGGACGCCCTCCGGCGGACGGCGGGGTGACCCGTGGAGCACTACTCCACTCGTGAGCCGAGCGCGCCGTCCCGACGGCGGGAGATCCAGGCCCGCCTGCGCGGCAAGGTCTGGACGTTCGTTACCGACCGCGGCGTCTTTGCTGGCGCCGGCATCGATCCCGGCACGCGCGCCTTGATCGAGGCGATGCGCATCGAGCCAACGGACCACGTACTGGACGTCGGCTGCGGGTACGGGCCGATCGGTCTGGTGGCGGCGCACCTGGCGACGCGAGGCCGCGTCGTCCTCGTCGACGTAAATGAGAGGGCCGTCCAGCTGGCGGCGGACAACGTCCGCCGCCAACATCTCGAGAACGTCGAGGTCTACGGCGGGGATGGAACCCAACCGGTGCGCGGGCTGATCTTCGACGTCGTCGTGACGAATCCGCCGATCCGGGCCGGAAAGACCACGCTGCGCCGCCTGCTGCGCGAGATCCGCGACGCCCTGCGTCCGGGAGGGCGCCTCTACCTGGTGGCGCGAACGGCCCAGGGCGCGAAGACGCTGGCGAAGGACATCGGCGCTGCGGTGGGGCCGGTGCGGGAGGTCGCGCAGGCGGCCGGATATCGCGTGTATGAAGCCGTGCGGGAGGACCCAGAGCGGTAGCCATGTTTGAGTCGCTGCAGTCGAGATTCGCCACGATCATCCGCAACCTCACGGGGCGGGGCGTCCTCTCCGAGGCCGACGTCGACGCCGCGCTGCGCGAGGTGCGCCTGGCGCTGCTCGAGGCCGACGTCAACTTCAAGGTCGCCAAAGCGTTCGTGGACCGCGTGCGTGCGGCCGCCGTCGGAGCGCTGATCACGAAGAGCCTCGCGCCCGGGCACGAGGTCGTCAAGATTGTCCACGAGGAGCTGATTCGCTTGCTCGGAGGACCGACCCGCGAGCTTCGGATTGCGGATCGGCCTCCCACCATTATCCTGCTCGCGGGTCTACATGGCGCCGGCAAGACCACCACCGCTGGCAAGCTGGCCCTGCGCCTGCGCAAGCGCGGGCGTCAGCCCCTGCTCGTCGCGACCGACCTCAAGCGGCCCGCCGCGGTGACGCAGCTCCAGGTGGTCGGCGCGCAGGCAGGCACCCCCGTCTACGTCCAGGAGGGCGCCACCGATCCGATCGCCGTCGCCCGCGGAGCCATCGACGAGGCCAGGCGCGGCGGTCAAGACACAGTGATCATCGACTCCGCCGGCCGGCAGCACATCGACGAGGAGTTGATGGCCGAGCTGCGCGCGATGCGCGAGGCGGTGCAGCCGCACGAGGTCTTGCTGGTGATGGACGCGATGGCCGGGCAGGACGCCGTCAGCATGGCGGAGCGCTTCCATCAGATGCTTGCTCTCGACGGGCTCATCGTCACGAAGCTCGACGGGGACGCGCGCGGCGGCGGGGTCCTCTCCGTCGTCGAGGTGACCGGCGTGCCGGTGCTGTTCGCCGGCACGAGCGAGAAGCTCGACGGGCTCGAGCCCTTTCATCCCGACCGCATGGCCTCGCGCATCCTCGGCATGGGCGACGTCCTCACGCTGATCGAGCGCGCCCAGGAGGGCGTGGACGATCAGGCTGCCGCGGAGCTCGAACGCAAGCTGCGAAAGGCCGAGTTCACGCTCGATGATTTCCGCCAACAGCTGCGCCAGGTGCGCAAGATGGGGCCGCTGGACTCGCTCATGGAGATGATCCCGGGTCTGGGGGTCCGCATGAAGAGCGCGGGCGGGGTGGACGAGCGTCAACTCGGACGGGTGGAGGCGATCATCGACTCGATGACGGCGCAGGAGCGGCGCCAGCCGCAGCTCATCGACGGCAGCCGGCGACGGCGCATCGCGCGCGGCAGCGGCACGTCGATCCAGGACGTGAACCGCCTGCTGCGCCAGTTCGACGAGGCCAAGCGGATGATCAAGCAGGTCAGCGAGCTCGAGAAGAAGGGGAAGCGGGGGAAGCTCCCGTTTCCGCTCCAGTAAACGAACGGGGAGGTCCGGCATGGTGAAGATCCGGTTGATGCGGTTGGGCGGCAAGCACAAGCCCTTCTACCGCCTAGTCGTCGCAGATTCGCGCGCGCCGCGTAGCGGCCGCTACATCGAAGCGATCGGGTACTACAATCCGACGACGGACCCATCGACGCTCAAGGTCGACGAAGCCAAGGCGATCGCCTGGCTGCGCAAGGGTGCGCGCCCGTCGGACACGGCGCGCGTGCTACTGCAGCGTACCGGCGTGCTCGAGCGGGCCACGGCGAAGTCCTGAGGATTCGGACCGTGGCGTCGGAGCAGGCCCTGCGCGACCTCGTCGAGTTCGTGGCCCGCGCGCTCGTGGACGATGCGGCGGCGGTGCGGGTGCGGACGGGTGTGCCGGCGGAAGGGCAGGGGGTGTTGATCGAGCTGCACGTGGCGCCCGCCGACATGGGCAAGGTGATCGGCCGCCAGGGGCGGATCGCGCGGGCGCTGCGGTCGGTGGTGCGGGCCGCCGCGGTCCGGCACGGCGTGCGGGTCGTCCTGGACATCAAGAGCGCGTGACGGGAGGAGCACGATGGGGATCACTGTCAGCCGGCCGGTGGTGATTAAGGCCGTGGTCACGGAGAGCTTCAAGCGGTTGTACATCCAGGATCTCGAGGAGGCGATGAAGCGCGTGGACGCGATCGTGCTGCAGATCGACACGCAGATCCGCCGCGCCGAGCTGGAGCGCCAGGTCTCGCCGCAGAGCCGCGCCGTGCGCCAGCAGCTCGAGCTGGAGCGCGCCCTCTCGCCGCAGAGCCGCGCCGTGCGCCAGCAGCTCGAGCTGGAGCGCGCCCGGCAGGAGGCGACCAAGGCGGAGCTGTCGATGCGGCTGCGCGAGGCGCAGGAGCTGGCGCTCAACTCGGAGTTCCCCCAGGGGACGATGGAGAGCCTGGTCGAGGTCTCGGTGGGCGACAACCTCTTCGACAAGATCGGCCGCACCGAGCTGGTCGTGAAGGACGGCATCGTCCTGGAGATCCGCGAGGAACGCTAGATGACCGTGCCGCCCGCGCTCGTGGTAGTGGGCCGGGTGATCCGGCCGCACGGCCTGCGGGGCGAGATGCGCGTCCAGCCCGAGACCGACTTCCCGGAGCGTCTGGAGATGCTGGGCCAGGCGGTCCTCGTCACCGACGAGCGCTCGGAAGCCGTGCGGATCGAGGCCGTGCGGCGGGCCGGCGACGCCGTACTCGTGAAGGTCGCCGGGATCGATACGCCGGAGGCGGTGGATCCCTGGCGGGGCGCCGCGCTGGCCGTGCCCCGCGAGATGGCCGCGCCGCTGCCGGAAGGCCGCCACTACATCTTCGACATCCTGGGGATGACCGTAGAGACCGACCAGGGCCAGGTCCTGGGCACGGTGGACGAGGTCATCCGAACGCCGGGCAACGACGTGTACGTCGTCCGGGGCGCGCGGGAGCTGCTCGTGCCGGCGATCTCGTCGGTCGTCCTCCGGATCGACCCCACGCACCGCCGCATCGTGATCCGGCCCATGCCGGGAATGCTGGAGGAATCCTGATGCGGGTGGACATCGTCACCATCTTCCCGGAGGCGTTCACGCCGCTTCAGGTCAGCATGATCGGGCGCGCCCGCGAGCGTGGGCTGCTCGACGTGCACATCTGGGACCTACGCGACTTCACTACCGACCGCCACCGCCAGGTGGACGATGCGCCTTACGGCGGTGGGGCCGGCATGGTGATGAAGCCGGAGCCGTTCTTCGCCGCGGTCGACGCCATCCGCGCGGAGGCGGGTGAGCCCGCACACATCATCCTCACCTCGCCCCAGGGCGCGCGGCTCACCCACGCCCTTGCCGAGGAGATGGCCGGCAAGAACCATCTGGTCCTGCTTTGCGGGCATTACGAGGGGATCGACGAACGCGTGCGCGAGGGGCTGGCCACCGATGAGATCTCGATCGGAGACTACGTGCTGACGGGCGGTGAGCTGCCGGCGATGGTCATCGTCGATGCCGTGGCGCGGTTCGTGCCCGGCGTGGTGGGTGACGCCGCGTCCGTGGAGGCGGACTCGTTCGCGGAGGGGCTGCTGGACTATCCGCACTATACGCGGCCGCCGGAATTCCGCGGGATGACCGTGCCCGAGGTGCTGCTCTCGGGGAACCACGAAGCGATCCGGCGCTGGCGCCGCGCCCAGCGCCTGCGCCGCACGCTGCGGCGGCGGCCGGATCTGCTCAAGCACGAGGCGTTGAGCGACGAGGACCGGCGCCTGCTGGACGTCCCCGACCTCGACGTCGACTAGGGCAAGCATCGACTCGGGCGGAGGCCGCGTGCTATAATTTCTCGCCGTGGGCGCCACCCCGGCAGGACTTCGGAGGATGTCGGCATGGACAAGGTAGCGGTCGTCGAGCGCGAGCAGCTGAAGGGGAAGATCCCCGTCTTCGCCCCCGGTGACACCGTGCGGGTGCATCTGAAGGTGGTCGAGGGCGGCCGCGAGCGCGTCCAGGCCTTCGAGGGCGTCGTCATCGGGCGCAAGAGCGGGGGAGTGCGCGAGACGTTCACCGTCCGGCGCATCAGCCACGGGGTCGGCGTGGAGCGGACGTTCCCCCTGCACTCGCCGCGCATCGAGCGCATCGACGTCATCCGCAAGGGCAAGGTCCGGCAGGCGAAGCTGTACTACCTGCGGGGGAAAATCGGCCGCGAGGCGCGCATCAAGGAGATGCGCTAGCCCCGCCCGGTCCCGCCCTCGTGGAGATCCTCGACCGGCTTCCACTCAGCATCCCGAGCCTGATCCTCATCCTGGCGGGCGTGCTCATCGCGGCCCGTCTGGTCGTAAAGCGCGCCTACGCCATCCCGCCGGCCTGGCGGACCAGCGTCGTCGAGACGCTCGATGCCAGCATCTTCGCCGCGCTGCTGTCCCTGCTCATCATCACCTTCGTCGTGCAGGCCTTCTACATCCCGTCCGGCTCGATGGAGCCGACCCTCCAGGTGGATGACCGCATCCTGGTCAGCAAGTTCAGCTACCGCATCGGCACGATCGAGCGAGGGGACGTCATCGTCTTCCACTATCCCCTGAACCCGGGCAAGGACTTCGTCAAGCGGGTAGTGGCCCTCACCGGCGAGACGGTCGAGCTGCGCGACGGCGTGGTGTTGATCGACGGCACGCCGATCAAGGAGCTCTACCCCACGGCGCTGGCCGGCGGCGATCGCGCCTGTACCAGTAACTACGGCCCCCAGAAGATTCCTGAGGGCCAGCTCTTCGTCCTCGGCGACAACCGCTGCAACAGCGAAGACAGCCGCTTCTTCGGATTCGTCCCGACGCCGAACGTGGTCGGCAAAGCCCTCTTCATCTACTGGCCCCCGCAGCGCCTGGGCATCGTCCGGTAGCCGCTGCATCCACGAAGGCGAATCCGCGCGCGGGCGCGAACCTCTCTGGTGGGTTCGCGTCATGGATGAGGTCCTCCGCCCCCGAGACATCCGCTCGCTGCCGGTCGCCGGCGTCGCCCTCCGTGTCAGTGCGCTCGCGAGTATCGACGCGCCGCTCCTGCGCGCCCTCGCCCGGGATGAGCGGGCCGGGGTGCGGACGCTGGCCGTGCGGTACCGCCGGCGGCGAGCCCGAGCAGCACAGGAGGATGCGCGTCTGGACGGGTTGCATGCTATCGAGGCGGAGCACCGCGCGCACGGGTTCCTGGTCATCGCCGGCGTGGACGAGGCAGGGGTCGCCCCGCTGGCCGGTCCCGTCGTCGCGGCGGCCGTCATCCTCCCCGCCGATCTCCGGTTGCCTCACCTGAACGACAGCAAGCAACTCACGGCCGAGCAGCGAGAGGTGCTGTACGTTGAGATCACACGCGGCGCCGTGGCGGTCGCGGTCGGCCGGGCCGAGGTGGAGGAGATCGATCACCTCAACATCCTGCAGGCCACACGCCTCGCGCACCGGCGGGCGATCATGGCATTGCCGCTGCGGCCGCACCTCGTCCTGATCGACGGCCGCTATTCCGCCGACGTGCCGGTCCCTCAGCTGGTCATCGTGGACGGCGATGCGACCTGCGCCTCGATCGCGGCCGCCTCCATCGTGGCGAAGGTCACCCGCGACCGGCTCATGGCCGTCTTGGCACAGCAGTATCCGGGATTCGGCTTCGAGGTGCACAAGGGGTATTCGACGCGGGCCCACAGGGCGGCGATCGCCCGCCAGGGCATCGCGCCGGTGCACCGGCGGTCGTTCCTCACGGTGCGGGGACAGCAGCAGACGCTGGCTATCGGGTGATCAGCACGCGCAGCATCGCGCGGTCCAGCGGGGTGAAGCGCATCGTGTAGCCGGCGAACGTAAGGTACGTCTCGCCGCCGTTGACCACGGCGGCCCGGAAGGCCAGCATCCCCTTCTGGGCCCCGATCACCGATCCCACCGCGTCCTGCAGGAACATGCTGACCTGGAATCCGCGCCGTTCGTCCCGGGGCAGGTACATCACGAGTTGCTCGATGAGGCCGCCCCGCACCACGACGTCCACCGTGATCACCCCGTCCTCGGAGACGAACCGGTAGAGGGTGCGGCCGGAGAGCTCCCCGCTGAGGGCCATCTGTCCCTGCGGATTCAGCGCGAGCTGGTTCATGACCGGGCCCTCGGTGAAGACCTGCAGCGGGTCGCCGACCCGCGCCTGCGCGGGCGGGCTCCCGAGGAGCAGCACAAGGCCGACCAGGAGCCACAGTCTCATCGTTCGCATCTTACACGGTCCATGCCCCTGGCCCCTCGGGGCCAGACCGCGTGACGAGAGGCCCTCAGCCCGGCGAGGGCATGGCCGGTACCTGGGGCGCGTGCTACACAGGAAGGCGTGGACCACGTGCAGCTCGGCCGGATCGGGGAGGAGGCGGCCGTGGCCCATCTGGAAGCCCGCGGCTACCGGATCGTCGCCCGCAACTTCCGCTGCCCGCTGGGCGAGATCGACCTGATCGCGGTGGACGGAAGGGTCACGGTCTTTGTGGAGGTCAAGTCCCGCAGCACTGCCGACTTCGGGAAGCCCTTCGACGCGATCACCCTCCTCAAGCAGCACCGCCTCACGCGTCTGGCGACCTACTATTTGAAAGGAAAGAACCTGTTGAACCACCCGGCGCGCTTCGACGCGGTCTCTGTGGCCGTGACCCCTGATGGCCGTGTGGAGCGGGTGGAGCTCCTAGTGGACGCCTTCCCCGCCGGATAACCCATTCGGGCCAGTGCACTCCGGGCCGTCCCGGACTAGAATCCCTGCGGGAGTGGCGATGCTGGCACGAGTGCACAGCGCGGCGGTGCTGGGGCTGCAGGCGTACGGGGTGGACGTCGAGGTGGACGTCGGCGGGGGACTGCCGGCGTTTGCGATCGTCGGGCTGCCCGATGCGGCCGTGCAGGAATCCAAGGAGCGGGTCCGCGCGGCGATCCGCAACGCGGGATACGAGGTCCCCCCGCGAAAGATCACGATCAACTTGGCCCCCGCGGACGTCCGAAAGGAAGGGCCGGCCTTCGACCTGCCGATGGCGGTGGGGATCCTCGCCGCCACGGCGCAGCTCAACGGCGGGCACCTCGACGGCACGCTGCTGCTGGGCGAGCTCTCCCTCGACGGCCGCATTCGTCCCGTGCCCGGGCTGCTCGCCATCGCGCTGGCCGCGCGGGAGCGTGGCCAGCCGGCGTTGATCGTGCCCGAGCGCAACGCCGCGGAAGCCGCCCTGGTCGAGGGGATCGACGTCTATCCGGCGTCCACCCTCGCGCAGGTCATCGGCCACCTCGAGGGCAGTGCCCCGATCGCGCCGCTCCGCCGGCCGCCCCCGCCCGCGGCGGAGGCTCCTGCCGGGGACGTCGACTTCGGCGAAGTGCGGGGCCAGGCGCACGCCAGGCGGGCTATGGAGATCGCGGCCGCGGGGGGCCACAACGTGTTGCTCGTTGGTCCTCCCGGATCGGGCAAGACCATGCTGGCCCGGCGCCTGCCGACCATCCTGCCGCCGCTGTCGTGGGAGGAGGCCATCGACGTGACGCGGATCTACAGCGTCGCGGGTCTGCTGCCCGGCGGGAGCGGTCCGGTTCGGCTCCGCCCGTTCCGCAGCCCGCATCACACCACGAGCGCGGCGGCGATGATCGGGGGCGGGGCAGGGGCCCGGCCGGGGGAGATCACGCTCGCGCACCGCGGGGTGCTGTTCCTCGATGAGTTGCCCGAGTTCCACCGCGACGTGCTCGAAGCGCTCCGTCAGCCCCTCGAGGACCGCGAGGTGACCGTGGCGCGAGCGCAGCTGACCGTAACGTTCCCCGCGGCGTTCATGTTGGTTGGGGCGATGAATCCGTGTCCGTGCGGTCACCACGGGGACGATGGGGCGGACTGCCTGTGCTCGCCGCCGCAGGTGGCGCGCTACCTCGGCCGGATCTCCGGACCGCTGCTCGACCGTTTCGACCTGCACGTGGACGTCCCGCGCGTCTCGCCCGCCGACCTGACGGCGCCGCCGGTGGGAGAGCCGTCGGAGAGGATCAGGGCGCGGGTGTGCGCGGCGCGCGAGCACCAGCGCCGCCGCTTTGCGGGAACGTGCGCCTGCAACGCGCTGATGACGGCGAAACAGATGCGCCGCTCCTGCCGGCTCGCGGAGGGCCCGCGGGCCTTCCTGCGCACGGCCATTGAGCGCCTCGGCCTCAGCGCCCGCGGGTACGACCGGCTGCTTCGCGTCGCGCGGACGATCGCGGATCTGGAGGGCGCCGCGGAGTTCGGGGAGGCGCACCTGGCAGAGGCCATGCAGTACAGGGTTTTCGACCGGTCGCTGCGGCTTTCGGGGTGAGGGATCGTACGGTGATTGGGCGACGGCCGCAGGTGCAGTTTGAGGTGCTGACACTCCAGGATCCTGGGTACCCCACGGCGCTGCGGGCGATTGCGGACCCGCCGCAGGCACTATACGTGCGGGGGAGGCTCGCGGAGGCCGACCGCACGGCGGTGGCGGTGGTGGGGGCGCGGCGGGCGAGCCCCTATGGGGTGGCGGTGGCAGAGTGGTTGGGCCGGGAACTCACGCGGAACGGGGTGACGGTAGTCAGCGGCCTGGCGCGGGGGATCGACGCGGCCGCCCACCGTGGCGCGCTACAAGGCGGCGGGCGCACGATCGCCGTGCTGGGATGCGGGGTGGACATCATCTACCCGCCCGAGCATGGCCGGCTCGTAGCGCAGATTACCGGGGCGGGCGCGGTGCTGTCCGAGTACCCGCCGGGGACGCCACCATTGAAGCATCAGTTTCCCAGACGCAATCGCCTGATCAGCGGGCTGGCCCTGGGGGTCGTGGTGGTGGAGGGACGGGAGGATAGTGGGGCCCTGATCACCGCCGACTGCGCGCTGGACCAAGGACGAGAGGTGTTTGCGGTCCCAGGGCCGGTCTTTGCCCAGACCAGCGTGCTCCCGCATCGGCTCCTGCAGCAGGGGGCGAAGCTGGTCACCATGGTGGAGCACATCTTGGAAGAACTGCACCTGGCCGTGCAGCATGCGACCACTTCCTCCGTGGCGCTTCAAGGCGCCGAGGCGGCGGTGTATGCTCAGTTGACTCTAGACCCCCAGCACATCGATGTCCTGGCCCTGCGCTGCGGGCTGCCGGTGTCCGAGATCGGGCGGGTGCTGATAGGGCTGGAGCTGCGGGGGCTGGTGCGGGTGCTGGCGGGTCAGCGGTATGTGCGGGCTACCGTGGAGGGATGACGACGATGGTTTACACCCATGTACTCAACTGCGGAGGAAAGGGGGTGAGGAGCCCGATGGACGGGCTGCAGGGGTGAGCGGGGCTGATCTTTGGGATGTTAGGCTGACAGGCCGTGCAGCATGATGCCTGCCAGGGGGGCACACGGGATAGCGGAAACCTGGACCCTGCG
>MENB01000061.1:17102-17321 GCA_001768125.1 Armatimonadetes bacterium RBG_19FT_COMBO_69_19
AAGTGTTAGGCCGACCGGCCTAATCATGAGTTAGGCGCCCAAACTTGCGATCCCATCGGGGCGCCATCTAGTCGGTGCCATCATCAGGTCCCAACCCAGAGTGTTCCCAGTAGGAGGATCGCTTGTGAGTCCAATCGGAATCGTCCACACTTCATTCGCGGTGATAGCGCTTGCAGCCGGCCTGGCGATCTTCACAGTCACGAAGGGCACCACTCTTCA
>MENB01000061.1:17502-17893 GCA_001768125.1 Armatimonadetes bacterium RBG_19FT_COMBO_69_19
TGGGCCTCGTCGCTGCCGCCGCCTCCGAGTTCTTGACACGGGCACCATTCATTGACCAGTCAGGGACAGCGTTTGCTGCCGCCGTTGTCGTTGCATCCGCTTTTGTCGTATTTGTCGGCGCATCAATCATCTACCGCAAGAGACAGACTGTTGTCTCGCAAGTCCTGGCAAGGCTGCGGGCTCGTCCCTCGTGATCGGTCCCCTTCATCCCGAGAGTAGAGAAGAGGACTTGGGCGCCTAACAACTCGTTGAAGCTGACCCGGCGGGCCGCGCCTTCGGGATGTTTGCACTGCCCGCTGGCGTGGCGTAAGGTCAGTCGCGCAATTTCCGTTCGATCGAACGATTCTGCCTTCGGGCGCACCGTGTGTTCGAGCGCGCTCGCGGAGGCGAC
>MENB01000061.1:17905-21321 GCA_001768125.1 Armatimonadetes bacterium RBG_19FT_COMBO_69_19
TGCTAAGGTATAGGGCGAGGTCATGCAGGGCTGGACCCCGATGATGACGCATATCAGGAAACGCTCGTCTCCTGCGTCCGCGACGTGCCGGAGGCGCCGAGGTTAGGGGGATGGAGCAGCAGGTATACGCGTAGGTGGACCTGACGCCACAGCCCATCGACCGGCCCGCGCAGCGCGCGGACCTGCCGGTGGCGGAGGCGGCGCGGACGCTGGTCGTGCTCGAGGTCCGAGGTCTGATAGAGGCGCTGCCGGGGCACCGATACAGCCGGCGGATGTCTGACCGCGACGGAGTCAATCGTGGCTAATGCCAAAGCGCTCGTGGTGGTGGAGTCCCCCACCAAGGCGCGGACACTCAAGAAGCTGCTCAACCGGAAGTACGACGTCGTGGCCTCCATGGGGCACGTCAAGGACCTCCCACGCAGCCAGCTCGGCGTGGACGTGAAGAACGGCTTCGAGCCGAAATACATCGTCATCAAGGGCAAGGGCAGCATCCTCAAGGAGCTGAAGGAAGCGGCCAAGGCGGCGAGCGCCGTCTACATGGCGACCGACCCCGACCGCGAGGGCGAGGCCATCTCCTGGCACCTCTCCGACGCCCTGCGACCGGTCAATCCCGAGATCAAGCGCATCGAGTTCCACGAGGTCACGAAGGAGGCCGTGCTGAGCGCGCTCGAGCACCCGCGCGAGATCGACCTCAACCTCGTCAATGCCCAGCAGGCCCGGCGTATCCTGGACCGGCTGGTGGGCTACAAACTGAGCCCGCTGCTGTGGCGCAAGATCCGCGGGGGGCTGAGTGCCGGCCGGGTGCAGTCCGTGGCCGTGCGATTGGTCGTCGACCGCGAGAAGGAGATCGAGTCGTTCGTCCCCCAGGAGTACTGGAGCCTGCTCGCGCACCTGCGCAAGCAGAAGCGCACCCTGACCGCGAAGCTTTACAGTCGCAACGGGGAGCGCTTCGGCTCCCCCGTCGACGACGGCGTCACCGTCATCCGCTCGAAGGACGACGTGGAGGCCATCGCCGCGCAGGTCCGCGACGCGGTCTTCACCGTCGGCGAGGTGCGGCGGAAGGACCAGCTGCGCAACCCGTATCCACCGTTCACCACGAGCACCCTGCAGCAGGAGGCCAACCGCCGCCTGGGCTTCACGGCGAGCCGGACGATGGCCGTGGCCCAGCAGCTGTACGAAGGCGTCGACCTCGGCCCCGAGGGCACCGTCGGCCTCATCACCTACATGCGCACCGACTCGGTGCGGGTCGCAGAGAGCGCGCAGCGCGAGGCCCGGGCGTTCATCGCCAAGCAGTTCGGCGAGGCCTACGTGCCCGAGACACCGCGCGCCTACCGCTCGCGGAAGGCGGCGCAGGAGGCGCACGAGGCCGTCCGGCCCACGTCGGTGCACCGCACGCCCGACCACGTCAAACCGTTCCTGCGCAGCGACCAGGCCAAGGTGTACCGGTTGATCTGGGAGCGCTTCGTGGCCAGCCAGATGTCATCCGCGGTGATGGACACGCTTTCCGTGGACATCACCGCCGGATCGTATCTGTTTCGTGCCACCGGCTCCAAGGTGAAATTCCCCGGCTATCTGGCCGTCTACCGCGACCTGCCGGAGAACGGCGAGAACGGCGGCGACGGCTGGCTGCCCGATCTCGTCACGGGTGACAAGCTCACGCTCGTGGAGCTCGCGCCCCAGCAGCACGTCACGCAGGCGCCGCCGCGGTACACCGAAGCGTCTCTGGTCCGTGCGCTGGAAGAGCGGGGCATCGGCCGCCCGAGCACGTACGCGCCGACGATCGAGACGATCAAGCGCCGCGGCTACGTGCGCAGCATCCAGCGGCGGATGCATCCCACGGACCTCGGCCGTCTCGTGAACGACCTGCTCGTCGAGCACTTCGCGGACATCGTCGACTACGATTTCACGGCGACGCTTGAAGAGGAGCTGGATCAGATCGAGGAAGGCGCCCTGGACTGGAAGAAGGTCGTGCAGGACTTCTACAAGCCGTTCGAACACGACCTCCGGCAGGCCGAGCAGAAGATGCCCGCGGTCGAGATGCCCGTCGTCGACATCGGCGAAGCCTGCCCGCAGTGCGGGC
Organism: Armatimonadetes bacterium RBG_19FT_COMBO_69_19; assembly: GCA_001768125.1. Classification (GTDB taxonomy): domain Bacteria; phylum Sysuimicrobiota; class Sysuimicrobiia; order Sysuimicrobiales; family Kaftiobacteriaceae; genus Kaftiobacterium. Next base: position 19,986 of record MENB01000061.1, read on the forward strand.
GGCCCCTGGTGCGCAAGCACGGTCGCTTCGGCGAGTTCATCGCGTGCACCGGCTTCCCGGAGTGCAAGTACACGCGGCCGCTCGGCATCGGCATCCCCTGCCCGCAGTGCAAGGTGGGCGAGATCGTCGAGCGCCGCTCCCGCCGCGGGCGGATCTTCTACGGCTGCGGGACCTACCCGGCCTGCACCTTCACCAGCTGGGACAAACCGACGAACCAGCCCTGCCCGGTGTGCGGCAGCCTGCTCGCCATCCATCACACCACCCGGCGCAGCGAGCTGCGCTGCATCAACAAGGCCTGCGGCCACCGCGAGCCGGCGCATCCCGAGCGCGCGACTGACGCGAAGCCATCGGAGGAGCGCACCCCCGTCGACGCGAAGTCGTAGCCCTCGTGGACGACGACCTCGCGTCCTTCCTGCGCTCCCTCGAGGGGGAGCGCGGCGTCTCTCCGCACACGCTGCTGGCCTACCGCCGCGATGTCCGCCAGTTCGTCCGGTTCTTGCGCGAGCGGGAGGTGACCGCCTGGCCGGGGGTGACCACGCCCATCGCCCGAGCCTACGTTGCGCACCTCGACCGCCGCTACGCCCGCTCCGCCGTGGCCCGGCAGCTCTCCGCCCTGCGTACGCTGTTCCGCTACCTGTACCGGGAAGGCCGGGTGTCCCGCAACCCGTTCACGCTCACGTCCGCACCCAAACAACACCGCCGCCTGCCGAAGGTGCTCACGCGTGAAGAGATCGCCGCGGTGTTGGGGGCGCCGGATACAGCCACCCCGCTCGGCCTGCGTGACCGGGCGCTGCTCGAGGTCCTCTACGCCACCGGGCTGCGCGTCGGGGAGCTCGTGTCCCTCCAGCGGCGTGAGATCACACCCTCAGACGAGCTGCGGGTCCTCGGCAAGGGGCGGCGCGAGCGGGTGGTCCTGATGGGGACCCCTGCCCAGGAGGCGCTGCGGCAGTACCTGGCGGAGGGGCGTCCGAAGCTCGTGCGGGGCAGGGATACCGGGATGCTCTTCCTCAACGCACGGGGCGGCCGGCTCACCGATCGGGGGGTGCGCCTCGTCGTGGACCGCCACATCCGGGCCGCGGCCGCCGGCCGGCGGATAAGTCCGCACGTCCTGCGCCACACCTTCGCCACCCATCTGCTGGACGGGGGAGCCGACCTGCGCACGGTGCAAGAGCTGCTCGGCCACGTCAACCTCAGTACGACACAGATCTACACCCACGTCTCCCGCGACTGGCTGAAGCGCGTCTACGACCGGGCGCATCCGCGCGCCTAGCAGCACACGCCATTCCCCTCGCCCGCAGGTTTGTGCTATACTACGTCGGGCCGTTTCGACAGTAGG
>MENB01000062.1:0-99 GCA_001768125.1 Armatimonadetes bacterium RBG_19FT_COMBO_69_19
GGCGTGCCAAGGACGCCCGGCCGGCGATGCACCGGATCGTGCTGGAAGGCGAACGGCGCGAGCTGCAGCGTTCCCGGCGGATCCACAAGGCGATGCTGG
>MENB01000062.1:213-17148 GCA_001768125.1 Armatimonadetes bacterium RBG_19FT_COMBO_69_19
CGCTGAAGTCGTTCTTCTCCCGCGAGAAAGAGGTGGCGGCGGCCTATCTGTACGGCCGCTACGCCACGGATCGCACCTGGCCCGACAGCGACCTCGAGATCGCCCTGATCTTCTCGGACGGGTTTTCGGAAGAGGAGATCGGCGAGTACATGGAGCGTCTCTCCGCCGCGAATCCCCTCGGGGAGGTCCCCGGCATCTTGATGCCCTTCGCCCTCAACACGCACATCCTGCCGGTGATCTACGAGGTGCTGGCGGGAGGCACGCTGCTGGTGAACAACGATCCGGCCGCCCATGATGCCTTCACCCACGGCGCCGCGGGACGGCTGGAGCAGGAGCGGATGGGGCTGCTCGAGGAGGCGCGTGAGACGATCCAGCAGGCGCGCAACCTCGGGCTCGTCATCCTGGGTATGCCGGGTCTGGTCCTGCCGCAGCCGCCAAGGTACCTCGATCCGATCCGGATCGGCTGGCGCCTTTCACGCATCCTGTCCTCGGCCGCCGTGCTGGAGCCCACGACGCGCGAGACAGAGGCGATCGGACGCGACCCTGAACGACTGGGGCAGATCGTGGGCTGGTTCAGCAATGCCGCGGGCGCGGCGACGGGGATCGCCAAGGCGATGCTGAACATCTTCGACATCCCGCGGCCGGCGCGGCGATGGGAGGTCTTCCTGCCGCTGGCCGAGGCCGACCTGATGACGATGGAGCTCGCCCTGCAGATGGCGGCGGCCGTTGAGTCCCGGTGGCAGATGCTCACCGGGGCGGGACTGGCCGTCCCGGAGCGCATCCTCGGCACCGTCCGGTCGTCCCTCGCCCCGATCGTGTCGTTCGCGCGCCTGGCCGCCTGGTACTGCGAGTTGCCGGGGGGCCGGACGGACCAGCGCCTGCACTGATCGATTCACGCCTCGGAGGGCAGGATCTCCCGCACTGTGGTCAGCAGTTCCACGGGATTGAACGGTTTCGTGAGGATGCGGTCGGCCCCCGAATGGCGGGCGCGTTCCAGCGTCTGCGGGGTGCCGAACCCGGTGATCAGGACGACGCGGATCCCGGGGTGCGCCTGCTTGGCGGCGTCGAGGACCTCCAGGCCGGAGACGCCCGGCATCCGGATGTCCGAGATGACGGCGTCGAAGCCTTCCGCCCGCAGCCGGCCGACGGCTTCTTCCCCACCGCCAGCGGTGACCACCACGAACCCCGCCCGCTGCAGCACGCGCGCGCAGAGATCCCGGATCGAGGCCTCGTCATCCACCACCAGGATGCGCTTCGCGCCCACCAGCATCTCTTTCATCGGCGGCCCCCGCTCAGGCGACCGGCGCGACCGGCAGGTGGATGGTGAAGCAGCTGCCCCGACCGTGCTCGCTGTTCACCTCGATCGTTCCGCCGTGCCGCTCGACGATGCGCCGGCTGATGGGCAGCCCGAGCCCGGTGCCCCGGCCGGCGCCCTTCGTCGTGAAGAAGGCGTCGAAGATCTTCTCCAGGTGCTGGGGATCGATCCCGACGCCGGTGTCCTGGAAGGAGATCTCCACGAGCGGCCCGCTGCCGTTCACGGTCACGGCGCGCGTCGCCACCTCCACGCTGCCCCCTTCGGGCATGGCATCGATCGCGTTGTTGAGGATGTTGATGAACACCTGCTTGATCTGGTTCACGTCGGCCATGATCGAGGGCAGGGCCGGGTCGAGATCGGCCTGGATGCTGACGTTGGCCCCCTCCGCGCGCTGGCGGACGAGCGGCAGCACGCTCTCGATGGCCTCGTTCACCTGCGTGTAGGACATGGCCGAATCGGTCTGACGCGCATAGCCGAGGAGGTCGCGCACGATGGCCCGCGCGCGCAGGGCTTCCTTCTCGATGACCTCGATGTCCGCGCGTTTCGGATCGTCCGTGCCCGTCTCGGTGAGGAGCAGGGAGGCGTAGCCGAGCACGCTGGTCAGCGGGTTGTTGATCTCGTGTGCGATGAACGCGGCCAGCTCGCCGATCGTGGCCAGTTTGGCCGACTGCAACAGCTGCAGCTGGGTCTGTTCGAGCATGCCCATCTGCTGCTGCAGGTCCTCGTACAGCCGCGCATTATCGATCGCGACGGCGATCTCGTCGGCCAGGGTCTGCAGCATGGCCAGGTCATCCGCCGAGAGCACCGTCCCAGGGTGCAGCCAGACCCGCATCACGCCGATCGTTTGCTCCCGGTAGAAGATGGGGATGTCGGCGGACGCACCCTCACCCGGGGCGAGGCTCTTGCCGTCCTGGTGCAGCACGACCTCCACGCGCTCGAAGGCGAACGATTCCTCGATCAGGCGGGACGTCTGGTGCAGCAGGACGTCGACGTTGTGGATCGTGACGATCTTCTTGCTGACCTGCGTGATCGCCGACAGCTGCGCGGTCTTGCGGCGCTCGCGCTGGAACAGCTCCACCTTGTCCGCGGCGACGGCGGCCTGGCTGGCCATCGTGGAGATCAGGTCGAGCTGGGCCGGCGAGGGGGGCTGGCTCGTGCCGAGCATCATCAGGCCCACCGTCCGCTCCGCGAGCGTCATCGGCACGACCGTGACCACGGCGGCCTGGAGCAACCGGCCGTGGGGGCTCACGGCCTGCACCGTTTCCCGGTTGCGCGCGGGATCGAGGACCAGGGGCGTGCGGGTGGCGAGCAGGCCGCGCAGCTCCGGCGCCTCGGCCCGGAGCTGTACCATCGGCAGCATGCCCTCGCTGGTCTTCTTCACATGGAACTCGAGCTGGTTGGTGTGGGGATCGTAGAGGGCGATGGAGAGCACGTCCGGGTTCAGGGTCTTGGCCAACTGCGCGTACAGCGCATCGAAGACCTGGGCGAAGTCCAGGCTGCTCGTCAGGTCGCGGGCGAGCTCGTTCAGGCTGGCCAATGACTGGGCGCGGCCCTCCGCTTCGACCTGCGCCCGGCGGATCCGCTCGGCGTCCTTCACCTGGGCGCTGAGCATCTGGGAGAGACCGATCAGCGGGACGATCAGCAGGACGGTGCGCCAGGGGTTGACCAGCCAGAGATCCGCGACGATGATGCCCATCCAGGTCAGCACCAGCTCGCGGTAGAAGGTCCCGCGCGAGAAGACGCCGACCTCGCGGAATGGCCGATGCGTGGCGAAGGCGAGCACTGCTGAGGTCTGCAGGTTGTTGAGCAGGTAGAAGGTCCCGCCGGCCGCGAAGGCGGCGGCGTACCAATGCACGGCCTGGAGCCCGCCGGTCCCCGTGGGATGCACGCCCTCCCAGACCAGGGCCGCGACCAGCACAGCGAGCTGATGCTGGGCGATGTTCCACGCGTTCTGGTACCAGGGCAGGCCACGGCGCTTCACCGCGTACGCGGTGAACGTGATGAGGACGATGAGGACGTTTGTCGCCGGAGGGAAGAGGATGATCGCCGGGATGAGGACGGCCGAGATCAGCGACCAGGCCTGTCCCTCCAGCCCCGGCATGACCACCCGCACACCGACCAGCTGGGCGAGCAGGGCCGCGGCGAGGTAGATGACAAGGGACAGGGTGATCGAGGGGAGACCGCCCGGCAGGAAGGGAATCGCCGCGGTGACCGCGGCGCCGAGGACGATGGTCCCCAGAACAAAGATTCGTGCTCGTGGCGGGAGTTGGCGCATCCCCTTACGGCTCGCTTTCCCCGGCCTCACCCAGCACAACAAGGGGAGGGGGCGGCATGCGGTTCATGCCCGTCTCCTCCCCCCATGTATACCATGGGCGCGCGTCCGTTCGCGTGCCGGCCGCTACTCCCAGGTGACGCTGTCGAACGCCTCCCAGGTGACCGACTCCCAGGTGACGGACTCCCAGGTCACGCTCTCCTGGCCCCACGACACCGAGGTCGCGACTGCCATGGCCAGGACGAAGAGGATGCCGGCGATAAGCTTCTTCATCTGCGCTGCCTCCCAGGCCCTCAGGAATGGCCCTGCACGGATAAAATGGAGCAATTTCCGTGCCCCAGCCTTGAAATAGACACGCCGCCGGGGCCGGTCCCTCGCGGGACGGCCCGGCGGCGCTACGTCAGAGCTGAGCGTCCCGGGGCCGAACTACTCCCAGGTCACTGAGTCGAACGCCTCCCAGGTCACGGACTCCCAGGTGACGGACTCCCAGGTTACGCTCTCCTGGCCCCACGACACGGACGTCGCGACTGCCATGGCCAGGATGAAGAGGATCCCTGCGACCAGCTTCCTCATTCGGTTTCCCCTCCCGTAGGTGCTCTGCCCTGCGACAGGGAACACGGAGCAACTTCGATGCCGGGCCGACCCATCGGCATCGGTAGCCGGACACAACAAACGAGGGAGGCTGTTCGGCCTCCCTCGTCGCTCGGTGCTGGATCGCGAAGCTGTTATTCCCAGACTACTGCGTCGAGCGCCTCCCAGGTCACGGACTCCCAGGTGACGGACTCCCAGGTCACGGAACCCCAGGACACGGACGATGCGACGAAGACCAGCATCGCGAAGAGCATCGCCGCAAGGATCTTCTTCATCTCCTCGCCCCACTTTCGATGAGATAGACCCTTCATCCCAATAGTTGAGGGATGATGCGGTCTTCGCAGCATCGCCGAGCGTAGCACAGGCCCCATGGGCTGTCAATCGAGCAGCCGCACGACAACCGGCCGCGTCCTCTGTGTTCGTACCACTGTTCTTGCGGCGGTCGCTCGGGCCTGTGGGCTCGCACCATTCCTATCGGCAATCTGCCCCCGAGATCGAGCTGATAGACCCCAAGCGCGGCACCGACCTTGCTCTATAGAGGAGTCCGGAAGCCGCACCGATGGGGTCGTGCGGCGGAGAGCGGAGCGGATGTGATGGAGAACGCAGGCGGCCTGCTCAAACAGATCCTCGACCGGGAGCTGGCGCTCCACCGCGAGCTGCTGGCGATCGCCCGCTTGCGTCACATGGTCCTGCGGCAAGGACGCGTCGCCGGTCTGTACGCGCTCCGCACCGCGGAGGTGTCCCGGGTCTGTGAACTGCGGGGCCTCGAGGCGGCGCGGGCCCGCCTGGTGACGGAGGACCGGGAGGCTCTGGATGCGGCCCCGCGCATCGCGGCGACGATCCGCCGGCTGGGCGCCGTGGAACGCGCCAACCGGTCGTTGCTCGTCCGCCACGTCGTCCGTTCGCGCCATCTCTCCGAGGGCGTCGCCATCTGGGCGGCCTCGGCCTGAGGGACACCGATGACACCGAAACACGAGATGCCCGCCAGCTACTTCACCGATCTGTTCGAACGTGCACGGCGCGCCCTGGCCGAGCACATCGGCCCCGAGGCCGTCGCTCTGGATCCGGGTTCGCTCGATCAGGGCGGACACGGCGAGGCGTCGCACGTCGCCGCGCAGCTGCGGGTCGACGACCGCACGCGCGAAGTGATCGTCCGGTTCTTTGACATCCATACGGGGGGCACGATCCGGGAGCTTCCCCCGCAGCTGGTGGCCGCCACCGCGGCCCGGCTGCGGCTGCCCACGGCCTAGCTCACGATACACGATTCCCGCCGCCCGCGCACCGCGCGGCGCCGCGTATGCTGACCTCAGGGGGGACGCACCGCGGCGGCCTCGGAGCCGGGCGGCGGGTCTGTTTAGTGGAGATGGGGGGCATGAACACATCGTGCCCACAGCGAGCACCCCATCCGCGATGCCGGAGACCCGCATTCTCGTCGTGGATGACGAGGAAAACCTCCGCCGGCTGCTGACGAAGCTCCTCGGTCAGGAGGGCTTCGGCGTCGACGAGGCCGGCGACGGCGAGGAGGGTCTGGCCAAGTATAAGGCCGGGCGCTACGACCTCGTCCTGCTCGACCTCAAACTCCCGAAGCTCGACGGCCTCAGCGTGCTCCGCGCCGTCATGGAGCACGATGCGGATGCCGTGGTCATCCTGATCACGGCCTTCTCCACGATCGACACGGCCATTCAGGCCATCAAGCTCGGCGCCTACGACTACGTCGCCAAGCCCTTCCGCCCCGAGGAGCTCATGATCGTCGTGAACCAGGCCCTCGAGCGGGGGCGCCTGGTCAAAGAGAACCGCGCCCTGCAGGACGAGTTGATGCGGACGTTCAAGTTCGAGGGGATCGTCGGCGATTCGCCCAAGATGCGCCAGGTCCTCCAGCTCGCCGCCGCGGTGGCGCCGACCGACGCGACGGTCCTGATCTACGGCGAGACCGGCACGGGCAAGGAGCTCCTCGCTCGCTCCATCCACCTGCAGAGCCCGCGCAGCAAGGGCCCGTTCGTCGTCGTGAACTGCGGTGCGATCCCCGAGACGCTCCTCGAGACGGAACTGTTCGGCCACGAGAAGGGCGCGTTCACCAGCGCCGTGACGAGCCGCATCGGGAAGTTCGAGCGGGCGCAGGACGGCACGATCTTCCTCGATGAGATCGGCGACATGAGCACGGCGATGCAGGTGAAGGTGCTGCGCGTGCTGCAGGAGCGGGTCATCGAACGGGTGGGCGGCAACAAGCCGATCGACGTCAACGCGCGCGTCATCGCCGCGACGCACCGGGATTTGCGCAAGGCGATCAATGACGGGACCTTCCGGGAGGATCTCTACTACCGGCTCAGCGTCGTGCCCATCGAGCTGCCCCCGCTGCGGGAGCGGCGCGAGGACATCCAGGTCCTCGGCATGCACTTCGTGAACAAGTACGCGGTCGCGTTCAACAAACGCATCAAGGGCTTCTCGCCGCTGGCCATGAAGAAGCTGCGCGGCCACGCCTGGCCCGGCAACGTGCGCGAGCTCGAGTACACTATCCAGCGCGTCGTCATCCTGGCGCAGGAAGAGGTCATCGGCGCGGAAGAGATCTGGCTGGACGAGCAGGGGGCCGTCGCGCCGACGTTCCCCAAGGCGTTCTCGCTTGATGAGGCGGAGCGCCGGCACATCAGCGTCGTGCTGAAGATGACGGAGTGGAACCTCGAGGAGGGCAGCCGGGTGCTGGGGATCTCCCCCGACGAGCTTCAGGGGAAGATCCAGGCCCACCGGCTCAGCGAGACCGGCTAGATTGGGCGAACGGGCGTACGCGTTTTTTTGTTTGAGCGGTCCGGCATGAAAGTTGCTCTAGGACGGGCCAGCCGCCAATCGTGAGGTGCGCAGCGTGGGTTCGAAGCCGAAGATCCTGATCGTCGACGATGAGGCGTCGATCCGCGACCTGTGCTCCCGCATCCTGGGACCGGCCTACGAGATCGTTACCGCCGCGGACGGCCCATCCGCGATCGCCCTGGCCGTCCAGTTCCTTCCGGACCTCCTGCTCACCGACCTCAAGATGCCGGGGATGACGGGGCTGGAAGCGGCGCGGCAGATCGTCGCCGCCGCCCCCGAGGTCTCCGTGGTCGTGATGACCGGATTCAGTGAGTTCGACAGCCTGCTCGAAACGGTGCGCTTCGGCGTGAACGGCTTCTTGATGAAACCCTTCTCGCCGGACGATCTCCGCAAGACGGTCGAGGAAGGCCTGCGCAAAGGCCTCTACTACAAGAAGAACACCCGCCTCCGCGCGCTCACCCCGCTGCTGGACATGCACGGAAGCCGGCTGGCCGACGTCGACCAGAGCCGGATGTTCCAGGTGATCACGGAGACGGTGCTGCACGAGCTTGACGCCGGCGAGGTGACCCTGGTCTGTGTGGACGAGGAGGGCCGCGACATCGTCGTAGCCGCCTCGAGCAACGGCGCCGCCGCGACCGTCACGCCCCGCAACGGGAACGGCGACGCGTCCGCGTACTGGCGGGTGCGGGCGGACGAACTGGCCCGGGCGGCCGGCTCCGCCGCCGACGGCGACGCGGGCGGGACGACCCTGTCGCTGCCGCTGCAGACCGGCGGGAGCGTGCTCGGCGTGCTGAGCGTGCGGCGGGACGAGGAGGCGTTCACCCCCGCCGACCGCGACGTCCTGCGGTTGATCTGCGCGCAGGGCGCGATCGCCATCGAGAACATCCGTCTGTTCAAGCGGCTGCGGCGCTCCTATTGGAACACCGTGTACGCGCTGGCCGCCACCGTCGATCTCCGGGATCATCCGACGCGCGGGCACTCCGACCGCCTGGCGCAGTACGCGGAGAGCATCGGACGGCGGCTGGGCCTGCCCGCGGAGCGCACCGAGGACCTCAAGATCGCCGCGCTGCTGCATGACATCGGCAAGATCGGCATCGGCGACGGCATCCTGCTCAAGCCCGGCGACCTCACCGCGGAAGAGTACGACTGGATGAAGACGCACACCCTGATGGGTGCCAAGATCCTGGCCATGGCCGACTTCTCGCCGCGCGTGGTGGAAGCGGTGCTGTTCCACCACGAGCGCTGGGACGCCACGGGGTATCCGCTCGGACTGCGCGAGGAGCAGATCCCGATCGAGGCGCGCATCCTGACCGCGGCCGATGCCCTGGAAAGCATGACGAGCGCCCGCAGCTACCGCGCTGCCCTGCCCGTGGAGCACGCCGTGGGCGAGCTGGTCCGGGGCCGAGGCGCGCAGTTCGATCCGCGGGTCGTGGACGCCCTGCTGGAGTGCCTGCGGGCGGGCGAGCTCCCCCCCCTGCCCGGCGCGACGAGCCCCGTCGTCGCCGACGCGAGCTGACGGCCGGAGGCATCATGGAACACCGACTGCGGGCTGCCGCCGAAGCGAGACCGCTACTCCAGCAGCGGATGGTCCCCAAGCTCATGCTGGTGAACTCCCTGCTGGTCCTCCCGCTCAACCAGATGCTGGCCCGTATCGAGCAGGAACTTGGTGAGAACCCCGCCCTCGAGCTCGATGAACCGGTCGCCCCCGACACCGCGGAATGGACGGCCGATGAAGGCCCGTCGCTTTCGACCTGGACCCCCGACGACGACGACGTCGATCCGTACCAGCGCATGGCCGCTCCGGTCTCGCTGCAGGAGCACCTGATGATGACCCTGCAGGCCCAGGGCCTCTCTCCACGGGACCACGCCATCGGGGAGCGGCTCATCGGCTACGTCAACGAGAATGGCTACCTCGAGGCGACGATCATCCAGGTCGCGCAGGAGATGAACGCGGCCGAGGAGGAGGTCGAGGCGGTGCTGGGTCGCATCCAGCGCTTCGAGCCTCTCGGCGTGGGAGCGCGGACGGTGGAGGAGTGCCTCTTCCTGCAGTTGCGGGTGATGGAGCCCTCCGAGGCGAACCGCCTGGCGCAGCGCATCGTGGAGACGCACCTCGCCGACCTCGCCGCGCGCCGGTTCGACAAGGTGGCGCAGCTGCTCGGTGTGAAGGTCGCCGACGTCAAGGAGGCCCACGAGTTCGTGAAGGTCACCTGCTACCCCTACCCCGGCGAGCGCTACCGGCTCGACCAGGAGGAGGGGACGGTGCGGCCGAGTGAGCTGGCCCGCCCCGATTTCGTCATCAAGCGCACGGAGGAAGGCTTCACGATCGAGGCGATGCGTCAGGATGCCTTCATGCTGCGCGTCAACACCTTCTACGAGGACCTGCGGCGGCAGATGCGCCGGGCGTCCTCGGGATACTCCGATGAGTCGCGAGAGCACGTCCGGGATTACGTGAGCCGCGCCAAGCTGTTCATCGAGGCCGTGCAGCGCCGCAACTGGACGATGGGGAACATCGTGCAGGCCATCGTGCGCACGCAGTGGGAGTACCTGGAGCGCGGCGACGCGCACCTCAAGCCGCTGACGAAGGCGATGGTCGCCGCCGAGCTCGGGATCAGCGAGTCCACGGTGAGCCGGGCCCTGGACGGCAAGTTCGTGCAGATGCCCACCGGCCGCGTGGTGAGTTTTGACATCTTCTTCGACCAGTCTCTCCCGGTGAAGGACCGCATCCGCGAGATCATCGCCGCCGAGACGCGGCCGCTGACGGATGAGGAGATCGCGCGCACCCTCACGCAGGAAGGCACGAAGATCGCCCGGCGAACCGTCACGAAGTACCGCGAGGAGATGTCCATCCCGGCATCGACCTCGCGTCACACGAACGGGGACGGACCCGCTCTCGCCGCCACGCCCTGATCGCCGCGACCTGAGCTGACCCATGTCGGCAGGCGCTCCGGCGCCTGCCCGCTCGTCCTGTGCGCCGACCCCCCTGGACCCACGGTAATCGGCAGGATCCGGCGTTTCTGGAGGGTGGCATCCTGCTTGCTACTGAGATGAGGTGGGTACGCATCCTCGCTTGGGGGAGGATCCAGATGCAGTCGCAGAGGGACGGTAATCTCCAACACGACGAGCGCGGCGAGACCGGGCACGAGCTCGCCCTAGCGGCCGAAGAAATGGCGGTCCAACTGGAACTCGTGAAGCTGGCCGACGAGGAGCTCCCGCTGGGGGTCGCCTACAAGCGGTTCCTCGATCTCGCCCACCGCGCCATCGCCTTCGAGCACGGCACCCTGCACGTCACGGAATGGGGCAGCGGCCGGCTGGTCCCGGTGGCGGTGCGGGGCAACAGCATCGACCTTGCGGATCAGGTGCGCTTCGCCAGGGGCCGGGGGCTGTCGGCGTGGGTAGCCCAGGAGGGACGTCCCGTGGTCATCCCGGATCCGCAGACGCGGGCCGAGCGCTCCCCGTTCCAGGACGGCGGGCTGCGCGCCTTCCTGGCGTTCCCGCTCGTGCAGAACGGCATGGTCGCCGGCGTGCTGGCCCTGGCGCGGAGCGATCGGATCTTCACGCCCGACGAGTTCGCCCGCCTCGGACGTGTCTCGGAATCCCTCGCCGGATGCCTGGGACGCCTGCGGCGCACGGCGCGGCTGCGGGAGCTCGTCTATCAGGATCCGGACACGGGGATGAGCAACCACCATCACTTCCTCGCCCGCGTGGAAGAGGAACTGCAGCGGGCGCGGCAGCACGCGGTGGAGTTCACCGTCGCGGTCGTCCAGCTGGAGGGCACGCCGGTCCGGGACCAGTGGCCGATGGTCGAGACGATCACGCGACGCCTGTCGGGATCGATGCGCTCCTGCGATCTGGCCGTCACCTTCGGCTCGGGTCGCTGGGGCCTCCTCCTGGCGGGCGTGAGCCCGGACCGGGCCGCCTCGGTCGTAGACCGCATCAGGGCCGACGTGCGGCAGGCCGCGGGCGTGCATCTGCGCGTCGGGCTGGCCGCGAGCGCGGACGCACCCGCCTCCGCGCAGGCCCTGCTCGACCGAGCCGTCGCGGCGCTGAGCGCGCCCGCGTGATGGATGGGAACGCCGGCGATGGCTGATCGGGGACACACCGGAGAGCTCTGGCACCGCTTCAAGGCCGGCCGCGACAGCGCGGTCCGGGAGCGTCTCGCGCTCTCCTACGCCCCGCTCGTGCGCGCGCAGGCCCGGCACATGGCCGGCCGCGTGCCGCCGTCGGTGCGGGCGGAGGATCTCGAAGGATACGGGATGGTCGGCCTGCTCGAGGCGATCGACCGCTTCGATCCCGACCGCGGCATCCCCTTCGAGGCGTTCGCCCGCCTGCGGATCCGCGGGGCGATGTACGACTACCTGCGCACGTTGGACCTGCTGCCGCGCGTGGCGCGTCAGACCGTGCACCGCGTGCAGGCGGAGGCGGCGACGCTGACCCGGCGCCTCGGGCGTGAGCCCACCGATGATGAGCTGGCGAGCGCCTCCGGGATCGCGCCGGCTCGGCTCGACCGCGCCTTGCGCGACGCGCAGGCGGGTATGCTTCTATCGCTGGAGGATGAGCCGGGCGAGATCGACCGGCTGCCGGCGGCGCTGGCGCGGGACGCGGGGGCGGACGTGTTTGCGCGGGTCGAGCAGGACGCGCTCGACTCGGAGCTCTGGCAGGTGACCGCGGCCCTCCCGGTCCGGCACAAGGTCGTCATCGGCCTGTATTACTGCGAGGGGCTGACGCTCGCCGAGATCGGGCGCGTCCTCGGCGTCACCGAATCGCGGGTGAGTCAGCTGCGCGCTGAGGCGCTGGAGACACTGCGTACGCACCTCCGGCTCCTGAACTGGCTCGAAGGCGGAACCGCACGCGCCGGGTGAGCTGAGAACGAGCGTGAGGTGAGGGCGAGATGGAGCGGCTGGCGACCATCATCAAGGGACTCAAGGAGCGGGCCGCGGCGAGCGCGGCATTGCTCACCTCCGCGGACGGCCTCGTGCTCGAGGCGGTCGACGACACCGGGCTGGACATGGAGTCCCTCGCTGCGTACGCGGCGAGCAGTGTGATGGTGTCCGAGCGCATGGGCGAGATGACGGAGTTCGGCGCCCCCGAGACGGTCGTCGTCTTCTACCGCGGGCACTCCCTGGTGATCAGCCCGCTCGGTCCCGTCGTCGTCGTGCTCGTCGGCGCCGACCGCACGCCGGCCGGCGCGCTGCGGATGCACCTCCGCCGGACCGCGGCGGAGCTCGCGGGCGCGGTGCAGGATGAGCTGCAGCCCCCGGTGACCGCCGGGGGGCTCAAGGCGGACGCCCCCTCGCCCAATGGCCATAAGACGACCCCCTCCGTCAAACCGGCCTGAGCAGAACTTCTCTTGATCCTCTACCACGTTTGCTGTGTGACTCCGATGGGACTTTCGGACCAACTTCGGTCGCCCTGACCCCCTGGCACCGAAGTTGCTGAAATGGGATGTAGACCCGCCTCAGGCGGGGACGACGCGCGGCCCAGCGCCGGGCGGACTGCCGACCAGGGAGGAACGGGAATGAAAAAGGCCAGTGGACTCATCCGGTGCATCAAGGGGATGGTGCTGGCGCTGCTGCTCGTGGTGGCGGCGGCCGGCATCGGTATCAGCGCGCCCGGCGGAAGCCAGACCGTGACCGTGGCCGCCGGCGCATCCATCGACATCACGGTGCCCGGCGCGGCGGCGATCGCATCGACCGCCCCGCCGAACTGCGGGACGACCTCGACCACGATCAACATGAAGAGCAACCGGCCGTGGAACCTCCAGATCCGGTCCGAGCCCGTCACCTACCCGAGCGGGAAGGCGAAGGACGGCGGCGGGACCGAGATGACGAACGCGTTCCAGTACATGGGCGGGGATGTCGCGGCCTACACCGCGATCACGTCCTCGTACGCGAACCTGTTCACAGGCAACCAGGCCCGCACGGGCAACCGCGACATCGCGGTGGACTACCAGCAGTGCGTGGACTACATGGACGCCCCTGCGACCTACACGATCGTCGTCGAGTACCTCGGCGTGCAGCCCTGACGCCGGGGGCGTGACCGACTGACACACCACACCGGGAGGAAGGCCGATGCGGACCCGTGGACCCCTGACCACGCTGACGGCAGCGGCCTTCCTCCTTTTCGTTCTCCTGGCTCCGGCGCTGCGGGCCGAGCCCCTGCGGTTCGGGATCAGTCCCGGCGATCTCGAGCTCGTGCCTGCGCCGGGCGGCACGGCGAGCGCCACTTTGCTGGTCATGAACGATTCCGCACATCGCGTGCGGTTCCACGTGCAGGTCCAGGACATCTTCCTCCGGCCAGGGGGCCAGCTGGACGTGCTCCCGGCGGGGACGCTGGAGTGGTCGGTGGCGAAGCTGGCGCGGCTCACTCCGTCGGAATTCGAGCTGGACGCGCACCAGGCGATGCCGATCCGCGTTAGCGTCACCGTGCCGCCCGACGCCCGCGGCGGCCGGTACGGTGCCGTGGTCGTTGCGCCGTCCCCGATCCTGCAGGCCGGCGGCGCCCGCGGCACCATCTCGATCGTCATCCCTAAACTGGCTGCGCGGCTGCTCGTCCACGTGAAGGGGACCGAGGTCGTCCGCGGGGCCATCACCGGCATGCTGGCGGCGCCCCGACCGGGCAACCGCGGCGCCGACGTCAAGATCGTTTTCCGCAACAGCGGAAACGTGCATGTCCGCACGACCGGCGAGCTCACGATCCTGAACGCCGAGGGCCGGCAGCTCGCCCGCCTCCCGATCCCCGAAGCACTCGTGCTGCCCAGTAGCGTCCGTGAGTTCAGGCTGGCGTGGGAGGCCCCGGCGCTCGAGCCCGGCGCCTACACCGTGCGGGCCGTGATGGATTACGGAGCGGACGCGCTGGTGGCCGGCGAGCTGACCATCCCGGTCCGGAAGTGAGGCCCGTGCGCACCGCGCTCGCGGTGGCCGCGGCGCTCACGCTCCTGGCGGCGCCGACCGCGCGGGCCGCAGATCCGGTGCGCGTCCTCGTTGATGACATTCCTCTGGCGCTGACCCCGGATCCGGTCGTGCAGGATGCGTTTCTGTTCCTCCCGCTCCGTCCCCTCGCCCAGCACTTTCAGGCGTCACTCATCGTGGACCGGCAGGCGATCGAAGTCCGGCGGGCCGACGGCGGCGCGTACCTGCTGCGCCTCGGCCGCCTGGAAGTGTGGTCCGGGGGCATCGTCATCGCGGTCACTGAGGCGCCCGTGCAACTGATGCAGGGCACCACGATGATCCCGCGCGGGGCGGTGGACGTCCTCTTCGAGACGCTGACGGTCTGGAATCCCCAGGTCAGCGTCCTGACGATCACGACCGCGCGGCGGCCCGCCCAGATCACGACCACGCCCAGGCCGGCTGCCGCGGTAACCAGGACGGGGCCGTCGCCGGCCCCCGTCGCGTTCGTGCCTGAGTTCCATCCCGCCGTGGAGCGGCCCATCGTCGCCTCGGGCTACGTGACCGCGGGGATGTCCCTCGGCGCAGAGACCGCGGCGACGGCGCGGCTGCAGTTCCGCACCCATACCGGGGCGGAGCGTGTGGACGGCAGCGTGGCCTTGTCCGCCGGGTCCGGCCTGCTCACGACCGCGGGCACGATCACGCGGCGCACTCCCGAGGACACGCTCACCGTGGGCGGCATCTCGGTGCACGACTCGCCCCTCACCGTGTACGAGCAGGGCCTGATCGGCGCGGTGTACCAGGTCCGGCGGGGGAGGAGCACCTGGCGGTTCTTCGGCGGCAACATCGCGGGGACCGCCTCGTATCTCTACGGGGCGAGTGTGGCGCTCGATCCGATCGGGCACTGGCTGCTGCAGGGGGCGACGGTGTACGATCCTGCGACGGGCACGCTCGTGCTGAAGGGCCGGACCGACCGCGTACTGCATCCGGGCGTCACCGCGTTCGCGGAATCGGCGTGGGGGGAATCGCCGGCCGGCTCAGGGGGCGCCTGGCGGCTGGGATTCGATTTCGGCTCGAAGCAGTTCACGACGTCCGTGAGCTACCTCTCGCTCGATCCGCGATTCCCGACCCTGGGGAATGCCGCCCTCTTCGCCGGCCGGAGCGGGCCTCTGGTTCAGCTCTCCTATCGCCCGTCGCCGGTCTGGACGTTCTCCGGCAGCGCCTCGCTCCTGCGCGGCGCTCCGGGGGTCAGCGACCGCTACGTGACGAGCCTGCTGGCGCACTACCGCCCGACGCCGTCGATCGGCATCGTGGCCGAGACCCGCGCCGTGGAGGACACCGTCGCGGGCGTGCGCACGCGCAGCACGTCGGGGCAGGTCGCGGTCACATTCACGACGGGGCCGTGGGGACTGGTGCTGGCGGGGAGTCACACGATGGATGCCGGCGTGCTCACCGGGACGGCGGCGTCGACGGCCACGCTCTCCTTCCGCGCGGGGTATACGCTTCCAAGCGGGCTCCCGCTGTGGGCCGAAGTCTCGCGCAGCAGCGGTGATACGGCGGCGTGGGGATACGCGGTCGGTTCCGCGTTCCGGCTCTCCGATCGGACGGATCTGAACACGCAGGTGCGGCACAAGATCTACACGCTGCCGTCCTCCTACGCGGAGACGTCACTCGAGCTGTCCGTCTCGCAGCCGCTCGCCTCGGGGGCGCACCTCACGCTCGGCGGGGGCCTGCGCTACGTGACCACGGCCGGTGCGGCGGCGCCGTACCTGGCGTTCCAGTACGGCTATCCCCTCTATGCCTACGGGCCGCCTCAGACCGGACGGCTCGCCGCCGTGATGTACGTTGACCAGAACGGTAACGGCATCCGCGACGCCGGCGAGCCCGGCATGGGCGGGATCGTGCTCCGCGTGGACGACCAGAGCGCGGCCATCTCGGATGCGAGCGGCGCCGCGGCGGTGGCCGGCGTGCAGGCGGGAGACGTCACCGTGGCGATCGACGACGGAACCCTGCCGGCGCACCTGGTGGCGACCGCACCAGTCCAGTCCGTACGCGTGGTTGCGACGGAGACCCGCGAGGTCGCCTTCCCCCTCGCTCCCGCGGCCGCGCTGCTGGGCGTCGTGTTCCACGACGAGAACGGGAACGGGGTGCGCGATGAGGGCGAGAAGGCGATCCCGGGTGTGGTGCTCCGGTTGTCCGGTACCGCGATCCTCCGGACGGCAGACGGCGATGGCGTTTACGTCTTCGACCACCTGCCGCCCGGGACGTACGCCGTGACGGTCGATCTGCGCAGCGTGCCCCTCGGGTACAAGGTCCGGGGGGAGGGGAGCTATGCGGTGACGGCCGTGGCGGGGGAGGAGCGGTCCCTCGATATCCCGCTCGACGGCCGGCCTGTGGTCCGCACCTTTTAGCCGGGCTGCCCTTGCATCCGCCCGAGCAGCCTTCTACCTTATTGGTATGAGCGTCTCCATCCAGGTCCAGCCCACCCCGAACATCAATGCCTTGAAGTTCGTGCTCGACCGTCGCCTCACGGAGGGGAAGAGCCAGACGTTCCGGTCGGGCGACCAGGCGGCGCCCCCGCTGGCGAGGGCTTTACTGGAGATCCCGGGTGTCGTGCAGGTCTTCTTCCTGAACGACTTCATCACGGTGACGCGGAATCCCGACATCCCCTGGGAGACGATCGCCGACCAGGTCGAGGAGACGATCCGCGGCCATTACGGAGCCTAGCGGTCGTTCTGCACGAACAAGAGGAAGGGGTTTTCGAGCGCGCGCTTGATCTCCCCGAGGAACTGCGCGGCCTCGGCGCCGTCGGTCACCCGGTGGTCGGCGGAGATCGTCACTTTCATCGTCGTCGCCATCCCCAGTTGACCGTTGCGCACCACGGCCCGCGGCTGCGCCGCGCCGACGGCCAGGATGCCGGCGTGGGGCGGGTTGACGATGGCGATGAAGCTCTCCACGAAATCGAACATCCCCAGGTTGCTGATCGTGAACGTCCCGCCTTCGTAGTCCTCGGGCCGCAGGTGGCCGGAGCGGGCCCGCTCCGCCAGGCCTTTCGCCTCCTCGCTGATCTGCAG
>MENB01000062.1:17208-26171 GCA_001768125.1 Armatimonadetes bacterium RBG_19FT_COMBO_69_19
GGCGAGCGCGATGTTGATCCGCCGGAAGCGGCGGATTTTCCCGTCGGCGTAGGCGCTGTTGAGGTTCGGGAACGACCGCAGCGCCAGCGCCACGGCGCGGACGATGAAGTCGTTGACCGTGACCCGGACCCCCTCCCCGAGGCTGGTGTTGACCTGCTGGCGCGCCCGCAGCGCCTCGTCCATCGCCACCTCGGTCGTGATGTAGAAGTGCGGGACCTGCTGTTTGCTCTCCACCATGCGCCTGGCGATGGTGGCTCGCATGCGGCTGGGGGTTTCGTCGGTGGACTCCGGCCCGCCGTCGACCGCGCGCGCGGGGCCCGCCGGTGATCGCGCGGCGAGGAACGCCTCGCCGTCTTCCTTGGTGATGCGCCCGTCCGGGCCCGTCCCCGGGACCCGGGCCAGATCAAGGCCCTGCTCTTCCGCCATGCGCTTGGCCAGCGGCGATGCCTTGACGCGGCCGGCAGCGGCCGCGGGCGGCGTGGCTGCGGGGGCGGGGGTCCGTGCCGGGGCGGGCTGCGCCGGACGAGCCGCGGGCGCGGCAGGAGTCCGCTCGACCCTGGTCCCGGGTGCCCCGATCACGGCGATCCTGGCCCCCACCGGAGCACTCTGACCCTCCGGAACGACGATGTCGAGCAGGGCGCCGCTCTCCTCGGCCTCGATGTCCACGTTGACCTTGTCGGTCTCGATCTCCGCGATGGGCTCGCCGGCTTTCACCGACTCGCCGACCTTCTTGCGCCACTTCAGGACCTTGCCTTCCGTCATGGCGTCGCCCATCTTCGGCATGATCACGTCGGCCACGGGGCTACCCTCACGAGGCGTACAGCGTTTTCTTCACGGCCCGGACGATGTCGTCTTCGTGCGGGACGGCCAGCAGTTCGAGGTTGCGGGCGTAGGGCATCGGCGCGTCGGCGCCCGTGACCCGCTCGACCGGTGCGTCCAGCTCATCGAAGGCCTGCTCGTAGATCGACGCCGCGATCTCCGCGGCCGCGCCGTAGGGCCGCCACTGCTCCTGCACGACGACGGCGCGGTGGGTGCGGGCCACCGAGCCGGCGACGGTGCCTATGTCGAGCGGGCGCAGCGACCGCAGGTTGATGACCTCCGCCTGGATGCCCTCCGCGGCGAGACGGTCGGCGGCGGTGAGGGCCACGTGCAGCATGCGGCTGTAGGCGACGATGGTCACGTCGCGGCCCGCCCGCGCCACCTCCGCCTGGCCGAAGGGCAGCGCGAAGGCCCCGTTGGGCACCTCGCCCTTCAGGCCGTACAGCGCGGCGTTCTCGAGGAAGATGACCGGATCCTTGCCCCGGATGGCGGTGCGAAGGAGTCCCCTGGCCTCAGCGGGCGTGGCCGGGGCGACCACGTACAGGCCGGGGAAGTGACCGAAGAGCGCCTCCAGGCTCTGCGAGTGCTGCGCGGAGAGCTGCACGCCGGCGCCGTTCGGGCCGCGCATCACGAGCGGCACATCTACCTGCCCGCCCGAGAAGTAGCGGACCTTCGCGGCGTTGTTCACGATCTGATCCAGGGCGAGCAGGGCGAAGTTCCAGGTCATGACCTCGACCACCGGGCGCAGGCCGAGCATGGCCATGCCCACCGCCGCGCCGACGAACCCGAGCTCGGAGATCGGCGTGTCGATGACGCGGGTGGGGCCGTAGCGGTCGAGCAGGTCGGCGGTCACACGGAACGTGCCCTGGTAGAGGCCGATGTCCTCGCCCAGCAGGACGACCGCGCGATCACGATCCATTTCCTCGATGAGGGTGGTGCGCAGCGCCTCGCGGTAGGTGAGCTCAGGCATGGATGTCGGCGTCGAGGTCGGTGGCCGGCGGCTCCGGGCTCTCCTCCGCGAACCGCACGGCTTCTGCGATGGCCCGTTCCGCCTCCTCATGGATCCGCGCGACGTCCGCATCGGAGAGCAGCGCCGCCTTGCGTAGTTGCCGCTCCAGGATGAGGATGGGATCGCGGCCCCGCGCCTGCGAGACCTCGTCCTTCGGACGGTAGGGCTGGAACAGATCGGCCGCGCCGTGACCAGCGAAGCGGTAGGTGAGCATCTCCACGGCATGGGGCCGTCCGGTGCTGCGCACGCGCTCGATCGCCCGCCGGGCCAGAGCCCGGACGGCGAGGAAATCCATGCCGTCGGCGCGTTCGTGGTCGATGGCATAGGCCGCGAAGCGCGACGCCAGATCGGCCACGGCCGAGGCGCGGCTGACCGACGTGCCCATCCCGTACTGGTTGTTCTCGACGATGTAGACGATGGGGCACAATCCATCACGGCCCCACAGCCCGGCCATGTTCGCCGGCTCGTGGAACGCGCCGCTGTTCATCGCGCCGTCCCCGAGGAAGCACAGGCAGACGCGGTCGGTCCCGGAGTACCGCAGGGCGTACGCGGCGCCGGTGGCGAGCGGGATGTGGCCGCCGACGATGCCGTACCCGCCGTAGAACCCACGCGAGACGTCGAAGAGGTGCATCGATCCGCCCTTGCCCTTGGCCAGCCCTGTCGCCTTGCCGAAGAGCTCGGCCATCACCGCGCCCGGCGGGGAGCCCCGCAGCAGGGCGTGGGCGTGGTCGCGGTACGCGGTGAAGAAGATGTCGTCGCTGCGCAGCTCGGCGAGCCAGCCCGCGGCAACCGCTTCCTGCCCGGTGTAGACGTGGAGGTAGCCGCCGATCTTGCCCCGGCGGAACGCGCGCTCGGCCTCGTCCTCGAAACGCCGCGCGAGCACCATCCCCGCGTACCAGCGCACGGCGTCGCGCAGTTCCGCGGGGGCCGCGCCGTCCTTGGTCACGGGCTGGGTCGCGCGCGCCTGCGCGCGGGACGTCTCTGCCATGTCGTGGATCACCCTCGATGGATGCCCAAAACGATGCCATAATACTAGCATGAAGCCGCCGGTCTCCTCCAGCCGCGACGTCCTCGAGCGCATGCTCGCCAGAGTGGAGGAGATGCGCCGCGCCCTCGCGGAGACGGCCGGTGCCGTGGACGAGGGCGACGTCGACGTCGCGCGGGCCACGGCGGCGCTCGACGACCTGGAGCGCCGCGTGCGGCGGATGCTGGAGCGCGCATGACGGTGCCGGCCCCCGAGGCGATCCGCGCGCTGCCGAAGGTCGAGCTGCATCTGCACCTCGAGACATCGCTGCGCCTGCGCCGCCTCGCCGAGCGCCGTGATGCGGAGATAGACGACGTGCCGGCGCTCATCGCCGACCCCTCGAAGTTCACCGGCTACGACCGACTGCGCCGCATGCGGTATGCGACGCGCGCCGGCCGGGTGCCCGATGCGCTGTACACCGCGGAGAACATCGAGGAGATCACGTTCGAGCTCCTCTTGGAAGCCGCCGCACACGAGCTGAAGTACGTCGAGGTACGCGTCGGCGGCCGTCGCGGCTTCCAGTTGCTCGGGACACCCCGGCTGCTGGAGGCCATGGCGCGGGCCCGCGAACGGGCGGCCGCGCGATTCGGCATCCGGAGCGGCGTGATCGTGACGATTGTGCGCGAGCGCGGGCCGGAGGAAGCGGAGCAGCGGGTGCGCGAGGCGGTACGCTGCCGCGACTGCGGGGTGGTGGGAGTGGACCTCGCCGGCGACGAGGAGAACTATCCGCCCGGGATCTTCTCCCGGCCGCTCAGTCTGGCCCGCGAGGCGGGGCTCGGCGTCACCGCGCATGCCGGCGAGTTCGCCGGCCCCAGCTCGATCTGGACCGCGATCTACCAGCTGGGGGCGACCCGCATCGGACACGGCATCCGCGCCGTCGAGGACCCGGCGCTGCTGGACCACCTCCGCGAGCACCGCATCACGCTGGAGATCTGCCCTACCAGCAACTTGCGCCTCGGCCTCGTCCCCTCGCTCGCCTCCCACCCGCTGCGGCGGCTGATCGAGCACGGCGTGCCGGTGACGATCAACAGCGACGATCCGATGCTGCTCGACACCGACATCTCGCGGGAGATCGCGCTCGTGGCCCAGGCTCTGGCCCTCCAGGACGGCGCGCTCACCCGCTTCATGGCCGCGGCCGCCCGGGCCGCCTTCCTTCCCGACGCCGAGCGCCGCGATCTCGAGCGGACGGTCGGCGTCGCCCCCGCCCGTTGACACCCACCGGGACTGATGCCACAATTGGCCTGGAGTGATTTGTTGACTGAATTAGTCCAGAATTATCCAGGGGGATTTCGTGGCTGATCTGGAGATCAAGGATCTCACCGTCCAGGTGGAGGACAAGGTCATCCTGAAGGGCGCCAACCTCGCCCTCAGCAAGGGTGAGATCCACGCCCTGATGGGCCCGAACGGCTCCGGCAAATCCACCCTGGCCAACGTGCTCATGGGGAACCCCTTCTACCAGGTCGTGAAGGGCGAGGTCCTGTACAAGGGGGAGGACCTGCTGGGGATGAGCCCCGACGAGCGCGCCCGCAAGGGCCTGTTCATCGCCTTCCAGTACCCGGTGAGCATCCCCGGCGTGACGATGGCGAGCTTCCTGCGCACGGCGGTCTCCGCCCGCCGCGGCTACGAGAAGGAGCTCATGCCGGTCGGGGAGTTTCAGAAGCTGCTCAAGCAGAAGATGGAGGAGCTCAAGATCGAGCCGTCCATCGTCACCCGCTACGTCAACGAAGGGTTCAGCGGCGGCGAAAAGAAGCGCGCGGAGATCCTGCAGATGGCGCTGCTCGAGCCGGAGATCGCGATCATGGACGAGACCGACTCCGGGCTGGACATCGACTCGGTGAAGATCGTCAGCGAAGGCGTGACCCGGATGTACGAGCGCGCCCGCGGGCAGATGGGGATCCTCGTCATCACCCACTACTCGCGCATCCTGCACTTCATCAAGCCGTCCTTCGTGCACGTGATGTTCGACGGCCGGTTCGTCGTCTCGGGCGGTCCCGAGCTGGCCGAGGAGCTCGAGCAGACCGGGTACGAGGGGATCAAGGCGCAGTTCGAGGTCATCGCGGCCGAGGTCGCGCACGAGGGCGCCGTCCGCCGCGCCGGCAAGGTCTTCTGGGTCGTGCACTAAGAGATCAGGAGGATACCGTGGCAACGACCAACCAGCTGGGCATCGACGTCGAGAAGTACAAGTACGGCTTCTTCGAGCCCGAGAACTACGTCTTCAAGGCGCGCAAAGGCCTCTCCGCCGAGGTCGTCAAGGAGATCTCGCACATGAAGGGCGAGCCGGACTGGATGCGCGCCTTCCGGCTGCACGCCTACGAGCAGTTCCTGAAGAAGCCGATGCCGACCTGGGGCGCCGACCTCAGCACGATCAACTTCGACGACATCTATTACTACATCAAGCCGACCGAGAAGATGGCGGAGTCCTGGGAGGATCTGCCCGACGAGATCAGGCGCACCTACGACCGGCTCGGCATCCCGGAGGCGGAGCGCAAGTTCCTCGCCGGGGTCGGCGCGCAGTACGAGTCCGAGGTCGTCTACCACAGCCTGAAGGACGAGTGGGAGAAGCTGGGCGTCATCTTCCTGGACACGGACAGCGCGCTGCGGGAGCATGAGGATCTGGTGCGCGAGTACTTCGGCACCGTCATCCCGCCGGAGGACAACAAGTTCGCCTCCCTGAACTCCGCGGTCTGGTCCGGAGGGTCGTTCGTCTACGTCCCGGCGGGCGTGAAGGTGGATATCCCGCTGCAGGCCTACTTCCGGATCAACGCCAAGAACGTCGGGCAGTTCGAGCGCACACTGATCATCTGCGAGCCGGGCTCCTACGTGCACTACGTGGAGGGCTGCACGGCGCCGGTCTACACCACCGACTCCCTGCACAGCGCGGTCGTGGAGATCATCGTCAAGGAAGGCGCGCGCTGCCGCTACACGACGATCCAGAACTGGTCGACCAACGTCTACAACCTGGTCACGAAGCGCGCCGTGGCCTACCGGGACGCGACGATGGAGTGGATCGACGGCAACCTGGGCTCGAAGATCACGATGAAGTACCCCAGCGTGTACCTGCTGGAGCCCGGGGCGAAGGGCGAGATCCTCTCCGTCGCGTTCGCCGGAAAGGGCCAGCACCAGGATCCCGGGGGCAAGGTCGTGCACGCCGCCCCCAACACGCAGTCCGTCATCGTCAGCAAGTCGATCAGCAAGGACGGCGGACGCGCCGGCTACCGCGGCCTGGTGAAGATCTATCCGGGCGCCACGGGCAGCCGCTCCGCGGTGCGCTGCGACGCGCTGATCCTGGATGATCAGTCGCGCAGCGACACGTATCCCACGATGGAGATCGACGAGCAGGACGTCTCGATCACCCACGAGGCCACCGTCTCCAAGGTCTCCGACGAGCAGCTCTTCTACCTGATGAGCCGCGGTGTGAAGGAAGACGAGGCCATGAACATGATCGTCCGCGGCTTCGTGGAGCCGATCGTCAAGGAGCTCCCGCTGGAGTACGCCGTGGAGCTCAACCGTCTGATCGCCCTCGAGATGGAAGGGTCCGTCGGGTAAAGCTGGCATGGCCCTGACGCAGCCGCTGTCCCTCAGCCGCGCCGCGGTCGAGGCCCTCTCGGAACGCCTGAGCGAACCCCGCTGGATGCGGGAGTTCCGGCTCCGCGCACTCGAGACGGCTGAGGCGCTGCCCATGCCCACGACCTCGAATGAGGAGTGGCGCCGGACCGATCTCAGCGGCCTGGATCTCTCGGCCCTGCGTCCCGACCCCGAGGTGGTGAGCGGGCCCGCTGCGGCCCCGGCGCTGCCGCAGGGTGTGATCTTCACGAGTCTGCCCGCGGCGATGCGCGACCATCCCGACCTCGTCCGCGAGTACTTCATGCGCCCGTGCGTGCGGCCCGACGAGTCCAAATTCCGGGCGCTGCACGGGGCCTTCTGGACCGGGGGCACTTTCCTCTACGTCCCCGAGGGCGTGGAGGTGGCCGTCCCGCTCGGGAGCAGCGCCTGGATCCAGTCCGCGGGCGTGGCCCTGTTTCCCCACACCCTGATCGTCGCGGAGCCGGGCAGCCGCGTCACCCTGCTCGATGATTTCGGCTCCATGGCCGGGCCCTGGAACGCCTTCGTGGATGCCGTGGTCGAGCTCATCGTGAAGGACGGCGCGACGGTGCGGTACATGTCCCGGCAGGACTGGCTCGCCGCGGTCACCGAGGTCGGCATCGTGCGGGGCCGCATCGGACGCGACGCCGCGCTGCACACCCTGATCGTCGCCTTCGGCGGTCAGGTCGTGAAGCGGAACGTCGAGTCCCTGCTCGAAGGCCCGGGCGGCAGCTCCGAGATGCTGGGATTGGTCTTCGGCCACAACGGACAGCACTTCGACGTGCACACCCTGCAGGAGCACCGCGCCCCACACACGTTCAGCGATCTCCTCTACAAGAACGCGGTGAAGGACCATGCCCGCTCGGTCTTCTCGGGGATGATCCGGGTCCACCCGGGCGCGCAGAAGACGAACGCCTTCCAGGCCAACCGCAACCTGATCCTCTCCGGCGGCGCGAAGGCCGACTCCATCCCGAACCTGGAGATCATGGCCAACGATCTGCGCTGCACGCACGGCTCGGCGACGAGCCGCCTCAACGAGGAGCACCTGTTCTACCTGATGAGCCGGGGGCTGCGTCGCGTCGACGCGGTGCGCATGGTCGTGGAAGGATTCTTCGCCGAGGTGCTGGATCGCGTGCCGCTGCCCGACGTGCGCACGGCGCTGCAGCAGGACGTCGATCGCAAGATGGTACAATAAGCGCGGGCGGAAATGTGATGGCGGAGTTCGTGCATGTGGCGTCGGCGGCGGAGCTGCCGCCGGGTGGCGTCACGGTGATCACGGCCGGCGGGCGCAGCATCGC
This sequence comes from Armatimonadetes bacterium RBG_19FT_COMBO_69_19, assembly GCA_001768125.1. Classification (GTDB taxonomy): domain Bacteria; phylum Sysuimicrobiota; class Sysuimicrobiia; order Sysuimicrobiales; family Kaftiobacteriaceae; genus Kaftiobacterium. Next base: position 24,941 of record MENB01000062.1, read on the forward strand.
GGTCTTCAACGTCGAGGGGGCGTTCTACGCCATCGACGATAGCTGCACCCACGAGTACGCTCCGCTGTCCCCGGGTACGCGCGTCGGCGAGATCGTGACCTGTCCCAAGCACGGCTCGCGCTTCAACGTCCGCACCGGGGGCGTGCTCTCCCTGCCCGCGGTGGTGCCCGTGAACATCTATCCGGTCAAGGTGGAAGACGGGCAGGTGTACGTGCTGCCCGAGCCCCAGCGCGGACGGGGGATGCCGCACAAGGCGTAGCGGGAGGCGACGATGCTGAGCCCCCGGATCCGCGACGACTTCCCGATCCTCGCCCAGCCCGCGCACGGGAGGCGTTTGGTGTACCTCGACAGCGCGGCGACGTCACAGAAGCCGCAGCGTGTGATCGACGCGCTGGTTCGCTACTACCGCGAATACAACGCGAACGTTCACCGCGGCATCTACAAGATCGCCGAGCAGGCCACTGAAGCCTACGAGGCCTCGCGCGCGAAGGTGGCCCGGTTCATCAACGCCCGTCGGCCGGAGGAGCTCATCTTCACGCGCGGCACCACCGAGGCGATCAACCTGGTCGCCTACGCCTGGGGGCGTGCCAACGTGCGCCCCGGGGATGAGATCCTCCTCACCGAGATGGAGCACCACAGCAACCTCGTCCCCTGGCAGATGTTAGCAGCCGAGCGTGATGCTCGGCTGCTGTTTGTGCCCTTCGATGATCAGGGACTGCTCCGTCTGGAGGAGTTCGATCGCCTGCTTACCGATCGCACGAAACTCGTCGCGCTGACGCATCAATCCAACGTGCTGGGCACGATCACCCCCGTGCGGGAGATCGCCGCGAAGGCCCACGCCGCCGGAGCGCTCGTCCTCGTGGACGGCGCCCAGAGCGCGCCCCACATGCCGGTCGACGTGCAGGCCCTCGGCGCCGACTTCTTCGCCTTCTCGGCGCACAAGATGTGCGGCCCGACCGGGGCCGGTGCCTTGTGGGGGCGGTACGAGCTGCTGGAGGCGATGCCCCCGTTCCAGGGCGGCGGCGAGATGATCATGCTCGTCCACTTGGACAAGACGACCTACAAGGACCCGCCGCACAAGTTCGAAGCCGGGACACCGAACATCGCCGACTGCATCGCGTGGGGCGAGGCCGTGGACTACCTCACGGAGATCGGCATGCCCGCGATCCGCGAGCACGAGCAGCGGCTCACCGCCTACGCGATGCGACGACTCGCGGAGGTTCCGGGGTTG
>MENB01000062.1:26184-26999 GCA_001768125.1 Armatimonadetes bacterium RBG_19FT_COMBO_69_19
CGGAGAGTCCGCTCCGGCGCGGCGGCGCCCTGGCCTTCGAGCTCGACGTCGCCCACCCCCACGATGTGGCGCAGGTGCTCGACCAGGACGGGATCGCCGTGCGGGCCGGCCACCACTGTGCGCAGCCATTGCACCGCGCCCTCGGTGTCTCGGCATCGACGCGGGCCAGTCTCTACCTCTATAACACCGAGGCCGACGTGGATGCCCTGGTCCAGGGGCTGGTCGGCGTGCGGAAGCTGTTCTCGCCGAAGGCCACGCGCGTCCCCGGATCCTAGTCGGTCCCTCTCCCACGCTGAGCAGCGGAACGCCGTCGTTCGGTGAGATCGACCGCCCAACCCGCGATCCGCGCTCCGGGAAAGGAGAGCGTCCCGCCGCCAAGGAGCAGCCAGGGCGAGTCTTCAGACGGAAGCGTCGGCCCGCCTGCCGCGCGCATGGACAATGCCGGCACGCGGTGGCAGAATGATCGGGTGAGGTTACGTCATGGCGCTTGATGACCTATACCGCGAACTGATCCTCGAACACTACTCCCACCCGCGCAACCGCGGGGAGCTGGCCGACCCCGACATCAAGGTGGAAGGCGCCAACCCGCTGTGTGGGGACGAGCTCTCCATCTACGTCAAGCTGCAGGACGGGAAGATCGCCGACGTGCGCTTCGTGGGCCGCGGCTGCTCTATCAGCCAGGCGTCCGCCTCGATGATGACCGAGCAGATCAAGGGGAAGACGGTCGAGGAGGCCCGGCGGCTGTCCGGGCGGTTCAAGGCGATGATGCACGGCGAGGCGGTCAGTGAGGACGAGCTCGGCGACCTGATGGCCCT
>MENB01000063.1:0-782 GCA_001768125.1 Armatimonadetes bacterium RBG_19FT_COMBO_69_19
CCGACCGGCGCACTTCGGCCACCTTGATCGCGCTCGTGCCGACATCGACCCCGAGGGCGACTGCCCCGATCTGAAAGATGTCCTGTAGCGAAGCCATAATCGGTCTCTTCTATTCGAGTCCGTGGCCGAAAGTTCCCCGTCTAGTCTTTCGACGACCAGGACACGCCCAGGAGGATGTTGCCGGTTGCGCCGGGCGCAAACGCCGCCGGGAGCATCTCCGTCGCAGCCGCGTCATATCGGACGGTGATGGTGCCCAGGTTCGCCGCGCCGTCCAGGAGTCTGATCGTCCCGTTGGACATGACCAGTCCGCTGACGGTCAGGGTGACGAGGTTCGCGCCGTGCTGGACGTCGATCCCCATCGCCCCCGATCCCTGGAGGTCATCGGCGCACGGCGAGGGCGGAACGCACCCTCCTCCGGGGTTGTCGAGCCCGGCGAACGCGTAGAGGATTCCGGTGATGCCGACCGTCCGCGCGGCCGATGCGGCTCCGGAGGAAACGAGCCGGATCTGACCTCCCGCGACCAGGGCGGGACTCCCCGTGAGGCTCTGGTGCGTGTAGTCGGCCGTACGGGCGGAGAGGCTCTCGACGTTGATATCCCCGAGGACGGTGGCCCCCGCCCGCCGGAAGACGCCGATCATCCCCGTGACCTGCGTGGGTGTGCTGGCGGCGTAGACGACCACGTTGTTGCTGTCGGTCGCCGGCCGAGAGCGCAGGCACAATGTCTCTCGCACGGACGGGGCGAGACCGAGACAATCGACTGTGACCCGGCGGGGGACCAGGGC
>MENB01000063.1:832-2600 GCA_001768125.1 Armatimonadetes bacterium RBG_19FT_COMBO_69_19
CTCCTGTGGCTCCCGCCGTCGCCTGGAGTTGCTCCACGCCTTCGGACGATGTCCGCGTGCCCTGTGGACCTCCCCCGGATGAGGCCTCGTAGCGCTCGACGAGGCCGGCGGTCTGGGGAGTCCAGTTCGCCCCGATCGCGGTGGCGAACGAGGCGACCAGCATCGTCCCATTGAGGCTGGTCGTCACCATCGGGGTCGAGTGGTCGGTTCCGCTCGGGGTCGCCTGACCCAGCGCCACGTCGATCGGATCCGCGGTGTCCACGTTCCAGTAGGCCTGGATGCCGCCCGAGGCCTTCTGCGACGAGGTGAACGTCCAGGTGTAGTTGGCCGGTTCCGCCGCGGTCGCCACTCTGTAATACACCGCAAGCCGTAGCGTGGTCCCGTTGTCCATGGGATTCACCCCACCCGGAACCAGCGCCCACCCGGCCGGTGCCGTGATCCCCGTCCCCGATCCGCCGCGCACCGCGATCGCGGCGATCATCACGTCGTTCAGAACGACCCCGGCAGGCCGGTTGATCGTGAGGGTCGTCGCGCCGCCTCCGTTGTCTCCCCCGCGGGAGGCCCGGTGCGTGATCGTTTGGGTGGAGAGCGTGTACTGTGTACGCTCGCCCGCGTTGAACTCCACGTAGAAGACTGCGTTGGGGATGATTCCTCCGATGGTTCCCCCGCGGTCGTGGACGTACCGGTCCCAGCAGCGCTGCGTGTCCCGGGGTCCGAAGTTCCACCCGGCCGCCATGCACCGGCTGGTGAGATCGCCTCCGCGGAAGTAGAGATTCAGGCCATCGATCGGGTCCGTGACGAGCGCGCGACTCCGGTAGCTGTTGGGATCGGCGCTGTCCATATCCAGCCTGGGGAACCGCATCACCCCAAACGCCGGGTCACAGGGCCACGGCCAGGTGGCGCAGGTGATCCCCGCGATGGCCCCGTTGGCCGTCACGGCGCCCACGATAGTGGCGCCGGCGGGGTTGACCGTGACGGCGGTGGCCGCGGCGAGGCGGTCGTTGGCGTGGACGGCCCCGGCGTCATCCGAGGGAAAGGTATTGCCCACCGACATTCCGGCCTGGGGACCACCCAGCGTGACGGTCGTGTTGCCGAGGATGGCGTTGAGGGCGAAACGCGGCATGACCTTCACCGCCGCGTTGAGCACCTGGCGCCCCGCGCTGCGCGTGCCGACGGACTCGATGGCGCGGACCGGCCCGTAGGGCGTGACCGTCACCTGGTACTGGCCGGCGCCGAGCGTGTCGGTCACGCCGGCCCAGCCGGCGTTGAGGCTGAGCTCGTACAGGGCGCGGGCGACCCCGCCTTCGGCGACGTACTGGGCAGCAAGGGCATCCCCCTGCGTGTAGGCGATGGCGATCTCCGTGAGGGCGAGATCCACCATCGCCACGCCCATGACCGTGAGGACGACCACGAGCACGAGCACCGTGATGAGGGCCGCCCCATCCTCCGTGTGCCGCCGGGTCCGCATCGGGCTCAGTTCCTCAGTCCGGCCTTCGTTGTCACGACGACCTCCTGCACCTGGCCGCCGATCGCGTCGTTGGCCCGGAAGGCGCGGGCCGTCAGCTCGACGACATTGACGCGGACGGCCGTCCCGGCCGGATAGCTCCGAGACAGACCGCGGTCGAGGGTCAGGCAGCCGCCAGCGATCGCGGCCACCCTCCGCCGGTCGGGCAGGTCGGCGCCGGTTGCACCGTGCACCTCCCGGCCGATCTGGATCCGGTCGTCGGGGGCGAACCCGGCCGTGCTGGCGGGGCAGACCTGCGTCGCT
>MENB01000063.1:2616-4136 GCA_001768125.1 Armatimonadetes bacterium RBG_19FT_COMBO_69_19
GCGAACACAGTGCGGCCCGCCGGCGCGGCGAGCAGATCGGCCAGCGGGATGCGGTTCGCGGGAACGGCGCAGCCCGCCGTGCAGCGGGTCAGCTGCACTCCGGGATCCAGACACGCCCCCTCGCACTGGAACATCACGGTCAAGGGCTGGACGACCTCTCCATCCGCATGGGACTGCGTGAGCGAGGCGGTCAGCGTGACGAGGTTCCCGGTCACCGTGAGAACGTTGAGCGGCCCCTCGTCGCCCAGCGCCACGACGTCACCGGTCCGGAGGACGGATCCGTCGTCCACCGTGAAGCTGGGCAGCCCGGCCACCGCCGCCCCGTTGAGCGTCGTCTGGGCGCGAAGGACGAGCTCGCCCCGGCGGTGCCCGCGCGCGAGGCCGGAGGACAGTGTGACCGTCGTGCCCGAGACGCCGGAAACGGTCGCCCGCTCCACCCGATCGAGGCTCAGGATCGCGAGCGGCATCCCGGAGGCCAGCACCGAGGCGTCCTCCACCTCGAGCGTGGTCAATCCGGCGGCCGCATCCTGGACGAGGACCGTCACCTTCACCAGGCCGAGCTCCCGTCCGGCCCCGCCGATGACGAAGTCCCTCGCCTGCCGCACCTCGCTCGAGACCCGGGTGAAGGCCACCCGGGGCTGCTGCTGCACGTCCATCTGACCTTCCAGCGCGGCCCAGCCGCGGACGGCAACCCCGATGAGCTCGTAGAATGTGACCACCACGAGGCTCATCAGCACGATGGCGATGAGCATCTCCACCAGGGTGAGGCCGTCCTCGCGTCCGCGCAGCATCAGAAGTTCCCGACCATCGTAGTCATCCTGACCGTGCGCGTAGCCGTGCCTTCGAGCCATGTCACCGTCACGTCGAGCTGTGTCAGCCCGGCGCCAGCCGGGGCTGGTTTCGTCACCACCGTCGTGCGCGTGTATCGCCCTGCCGGATCAGCTGCCCCAAGCTCGGTGATTGTTTCAGTCGTCGTCCCGTTGACGAGACTCGCGTAGCTCCGGTTCCGCAGCCACTCCAGACGCTGCTGGGCGAGCAGCGTCCCCGTCGTCACGCCGCGCCCCACGAGCCCCTGGGAGGATGCGGTGAAGTAGAAGGCGGTCAGCACGAAGACGACCAACCCGAAGACGGCGGTCGCGACCACGACCTCGATGAGCGTGAACCCCTTCTCCCCGCCTACGGACATGCCGCCGCCTCCGTGAGCTGCGCGCGTCCCGTCCCGGCATTGACGTCCAGGCGGAACCACTGCGTCCCTTCGGTCAGGCAGAACTCGCCGGATGCTACCGGGGCGCCCGAGGCCCGGAACTCGAGCGGCGCGGCGGTGTACGAACCCGTCACCGTCACGGCCGCGGGGAGGTCGGTGTGAGCCAGGCCGCTTCCGTCCAGCTTCTCGATGCTGTACCGTCCGGGCGGCCCGGCCACGTACACGAGCCGCACGTTCTCGTCCAGCGTGATGGCGTGCTGCTGGGCGAGACGGACGTTGGCAAGCAACTGGCCGGACGCCTGGCGCAGCTCCCGGA
>MENB01000063.1:4167-4287 GCA_001768125.1 Armatimonadetes bacterium RBG_19FT_COMBO_69_19
CATGGCGACGATGACCGCGCCCACCGCGATGGCCATGAGCAGCTCCAACACGCCGAACCCGCGGGCGTCGACCCGGTTCACGGCGCGCCCCGGGACGGACGGCTGAGGCCGATCATCGCG
>MENB01000063.1:4401-4631 GCA_001768125.1 Armatimonadetes bacterium RBG_19FT_COMBO_69_19
CCCCCCGAGCGGATGACCCGAGCGGCAGACCGGAAGGCTGCGGCGATGATGCCCCAGTACGCCAGCAGGCCGACGACGCCGAACGACATGAGCATGTCCAGTGTGTCGTTGTGGGCCTTGTCGATGATCCTGGGCGTCCGGCCCCACAGCTGCCGGCGGCGCTCGTCCCACTCCTGCGAGAGCACGGCGGCGAACGTGTCCGGCCCGTATCCGAAGACGGGCCGGCGGAT
>MENB01000063.1:4689-7262 GCA_001768125.1 Armatimonadetes bacterium RBG_19FT_COMBO_69_19
ATCCGGGTCACCGTGCCGGCCTCGGCCAGGAACGACGAGCCATCGCGCGGAGCCAGTAGACCCCCGGGCAGCCCGAAGACCACTGTTATCGCGAGGGCGAGCCCGAGCAGCACGGCGCCGCGGCGCACCGGCGATCCGGTCAGCCGCCGGGACACGAGCACCGTCATGAGGCCTGCGGCCACCAGCGCCCCTCCCCACGCGGCCCGGCTGAACGAGCAGAGCACGGCGAGGGAGATGACGAGACTCATGAGGCCGGCCGCCGCAGTCTTGGTGCGATTCCGGGCCACCAGGCACGCCGCGACGGCAAACGGAAGCACGAGAACCATCAGGGCGCCAAAGTAGTTGGGATGGCCCGTCGTGGCGAACGCCGCCACCCAATCGGCGCGCAGCGGATCGCGGATGATGAGCTCGGCGCCGAAGTACTGGGCGATTCCATAGACCGCCATCGCGCCGCCGCTCCCGAGGAGGGCGCCGGCCCACAGGCGCAGCCTGCGGCGCACCAGCTCGGATGAGGCGACGCAGACCACGAGGTAGGCCAGGAACACCAGGAGCCCCTCGTGGCGCCAGGAGGATCCCCACAAAGCCAGGCGAGGATCGATGGAGAGGACGGTTGCCGCGGTCGCCGCGGCGCCGAACGCGAGCACGGGTCCGGCGTCGCGGAGGAGAGCCGATCGGATTTCGTGCTGTCCGACCAGGCCGAGGGCCGCCACCGCCGCGAGCCCAAGGAGGGTCCGGGCCTTCAGCCCGTAGTACGTGTCGTCCAGGTTGGACAGGTCGACCAGCAGCGGGACGACGGCCACGACCAGGAGGACCCCCCAGGTCATCGCCAGCGTCGCTGAAGACGATGTGCTCCGGTGTGCAATCGTGGCCATCGGACCCCGCCTGGTGACCGACACCCCGGGAGGCCGCGCAGGCACCCCCCGGGTGACGCCGTGTCCCGTTACGGGGTGATCAGGTCGCCGACGAGTCCCCGTACGTTCGACCCCGCGCCGACCACGAGGTAGTAGGTCTTCCCGTTCATGTCACCGCCGACCACACCGGGGATGCCGAGGCGGCTCCACTCGGTCGCCCCGGGGATCCCGCTCGTGCAGGTGCCGGCGGCCGCGACGAGCGCGGCGTCCGCGTTGGCCGCGCTGAGGCAGACCATGCTGTACCCCGCCCAGTTCCACACGTTGCCGGCGGGCGGCAGCGACCATCCGATCTCACCGTTCGTATCGCACTTGGTCGTATTGAAGTTCTTCTCGACCAGGCACGAGAACTCGAGCGCCTTCCACTCGCTCGCGATCTGCCTGGCTTCGGCGCTGAACGCGCGCTGCCGCGCGCCGAGGAAGCTCGGCAGCGCGATCGCAATCAGCAGACCGATGATCGCGATGACCACCGCGATCTCGATCAGGGTGAAGCCCCGGGCTCCCCTGACCGCCTTCGTGATCCTGTCCATCACCGGTTCCCCCTTTGGCATCGGCGTACCCCGCGACTCCACCTGTCACCCCCATCGTGCCAGAGGGGTGTCGGGCTCACAATGGGAAGGTCGGGCGTGGTCTGGGACGAAAGGCCTACCGCTGGATGTTGCCGATGAGGCTCCAAATGGGCAGCAGGACGGCGAGGGCGACGACGAGGACGACGCCGCCAACGGCAGAAATCAAGACGGGCTCGACCACCGAGGCAAAGCGCTTGACGGTGTTGTCCACCTCGCGCTCGTAGTAGTCGGCGACCTTGTTCAGCACCTCCTCCATGGCGCCGGACTCCTCCCCCACCCGCACCATCTGCACGACCATGGCCGGGATCAGGGGACTCCGCGCGAGCGCCTCGGCCATCGACATGCCCACGCGCATCCGTTCCCGGGCGGCCTGCACGGCGGCGCCGACGACCCGGTTGCCCAGGGCATCGGCCACGGCGGTGAGCCCTTCGAGGAGGGGCACGCCGCTGCGGATGACCACCGCCATCGAGCGGCCGAACCGGGAGAAGGCCAACCGCAGGACGATCGGGCCCAGGATCGGCGCCCGCAGGAAGAACGCGTCCATGAGGTACTGCCCGCGTTCGGTGCGGCGGGCCAGCGCTCCCCCGATGGCGGCCGCCCCGAGGGCGGCAAGGATGAGCCACCAGCCGCCGCGGAGGATCTGGCTCGCGCGCAGCATCACCACCGTGACGGCCGGCAGCGCGATGCGGAACGAGGCGAAGACGCGCACGAACATGGGCAGGATGAAGGCCACCGCGGCGACGGCGACCATCATCGTGAATCCCAGCACGATCAGCGGGTAGGTGGCCGCGGTGCGGACCTTCTGGACCAGGTCCAGCTCGCGCTCCAGGAAATCGGCGAGGTAGTTGAGGGCGGTGTCGAGGACGCCGCTGACTTCCCCCGCGCGCACGGTGTTCACGTAGAACGGAAAGAAGGCCTCGGGATGGCGCTCGATCTCGCCGGAGAGGCTGCCGCCCCGTTCGATGCCCAGCCGCACGGTCTTGATGATGCCGCGCAGGCGGCGGCTGGCGGACTGGTCCTCGAGGACCTGCAGCGCCCCGACGATCGGCAGCCCCGCCGAGATCATCGTGGCCAGCTGCCGCGTGAAGAGGACGAG
>MENB01000063.1:7323-12426 GCA_001768125.1 Armatimonadetes bacterium RBG_19FT_COMBO_69_19
TGCTCGGTGAGGGCCGAGACCAGGAAGCCGCGGGCCTGCAGCGACGCGGCGGCCAGCCGGGCGCTGTCCGCGTCCAGCACGCCGGTCTCCAGATGACCGGCCTGATCCCACGCCCGGTAGGCGAATCGCGCCATCGTCTCCCTGCCCCCGATGTGGGGCACCGCTATTGTAGGAACACGCGCGGAGCGGCCACAATCGGCCGTTCGGCCTATCGCGCAGGGGGTTCTTTACCGCGGCGAGAAAGGGGCACGGCGTGGCAGTCCTTCCCACCTTCACTCAGGCCGTCGTTTCGCTGCGCTGGCTCGCACTTGCGGCCCTCATCGCCCTGGAAACCCTCCTCCCCAGCCGGGGGAACACTTCTGCGCTCATCGGCCTGTACGGCGTGATCCTCGCCTACGCCCTGGCGCTGACGCTCTTCGCGTGGCGCTTCCCGGACAGAAGCGCAACCGCCGCCCGATTGGGCATCCCCCTGGACACACTGGCGATCGCCGCGGGGATGCTGGTCACCGGCCACGGGCGCGAGTACCTGCTGCTGGCCTTCCCGGTTACGGCCGTGGCGGGGCTCCTGCTCGGCTACACGGGAGCGGCGCTGGTCTCCGTGGCGATGACGATCGTGCAGTTCCCGATGATCCGGGTGTCGCTGTTTGCGCCCGGCAGCTACGTGCTGTGGGCCTTCACCGCGCTGGCCGTCCTCGGTACCGGCACGGCCGCGGCCGCAGGCGCGGAGCACCTGGCGCGGGGTCAGCGATTCCACCGGATGCTGCTGGAGCTGCGGCGGGCGATGGCCGCGGCGCCGAACGTGGCCGTCTCCGCCAATGCGGCGCTCGCGATCGTCACCGCGCACTTCCACGCGAACAGTGGCTCGCTCATGCTCTTCGATGCGCAGGCCGGCCGCCTGGAGATCCTCGTCGCGCACGCCCTCGCGGAAACCTATCATGAGGTCCGCCCGCGGCTGGGCGAAGGGATCGCCGGATGGGTGGCGCAGCAGGGCGAGGCGGTGCTGCTCACGCCGGATGCCCCGGTCCCGTTCCGCCTCACGCGCTCGGAGATCGGCTCCTCGATCTGCGTGCCGGTGCGGACGGCCCAGGGGCCGCTGGGCGTTCTCAACTTGAACCGCCACCGGCCGGCGGCGTGGTTCACCCGGGACGACCTCGAGGCCGCCGAGCTCACCGCGCAGCAGGTCGCGGGCATCCTCCTGCAGGCGCAGCACGAGCGCGTCTACGCGGCGGCCCTCTCCGAGGTCGCGGAGGGGTTCAGCGAGGTCAGCCGGGCGCTGGCCCGCGACCCGGCGGTCCTGTGGCCGGCGCTCCTCGACATCGCGCGGTCATTGACCTCGGCCCACTTCGCGGTGCTGGCACTCGAGCGCGAGGATACCGGCACCGTCGACATCGTCGCCACGCGGGGGATCGACGGACGGACCTCCCTGGAGTTCGCGCCTACATTGCTCGCGGCCAGTACGCAGGGCGAGATCCGCGTGGCACAGGGCGGGCCGCCGCGTAACGGCGTCCCCACCTCGGTAGCGTGTGTGCCGCTCCGGGCCGAGTCCCAGACCCTGGGGGCGATCGGGCTCGGTCTGGGGGACAGCCGGACCCCCCCGCGACTCCTGCACGCGGTCGCGTCGCACGTCGCCGCGGCCGTGCACACCGCGCGGTCCGCCTACCGCGTCGCGGACATCGGCGTCTCCGAGGAGCGCCGGCGTATCGCGCGCGAGATGCACGACGGACTGGCGCAGACCCTGGCCGACGCGATGCTGCAGACGGATCTCTCGACGATGGCCGCGCAGGCGCACCCCGAGCAGCTGGCCTCCGATCTCACCGAGCTGCGCGCCGTGCTCGGGCGGGCGATGCGGGAGCTGCGGGAGTTCATGAGCGACCTGCGGCGGCAGGACCAGGCCGAGGCCACGCTCTTCGGGGCCCTCGACCTGATGGGCCGCGACTTCGGGCGGCGCTATCAGATCCCGACCTCGGTGACCGGGAGCGGCGAGGAGACCCATCTCCCCTCCGCGATCCGGCACGCGGTGCTGGCCATCGTCCGCCAGGCGCTGACGAACATACGCGGCCACGCCCGCGCCACGGCCGTCGCGATCCGCGCCGAGGTCAGCGAGCAGCTGTGCGTCGTGAGCGTCAAGGACAACGGCGCCGGCTTCGACCTGGCCGCCTACCGCGCGAAGCCTCCCGCCGCGCACCACCTCGGCATCACGTCGATGGAGGAGCGGGCGGCCCTGGTGGGGGGCCGCCTGCACATGGAGAGCCGCCCGGGCGAGGGCACCACGGTGACCGTGCGCGTCCCATTGGGGAGGGAGCATGACGAAGATACGCGTGCTGCTGGCGGATGACCACGACCTCTTCCGGCAGGGCGTCCGCCGCCTGCTGGAGGGCTCGCCCGATCTGGAGGTCGTCGGCGAGGCGCGCACCGGACAGGATACCGTCCGGTTGGTCGAGGAGCTTGCCCCGGACATCGTGCTCCTCGACATCTCGATGCCGGCGCTCTCGGGCATCGACGCGGCCCGCCTGATCAAGACGGCGAGCCCGCGCACCGGCATTATCATCCTGACCGTGCACGCCGACGAGGAGTTCCTCTTCGAGGCGATCAAAGCCGGGGCGATGGGGTACCTGCTCAAGGACGCCTCCGCGGACGAGCTCATCCGCGCGATCCGTGTGATTTACGGCGGCGAGGGCCTCCTGGCCCCGAGCATGGCGGCGAAGGTGATGCGGGAGTTCGCGCGGACCCACGAGGTCACAGACCTCGCCCGCGTGCTCACGCCGCTCACACATCGCGAGGTGGAGATCCTGCAGCACGTGGCGGCGGGGCTCGCCAACAAGGAGATCGCCCACAAGCTGTCGATCAGCGAGCGCACGGTGAAGAACCACCTCAGCAACATCATGGAGAAGCTCCACGTGAACAGCCGGACCCAGGCCGCCGTCTACGCGCTGCGGTCCGGTCTGGTGCCCCCCGCCGCGGGATAGGCCGGGAACCGGGGGGCGCCCATGGTACCAGGGGCCTATTGTCCCTCCGGGAAGCGGGCCGCTAGACTGGCGGTGTGACCCCGATCCGCGTTCTCCTCGTGGACGACAACGCCGGATACCGGCAGCGCCTCGCCCGCATCCTGGCGCTGCAGGAGGATCTCCAGGTGGTCGGTGAGGCCGCCGACGGGCATGAGGCGATCGCCCGGGCCCGGGACCTGCACCCGGACGTGATCCTGATGGACTTCCGCATGGAGGGCCTCGATGGGTTCACCGCGGCGCGCGCCATCGCGAAGGAGCTCCCCGCCATCAAGGTCTTCATGCTGACGGCCTTCCCGGGGGCGCTCGACCAGGAGAAGGTGGAACGCGGCGGGATCCAGGGACTGCTGATCAAGGATCAACCCGCCGCCGAGATCGTCGCGGCGATCAGAGCGTCGGTTCTTCCACGCGCGTAGTGCGCAGCACTTCCTCCACCGTCGTCAGCCCGCGCAGCGCCTTCAGCAGCCCATCGGCGCGCATCGAGATCATGCCCTCGGCCCGGGCTGCCTCCGCGATGTCGGCGGCGGAGGAGCGGCCCAGGATGAGGTTCCGCACCGCATCGGTGGTCACCAGGATCTCGAAGATCGCCATCCGTCCGCGGTAACCCGTGTGCCGGCACTGCGGGCAGCCCACCGCCTGATGGAAGGCGCGGTCGACGAGGCTCTCCGGGACGGAGGATTGCAGCCAGAGGATGATCTCCGGCGGCGCCTCCACGGGGCGCTTGCAGTGCGGACAGAGCACGCGCACCAGGCGCTGGGAGGCCACCCCGATCACCGCCGAGGCGATGAGGAAGGTCTCGATCCCCATGTCCACCAGGCGGGACATCGCGCTCGAGCTGTCATTGGTGTGGATGGTCGTCAGCACGAGGTGGCCGGTGAGCGAGGCGTGGATGGCGATCTCCGCGGTCTCCACGTCCCGGATCTCCCCGACCATGATGATGTCCGGATCCTGACGTACGATGGAGCGCAGGCCGGTGGCGAACGTAAGACCGGCCCGGGGGTTCACCTGGATGTGGCTCACGCCGGGCAACTGGTACTCCACGGGATCTTCGATCGTGATGATGTTCTTGTCCGCCGCGTTGAGCAGGGCGAGCGTACTGACCAGGGTGGTGGTCTTCCCGCTGCCCGTGGGCCCGCTGACGAGGACGATGCCGTACGGCTGGCGGATGAGGCCCTCGAAGCGCCGCTGCGCGGCCTCGTCCATGCCGAGGTCGGGCAGCGTGAGCAGCCCCCGGGTCTTGTCGAGGAGGCGCAGCGCCACGCGTTCGCCGAGCACGGTGGGGATCGTCGCGACGCGGATGTCGATGGCGCGGCCATCCAGGTTCACCTCGAACGCGCCATCCTGCGGCAGCCGCCGCTCGGCGATGTTCAGGCGCGCGAGCACCTTGATGCGCGAGATCACCGCGGGGTGCACGTTCCGGGGCACCTGCATCACCGTCTGCAGCACGCCGTCGATCCGGTAGCGCACGCGGATCTCGCCCTCTTCGGGCTCGATGTGCACGTCGCTGGCCCGGTCCTTCAACGCCTGCTCCAGGAGCAGGTTGACGAGGCGCACGACGGGGGCGTCCTCGCCCTCCTCCGCCGCCGCGGCGTCGGTCAGCTCCTCGACATCGCCGAGGACCGCCTGCGCCGCCGCACCCATGCCGTAGGCGCGCTCGATGGCGGAGGCGATGTCCGACTCCAGCGCGACCACGGCCTTGACGGACCGGCGGGCGGCGATCGCCACGTCATCGATGGCGAAGACGTCGAGGGGATCCGCGATGGCCACGACCAGGCTGTCCCCGTCCGCGGACACGGGAACGACGCGCCGCTTGCGGGCCAGCCCTTCGGGCACGAGGCGGATCACGGCGGGGTCGATGCGCTGGCTGGCCAGGGTGACGAACCGCAGCCCGAGCTGATCGGCCAGGGCCTGGGCGATCTGCCGCTCGGTGGCCACCCGCATCTCCACCAGGACGCGGCCCAGGCGTTCACGCGTCTTGCGCTGCCGGGTCAACGCCTCCTGCAGCTGCTCGGGCGTGACCACGCCGCTCTCGACCAGGATGTCGCCGATGCGCTTGCGTGGATTCCTCACATCACGCCCATCTTAGGCACCCCCGCGGGGC
>MENB01000064.1:0-3204 GCA_001768125.1 Armatimonadetes bacterium RBG_19FT_COMBO_69_19
AACTCGTCCAGGGTGCGCTTGCTTTCCGTCTCCGTGGGCTCGATCATGATCGCTTCCTCGACGATCAGCGGGAAGTAGATCGTCGGCGCGTGGAAGCCGTAGTCCAGCATGCGCTTGGCCATGTCGCGCGTGCTCACGCCGTACTCCCGCTTCTGCCGGGTCCCGGCGAGGACGAACTCGTGCATGCAGAGCCGGTCGTAGGGGAGATCGAAGCGGTCGCGCAGCCGGGCCAGGACGTAGTTGGCATTGAGCACCGCCGTCTCGGCCACCTGGCGCAGCCCTTCGGCGCCCATCGAGCGGATGTATGTGTAGGCGCGCACGAGGTTCCCGAAGTTGCCGTAGAAGGCGCGGATCTTCCCGATGGAGCGTGGACGGTCATCATCCAACCGGAAGCGTTCCCCGTCCTTCTCGACGACCGGCACAGGGAGGAAAGACACGAGGTGCGACTTCACGCCGACCGCGCCCGCGCCGGGCCCCCCGCCTCCGTGCGGGGTCGTGAAGGTCTTGTGGAGGTTCATGTGCATCACGTCGAAGCCCTGGTCGCCGGGGCGTGTGATGCCGAGCACCGCGTTGAAGTTCGCCCCGTCCAGGTACATCTGGCCGCCGCGGCCGTGCACGATTTCCTCGACCTCGAGGATGTGCTCCTCGAACAACCCGAGCGTATTGGGGTTGGTCAACATGATCGCCGCGACCGAGCCGTCCATTGCCTCGCGCAGCGCCCGCACGTCCATGTTGCCGCGCGCGTCGGATTTCACCGTGATGACCTGGTACCCGGCCATCGAGGCCGTGGCGGGATTCGTGCCGTGGGCGGAGTCCGGGACGATGACCTTGGTCCGCTGCTCACCGCGCGCCTCGAAGTACGCGCGCACCATCAGCACGCCGGTGAGCTCGCCGTGCGCTCCGGCCGCGGGCTGGAAGGTGACGCGCTCCATCCCGCTGATCTCGGCGAGCGCCCGCTCGAGCTCCCAGATCAGCTCCAGGGCACCCTGCGCGTCTTCCGGCGCCGTGTAGGGGTGGAGCCGGCTGAACCCCGGAAGACGCGCGACATCCTCGTGGATCTTCGGATTGTACTTCATCGTGCACGAGCCGAGCGGGTAGAACCCCTCGTCGATGCTGAAGTTGCGGTGCGAGAGCCGCGTGTAATGCCGCACCACGTCGAGCTCGCTCACCTCGGGGAGGGCAGGCGGCTCCTCGCGGATCTGGTCCGCGGGCAGCAGGCGGTCCAGCGGCCTCACGGGGACGTCGGGATCGGGGTAGGACGCGCCGACACGGCCGGGGGTGCTCAGCTCGAAGATGACCGGGAAATCTTTCGCGCTCATCGGATCCCCTCCAGCGCGACGACCAGCCGGTCAATCTCGGCACGCGTGCGCTGCTCCGTCACGCACAGCAGCCAGCCGTCTTTGAGATCGGGATAGAAGTGGCCGAGCGGCAGTCCGCCTCCGATGTTCTGCCGCCGGAGGCGGCGGTTGATTTCCTCGGGAGCTACCGGCGTGCGCACCACGAACTCGTGGAAGGTCGGCCCGCTGAACGCGATCCGGTAGCCCTTCAGGCTCGCGATCGCGTCCTTCGCGTGGGCGGCCTTGTGGAGGTTGAGCTCGGCGACCTTGCGCAGCCCCTGCGGGCCGAGGGCAGCCATGTAGACGGCCGCGGCCAGCGCCAGGAGCGCTTCATTGGTGCAGATGTTGCTGCTCGCCTTCTCCCGTCGGATGTGCTGCTCGCGCGTCTGCAGCGTCAGCACGAATCCCCGGCGGCCCTCGGTGTCCACGGTGGCCCCGACGAGACGTCCCGGGATGCGGCGCACGTACTCCTGCTTCGTCGCCATCATCCCCAGGTACGGACCGCCGAAGTTCAGATGGTTGCCGAGGCTCTGCCCTTCGCCCGCGACGATGTCCGCGCCCCAGGCGCCCGGGGGGCGGAGGATGCCGAGCGACAGCGGCTCGGCGATGGCGCAGACGAGCAGCGCGCCGTGGCGATGGGCCAGAGCGGCCAAGCCCTTGCCATCCTCCAGACCACCGAAGAAGTTCGGGTGCTGGATGATGATGGCGGCCGTCTTCTCCGAGACGGCCGCCCCGATGGCCTCGACGTCGGAGCGACCGCCCAGGTGCGGCACCTCAACGATGGTGAGCCCCAGGGGGCGAGTGTACGTCCGCAGGACCTGACGGTACTCAGGGTGCACAGCCGTACTGACGATCACCTCGATGCGCTTCGTCAAGTCTTTTGCCATCACGGCCGCCTCGGCGGTCGCGGAGGCGCCATCGTACATCGAGGCGTTCGCGACATCCATCCCGGTGAGCGCGCACAGCATGCTCTGGTACTCGTAGCCCGCCTGCAGCTCGCCCTGCATCATCTCGGCCTGGTAGGGCGTGTAGGCCGTAAGGAATTCTCCACGGCCGGCCAGCGCCCAGACGACGCTTGGGACGTAGTGGTCGTACGCGCCGGCGCCGAGGAAGCACGGCATCGCCTCCGCGTGCGCGTTCCGCCCGGCCAGCGCGCTGAGGTGCGCGATCACCTCCGGGTCAGACAGGGCGGGGGGCAGCCGGAGCGGCGCCGTGAGGCGCACCGCGGTGGGGATGTCGGTAAACAGCGCGTCAACGGACGGGACGCCGATGACGCGCAGCATCTCCTCCCGCTCCGCCTCCGTCGCCGGGATGTACTTATGTTGCACGCGGCGTGCCAACGCTGCGTGCTCGGGTTTCGCGGTCATCAGGCCTCCTCTCCGATGGCTTTCACGTACTGCTCGACGGTCATGAGCTTGTCCAGCTCCTTGAGGTCTTTGGGCTCGACGAGGAGGATCCAACCCCGGCCGTGGGGATCGCTGTTCACTACCTCCGGCGTATCCCCGAGCGCCGTGTTGACCTCGACGACCCTCCCGGTCACGGGCGAGTAGATGTCAGAGACCGCCTTCACCGACTCGATCACCCCGCAGGGCTGCATGAACTCCACCTGGGCGCCGATCTGCGGGAGCTCCACGAACACGATGTCGCTCAGCTTGTCCGCGGCGAACTTCGTGATGCCGACGCGCACCCGCCCTCCTTCCACCTTCGCCCATTCATGCTCGCTGCTGTACCGCAGGTCCTTGGGGTACATTCAGGCGCTCCTCTTATAGAAAGGTAGCCTCACGACGGCCGCCTGCGCGGGCCGGCCGCGGATCTCCACCGCGATCCGATTTCCCGGCCGTGTGTGCTCCGGAGTCACATATCCCAT
>MENB01000064.1:3265-3609 GCA_001768125.1 Armatimonadetes bacterium RBG_19FT_COMBO_69_19
GTTCCCGACAGCAGTCCGTAGCCGTGCCGGGGGATGGCGCGCTCCAGCATCTCGAAGCCCACGAGCTTGCGGGCCACGCCGTTCTGCTTCTGAGCCACGAGGACGTCGCGCCCGATGAACTCGCCCTTGTCCAGCTTGACCGTCCAGCCGAGCGGCGCCTCGAGGGGCGTCGTGGTCTCGTCGATGTCATTGCCGTAAAGCATATAAGCCGCCTCGAGCCGCAGCGTGTCCCGCGCGCCGAGCCCGATCGGGACCAGCCCGTGACCGCCTCCGGCCTCCATCAGGGCGTCCCAGATGCGCGGCGCCGCGTCCCATGGACAGCCCACCTCGAACCCATCCTCACC
>MENB01000064.1:3902-5232 GCA_001768125.1 Armatimonadetes bacterium RBG_19FT_COMBO_69_19
CCCCGGTCGGCAGACACATCGGGCTGTAAAGCCCCCCGCCGGTGGTCAGGCGCGCGGCGTCATTCGTGATGAGACGCTGCACCGAGTCCAGCGCCCCTGGTCCCTCCACCTCGACCTTGCCCATGTGGGAGACATCGAAGAGACCCGCAGCGATGCGGACCGCGCGGTGCTCCTCGACGATGCCAGCGTACTGCACCGGCATCTCCCAGCCGCCGAACTCCACGAGGCGCGCCCCACTGCGGACGTGGATGGCATACAGGCTCGTGCGCTTGAGCTGGTCAACCGCCATGGATCTCCTTCTCTCTCGCGCGCAGCAGCGCGATCGCCTCCTCGTCGGACGTCTGCTCGAAGTCGTCGTAGAATTGGCCGACGGCGTAGAACAGCATCGGCGTGTAGAGGCAGATCGCCTCGTCGGCCTCGGCGCGCAGGTTCTCGCAGCCCTCGGGGGGCGCTACCGGCACCGCCGCCACCGTGACCGCGGGCGCCATCCTACGGACCGCGCGCAAGGCGGCGATCATCGTCGATCCCGTGGCGATGCCGTCGTCCACGACGATCGCGGCCTGCCCGGTCAGATCGGGCTGCGGCCGCTCGCCCCGGTAGGCCAGCAGGCGCCGGCGGATCTCCTCGAGCTGAAACGCGATCTCGTCCTGCAGGTAGTCCTCGGAAACCTTGAGATTGCCAACCAGCGGGGTGTCGTAGTAGACGCTGCCGTCGTGAGCCACTGCGCCGATCGCCAGCTCCGGATTGTATGGGGCGCGGAGTTTGCGCGGGACGACGACGTCGAGGGGCGCGCCCAGCGCCTTCGCGACCTCGTACCCGACGACGATCCCGCCGCGCGGGATGGCCAGCACGTACGGCCGGCGGGAGCGGTAGCGCTCCAGCGCCTCGGCCAGCCGGCGGCCGGCATCCCGGCGATCGCGGAACGTCATCGCCGCGCAGTCACCTGCCAGTTCGTTCCCGGCGCGTCATCCCTTCCACGGCGGGAAATCGGTTTCCTGTGCGGCTCTCGCGGCACCCTTCCTTCATAGTGAGGGACACCACCGGAGGGAGCCATAGTTCATGTGGGCTAGCCGGGGTCGTGCAGGCGCCGGAGCTCGGCGCGGATGAGGTCCCACGCCGCACGGACGTGCTCCTCGGTCGTCCGGATGTTGCCGATCGCGAAGCGCAGGGTGTAGGTCCCGCGCAGCCTGGTGTGCGAGAGATAGGCGCGCCCGGAGGCGTTGACCGCCTCGAGGAGCGCGGCGTTGAGCGGCTCGAGCGCTTCCTCCGGCGTCGCAGGCGGGTGCGCGCGGAAGCAGACGGTGCTGAACGGGGTGGGGGCCAGCCGCTC
>MENB01000064.1:5238-7582 GCA_001768125.1 Armatimonadetes bacterium RBG_19FT_COMBO_69_19
GGGATCGGCATCGATCCATTCGGCCAGGCGCTGCCCCAGGTGCACGTGCGCACGGATGCGTGCGGCCAGCCCCTCCCAGCCGAAATACCGGATCACCATCCACAGCTTCAGCGCGCGGAAGCGCCGGCCGAGCTGCACGCCGTAGTCCATGAAGTCCCGCACGGCCGTCTGGTCGGCCTCCGCGGTGCGCAGGTATTCCGGCACGAGGCTGAACGCCGCGCGCAGCACGTCGGGCCGGCGGCAGTAGAACGCGCTGCAGTCGATGGGCGTGAACAGCCACTTGTGCGGGTTGATGACGATGGAGTCCGCCCGGTCGCATCCGGCCAGCGCCCAGCGGAGCTCGGGGGCGATCGCCGCGATCCCGGCGTAGGCGCCGTCGACGTGCAGCCAGAGATCCTCGGCGCGGCACACCTCGGCGATCGCGGGGATGGGATCGACGCTCGTCGTGGACGTCGTGCCCACCGTGGCCGCGACACAGAACGGCCGCCATCCCGCACCCCGGTCCTCCTCGATGGCCGTGCGCAGCGCGGCGGGGTCCATGCGGAAGCGCCCGTCCACCGGGATCTTGCGCACGCCCGCACGTCCGAGACCGAGCACGATCCCCGCTTTCTCGATCGAGGAGTGCGCCTGCTCGGAGGTGTACATCCGCAGGCGCGGGCCGCCGGAGCTGCCGTCATCCCGGAAGCGATGCTCGCCGACCGCTTCCCGGGCGGCGGCGATCGCGCACAGGCTGGCCACCGACGCCGTATCCATGATGATCCCCATGAACGCGTCGGGCAGACCGACCATCTGCCGCAGCCAGCCGAGGGTAACCTCCTCCAGCTCGGTCGCCGCGGGCGAGGTCTTCCACAGCATCGCATTCACATTGAGCGCCGAGGCCAGCAGCTCCCCGAGGATCCCCGGGCCGGAGCCGCTGATCGCGAAGTACGCGAAGAACGAGGGATGGTTCCAATGCGTGATCCCGGGGACGATCGCACGCTCGAAGTCGGCGAGGATCGCCTCCATCGGCTCGGCGCGCATCGGCGGCTCTGCCGGCAAGGCGCGTGTGACATCGCCGGGGGCCACCTTCGCCAGGACCGGGTAGCGCTCGGGGTGGGCGAGGTACTCCGCGACCCAGGCCACCGCGCGGCGCCCGTACTCCTCGAACTCATCCGCCGGCATGTCACCCAGCCTGCCGTCCTTCATCGACGCCTCCCGTGGGCCCGTCACGCCGGGCGTGGCTACAGGCCGAGGTCCGGTGCGATTCCCTGGAGGGCCGCGAGCACGAACCCGATGTGCTCGTCGAGCGGGACGCCGAGCCCTTCCGCTCCCTTGACCACGTCCTCGCGGTTCACGCCCCGCGCGAAGGCCTTATCCTTCATCTTCTTCCGCACTGCGCCGACGTCCACTTCGGCCAGGGAACGGTTCGGGCGCACGTATGCCACCGCGGTGATGAAGCCGACGAGTTCGTCCACGGCGTACAAGGTCTTCTCGAGGCGGCTTTCGCGTGTCACCCCGGAGTAGTCCGCGTGCGAGAGGATCGCCCGCGTCCAGGGTTCCGGGACGCCGCGCCGGCGCAGCTCCTCCACGCCCACGAAGGGATGCCCCGCCTCCTGCGACGGGCAGCGCTCGTAATCGAGATCGTGGAGGAGGCCGATGGTCCCCCACGTCTCCTCATCCTCGCCGAAGGTCCGCGCATAGGCGCGCATCGCCGCTTCCGAGGCGAGGAGGTGCTTGCGCAGGTTCGGGTTCTGGATCCACTCGCAGACCAATGCCCAGGCCTCGTCACGCGTCATGCCTAGCGGATTCGCGCCCGCGCTCGTGCAGGCCTGCGGCATGGATTGTGCTGCGCCCCGTCGAACAGCACGCGCCGTGGCCGTCACGCCTGAACCCCGCGTACCGTCGCTTCCCGGACGATCGGTGCTCGTCACCGGCGCCACGGGGTTCATCGGCGGCCATCTCGCCGAGCGGCTCGTCTCAACGGGCTCGCGTGTGCGCGCAGTGGTGCGCCGGCCCGAGCGCGCCGCCGGCCTGCGGGACGCGGGGGCGGAAGTCATTGCCGCCGATCTGAGCGATCCCGAAACGCTCCGCGGTTCCTGCGAGGGCATCGAGTTCGTCTTCCACTGCGGCGCGTGGCTCGGCACCCCGTACACCTGGGACGCGGCGTACGCCGCCAACGTCACGGGGACGCGGGCGATGGCGCTGGAAGCGCTGCGCGCGGCCGTTGCGCGGTTCGTGCACCTGAGCTCGATCGCCGTCTACGGCCCGCTGCGCTCCGGCGTCGTGACCGAGCAGAGCCCGCTGTGGAAGGGGGTGGATCTCTACGGGGACAGCAAGATCATGGCTGAAGATGCGCTGCGCGAGG
>MENB01000064.1:7588-8911 GCA_001768125.1 Armatimonadetes bacterium RBG_19FT_COMBO_69_19
CGCGCGGGCTGCCCGCCGTGATCACCCGGCCCGGGATGGTCTACGGCCCGCGGTCGCGGGGCTGGACGATCCGCCTCATCCAGTGGATCAATCAGCGCCGGCCGGCGATGGTCGCGGGCGGCCACGGATACGCCCGCCCGATCTTCATCCAGAACCTGGTGGACGCGCTCATCCTCTGCGCGGTGAAGCCCGTCGCCGGCGAGGCCTTCACGCTGATCGACGCCAACATGCGCTGGCGGGATTACCTCGAGCGGTACGGCCGGATGGTCGGGAAGAACGCGCGCTCCGTCTCCTACCTGACCAGCTGGCTGATCGCCGTCACCGACGAGACCAGGGCGCGCTTCACGCGGCGGCCCCCACGGGTCCGCCGCACCGCGCTCGGGTACGCGGTGAGCCGCGCAACCTTCAGCACGGAGCAGGCGCGCCGCCTGCTCGGGTGGACGCCGCGCTACACCATGGACCAAGCCATGGGGATCACGCAGCGCTGGCTCATCGAGCACGGCCACCTCACGCCGAGCCGCTGAGCGGTGCGTTCCCTGCCTACGCGGCGCCGGCGCGCTCTCTGATCGTCACCCGGAGGTCCTGGACAGTCCCGGCCCGGATGATCCGCAGCGTCACGGCCTTTCCCACCATCTCGGGACCGAGGCGTGCGGCCACGTCGCCGTGATGGCGCACGGCGGTGCCCTCGATCGCGGTGAGCACGTCCCCGAGCACCAGCCCGGCCTGTTCGGCGGGGCTATTGGGGTCGACGCCGATGACGATCAAACCGCGGCTCTGGCCCAGTTGCTCTCGGGCCGCCTTCGGCAGCCTCACGGGATACGCCGCGATCCCGAGGTACCCTCGCGGCACGCGGCCCTGCGTGAGCAGCATCCTCACCACCCGCTCAAGGGTGGGAGAGGGAATGGCCAGCGGCGTGCGGCGCACGATGCCGGAGGTGTTCATGCCGATCGCCTTCCCGGAGACATCGGCGAGGAGGCCGCCTGAGAAACCCCACGAGGGCTCGACATCGGGCTGCAGATATGCCGCCAGCTCTCCGCCGGCGGGTGTCCGCCACGAAGGCGCCGCGGCGCTGATGATGCCCAGCTGCGCTCGCACCGCGTTCCCCGGCCGCGACAGCGCGACCGCCACGTGCCCGGTGCGGATGCCTTCCGGACTCCGCCACTCAGGCGTGGCCAGGCCGCTCGCCTCCACCCGCAGCAGGGCGAGATCGGTCGTGGCATCTCGGCCGACGACCGCAGCGGACACGACCTTCCCATCCGCGAGGCCCACCTTGATGTCGTCGTCTTCTCGTTCGAGGACGTGCTCGGCCGTAAGGATGGCCCC
>MENB01000064.1:9010-12127 GCA_001768125.1 Armatimonadetes bacterium RBG_19FT_COMBO_69_19
GCACCTCCGGCTTCAGCCTACGCGCGGACGGCGTGAGGCACATCCCCCGATCGGCTAGGTCGGTGTCAGAGGGTGATCAGACCCTGCCGGGCGGCCCGGATCACGGCCTCGGTCCGCGTGCGCGCGCCGAGCTTGCCGAGGATGGCGTTGACGTGGAACTTCACCGTGTGGTCGCTGATGTGGAGCCGCCGGGCGATCTCCTTGTTGCCGAGGCCTTCGGCCAGCAGTTGCAGCACGTCGCGCTCCCGCGCGGTCAACGCCTCTGCTGCCGTGAATTCGTCCGCGTCGGGGGTCTCGGTGACGGCGGCAGGATCGGTGACCAGGAGGCCGTGCGCGACGGCCTGGAGAGCCGCGGTGAGACGACGTCCGTCGGGTTCCGCGGCAAGATACCCGCGCGCTCCGGCCGCCAGGGCATCAGCCATGCCCGCGCCCGGGCCGATCAACAACACCGGGATGTCGCCCGCGGGGACAGCGGCGATCTGCCGGCGGAGATCGACGGGATCGCGTCCCAGATCCCAGACGATCACATCTGCGCCACGCTCAGCCGACGCCTCATCCACGTCTCCTTCGCCGACCACCGGGAAGTCGTGGTGCTCGGCGAGGAGCTCCCTGAGACGGTGGCGCAGGACCGGGTCTTCGGCGATGACGTACACGCGCACCATCGCCGGGGTCAACGCCCGGGGAGAGCGGTCTTAGTCCGCGCCAGCGGGTGGACCCGGCCCGGCACGAGGAGTGGCCGCGCGCAGCGGGATCTCCGGCAGGGCGAGCAGCACGAGCAGTGCGGCGGCCATCAGCGCGCCCGCGTAGGCGTAGATGCGGGTGACGGCGGACGCGAATGCAGTCCGCACGACCTCGCGAACCTGGGGGGGCAGGTCCAACCGGGCGCCGGGCGTTCCGCCGCCGCGTCCCGCGGCCACCCGCTGGAGATCGATCTGCTGCCGCACGGCCGGCGGCAGCTGCGAGGCGACGCGCCTGAATCCCGCCTGCATCTCGGAGGCGAGCACGCCCGAGAGAACGACGCCGAAGACCGCGATCCCCACCGCACCGCCGATCTGCATGAAGAACTGGCGCGTGGCCGTTGCCGCCCCCACCTTCCCGAAGGGCGCCGCGTTCTGGGCAACGAGCGTCAGCAGCGGCATCGCCGGACCGAGGCCCACGCCGAGGATGATCATCCGCCAGGTGACGTCCCAGCGTGTGACCGAGGGATCCATCCGCGCCAGCAGGATGAACCCCACGATCGCCACCGCGGATCCCGCAACCATCACGACTTTATAGCGGCCGAGCCGCTGCACGAGCAGCGATGACGTCATGGCCCCGATCACCACGGCGAACGTCAGGGGGATCAGCGTGCTGCCCGCGGCGGTCGCCGAAACCCCGACCACGTTCACCATGAACAGCGAGAGGAAGAAGATGGCGCCCATGAAGGCCGCCCCCATGAACACCGACGCGACGCTGACCACGGCGATGGTGCGGATGCCGAAGAGCTCGAGCGGCAGCACCGGCGAGGGCGCGCGGAACTCCACGAACAGAAAGAGGACCGTGGAGACGGCGGCGAGCCCGAAGAGACCGACCACGAGCGGGGAGGACCACGCGAACACGGCCTTGTCGAGCGTGAGCCCGAGCAGCAGCGGGACGACGGCGGCGATCAGGAGCAGCGTACCCGCCCAGTCGATCGGGAGGCGCAGCCCGCTGCTGAGCGGCGGCATCTTTGTGACGATCAGCAGCAGAGCCACCGCGCCGACGGGGACGTTGACGTAGAAGACCCAGCGCCAGGAGAGCGTGTCCGTGAGGAAGCCTCCCAGGTAGGGGCCGATCACGCTGCTCAGCGCGAAGACGGCGCCGAACAGACCCTGGTAGCGCGCGCGCTCGACCGGAGCGTAGAGATCGGCCGGCACCGCGAACGCCGAGGAGGTGAGGGCCGCCGCGCCGATGCCCTGCAGGACGCGGAAGACGATGAGCTGGAGCATCGTGGCGGCGACACCGCAGAGCGCCGAGCCCGTGAGGAAGACAAGGATCCCGAATAGCACGATGGCCCGCCGGCCATACAGGTCCGACAACTTGCCGTAGACGGGCACCATCGCCGTGCTCGCGACGAGATACCCAGTGGAGACCCAGGCGAGCAGACGGATCCCGGCGAGATCGGCGATGATGGCGGGCAGCGCCGTGGCCACGATCGTCTGATCCAGCGCCGCGAGGAACAGGCTGACGAGCACGCCCGCCAGAACGTAGGCCTTGGTGCGGGCGGAAAGGGTGGACGCGTAGTCGACGTGCGGGGGCGGCGAGACGACGGTGGTGGACATAGGGAGCATTCTCCGCCCCGCCCGCGGGCCTGTCAAGCAGCGGTCCGGAGCTCGAGCGACAGGCCCACGCGCGGCAGGACCACCAGGAAGCTCACCACGGTTGCGGGGACGAGCGCGATCGCATCCAGCGCGCTCGTATTTCCCCCCGGTGCGCCGGATCCTCATTCGATCGGCGGCAGGCCCTGCAGCGCGCGGACATACGACTCCCTGAAGCGTCGCTTCGTCTCGGTCCACGAAGATTCGCCGACCTGGGCCGGTTCTTCCCAGTTGCGCTGCTCCACTTCAGAACACGATGTGGTTCACACTTGCTCCCGCTCCATGGACTTGTCCCTCCTGCGCCCCGGTTCTTCGGGAAGGTCATCGTAACCTGCCTATCGAATATGTCAGTTACTACATGCATCTATGATAACCTTCAAAAATCCATATGTACGCACACGCTATATGGTAGGGGGGCGCCATGGCAAACACACCTCGGTTCATATCCTTGATTCTCTCATTCGTGAACGCCTCTGGGATCACCACCATCAACGGGCTGGAGGCGTGGCTCGTAAGCGAGGGATTCAACGCAGATGTTGACAGCCTCTGCCTTGAGGACGTGGCGAGGGCAGCGGAGCTTCGCGACGGTCTCACGCGTTGGATCGCGGCGGATGGGGCGCCGCCGGCTCATGCCCTGGAGTCCCTGAACCGCGCTGGGCGGATGATGCCGCTCAGGCTGGCTGTAGCCGAAGGCGGATCGACTGGATTCGCGTCGACTGGGCTGTCCTCGGTCGATCGGGCAATCGGCGAGGTCCTCGTCGCCCTCCACGATGCCGTCACC
>MENB01000064.1:12150-18446 GCA_001768125.1 Armatimonadetes bacterium RBG_19FT_COMBO_69_19
GGTGTGCCGGGATCCCTCGTGCGGCTGGGTGTTCTTCGACCAATCGCGCAACCGCTCCGGGCTCTGGTGCGACATGGCCGTCTGCGGCAACCGTGCGAAGGCGAGGAATTTCCGGGCGCGGCGGCGGTCCGGCCGGTCCTAGTCCAGGAGCAGGTCCAGCAGCCTTTGCAGGTCTTCCTCGGAGTAGTATTCGAGGGCGACGTGGCCCCGGTTCCGCGAGCCGCTCACCGACACCTTCGTCCCGTAGCGCCTGGACAGGTCCTGCTGCACGGTCCGGAGTTGGGGATCCTGCGCCCGGGGATGCCGCCGTATTTCACGTGAAATACTCCCCCTGGCGAGTTGTTCCGTCTCTCGAACGGACAGCCCGCGTCGCTCAACGCGCTCCCAGAGCTTCAGCATCGCGGTCTCGTTCCCTACGGCCAGGAGGGCGCGGGCGTGACCTTCGGTGATCCTGCCGACCTCCAGACTGACCTGGATCTGGGCGGGAAGGTTGAGCAGGCGCAGGGCGTTCGCCACCGACGGCTGGCTCTTGCCAACCCGCTCGGCGATCTGCTCCTGGGTGAGCCCGAAGTCGTGTATGAGCCTCCGGTATGCCCTGGCCCGCTCCATCGGGTTCAGGTCTTCCCGCTGGAGGTTCTCCACGAGGGCCAACTCGAGGGCTTCCTGATCGGTGAGAGTGCGGACAACCACGGGGATGGTGCTCAGTCCGGCGGCCTCCGCGGCGCGCCACCGCCGCTCGCCGGCCACAACCTCGAACCCCCCCGCAGACGGGCGCACTACAATCGGCTGGAGGACGCCGTGCCGGCGGATGGAGTCCACGAGCCCAGACAGCTCCTGGGGATCCATGGCCTGCCTGGGTTGGAAGGGGTTGGCCGTGAGATGCGACAGGGCGATCTCGGTCGGGCGCTCCTGCCCCGCGGCTTCGGCGCCCGGGATCAGCGCACCGAGACCCTTGCCCAATCCCCGCCGGCGGCGAGGGTCAGTCGGCAACAACGGGCTGTCCGGCACGAGCCCCGACCTCCTTTGCCAGCGCGACGTACGCCTCGGCCCCTTTCGATGAGGGGTCGTACGTCACGACGGGCTGGCCGAACGATGGCGCCTCAGCGAGCCTGACGCTGCGGGGGATCACGGTCTGGAACACCTCGGCCGGGAAATGCCGGCGGATCTCCGCTGCGACCTGCTCGGCGAGATTGGTGCGCGCATCGAACATCGTGAGCAGCAAGCCGCCGATGCGCAGGGCCGGGTTCAACTTCCTGCGGATGAGGTTCACGGACTCCATGAGTTGGGAGAGCCCCTCGAGCGCGTAGTACTCGCACTGGATCGGGATCAGCACTTCATCCGCAGCCACCAGGGCATTGATCGTGAGCATGCCGAGCGACGGAGGACAATCCACGAGGACGAGGTCATACCAGTCGCGTACGGGGCGGAGGCTCTCTCGCAGACGGTACTCGCGTGAGGGAAGCGAGACCAGCTCCACTTCGGCGCCGGCGAGGTGGATGCTGCCGGGGACGAGATCCAACCCCCGGACCGCGGTCGGCATGAGCGCCGACGCGGTTGACAGCCCGTTGATCAGCACGTCGTAGACGGAGACACCCACGGCTGCCTTGGCCACGCCGATGCCGCTCGTCGCATGCGCCTGCGGATCCATGTCCACCAGGAGGATGTGCGAGCCGGCGATGGCCAGCGCCGCCGACAGGTTCACGGCGGTGGTCGATTTCCCGACGCCGCCCTTCTGATTGGCAACAGCGACAACGCGGCCCATCTCGGTGAGTCATTCGGTATGTGGTGGTAGGGTCCTTGAAGGGATCTACCCCTTGATGGGCCGCCTACGGGGCAGCCCCGCCCTCCGCGGGAACCCACGCGGCGTGGACTCCCGCTTGCGGATCACCACCAGGACGCGCCGCTCACCGCCCCCAAGACTCCACTCGGACACGTCCGGGTCGGACCCGCCGAGCGCGCGCGCGGCCGCGCGCCCGTCACCCATCTCCGCCCGGACCGACGGCCCCTTTAGCAACGCGGCAAGGCCGCCAACCTTCACGAACGGAAGGGTGAGCTCGCACAGCGCGGCCAGCGGCGCCACCGCGCGCGCGACGGTGACGTCGAACTGCTCGCGGAGCGGGCCCCGCGCGGCGTCTTCAGCGGCCGCACACGCGACGGAGATCCGCAGGCCGAGTTCGGATGCGACGACCTCGAGAAACGCGGCCTTGCGTGACTCGGCCTCGAGCAGGGTGACGTCCAGGTCGTGCCGGACGATCGCGAGAGGAATGCCGGGAAGCCCGGCACCGCTCCCCACGTCGAGGAGAGACGCGCCGGCGGGGATCCCCGCGCGCAGGCACAGAAGCGAGTCCGCGACGTGCAGCCTGGCGGCGGCCCGCGGATCTGTGATCGCGGTGAGCCTGGCGCGGGTCCGCCACCGTGAGATGAGGTCGAGGTAACGCGCTAGCAGATCGATCTGCGACAGGGTCGGTGACACGCCGACCGAGGCCATCTCCACCTGCAGGGATGCCTTCAGCCGGTCAGGCGTCACCGGCATCCGGGCCGGCGGTGCGAGGCGACACCGTGATGCGCCGCTCCGGCCCCTCGCCGCTGCTGGCCGTTACCACGGCCGGATGGTCGGCCAGGACGGTGTGGACCACGCGCCGCTCGCGGGCGGGCATCGGGGCCATCATGATGGGCCGGCCGTCGCGCTGCACGCGGTCCGCGGTCTGCTGCGCCATCTTCTCCAACCACTCGCGCCGCCGCTCCCAATAGCCTTCCACGTCCACGATGACGCGGCTGCGCAGGCCGCTCGCGTTCGCCACCATCAGCCCGAGCAACAGCTCGATCGATTCCAGCGTCGTGCCGCGCCGCCCGATCAGCGCGCCGAGATCCTGTCCGCGGATCTCGACGGTGACGGCGTCCGCGGCCTCGCGCGCGCGCACCGTGGCCGCAAATCCCATGGCCCGGACGAGGCGCTCCGCCATGTGGTGCGCGACCGCGGCCGCGCCTTCCTTGAGCGTCGCGCGCACGCGCGCCACGCGCGCGCCCAGCCCGAGCATGCCGCGCGTCCCGGCGTCGAGCACTTCGATGGCGACGTCGTCGGCCGCCGCGCCGAGTTCGGTGAGGGCCCGATCGACCGCTTCCTCCACGGTGCGTCCGGCGGTCTCCACCTGCCTCATCGCTTCTTCGTCCCCTTCGGACGCTGCGGCAGGAGGGCGATGGGCGGCTTGTCCTCGCTGATCGGGGCCGCGGGCGCCGGCGGGGTCAGCCGGCCCACCACGATGTAGTATTCGAGCATATAGGCCAGCGTCGAGGTCACCCAGTAGATGGACATCCCCACCGGAAACTGAGTGGCGAAATACCCGACGAGGAACGGCATGAAGATGAACATCCGCGCCTGCGACGGATCCGTGACGGACATCCGCTGCTGGAGATAGGTCGACGCCCCGACGAGCACGGGCCAGATCAGCAAGAGCGGATCCTTCGCGATCGCGCCGAACGTGGGGATGCTCTCGAGCGGGATGCCGAGGAATGTCGCCCCGTTGAAGATGTCCGGCCGGCGAAAGACCGCGAAGAGCCCCCAGAGGATAGGGATCTGCAGCAGCAGGGGCAGGCAGCCCCCGAATGGGTTCACCTTGTGCGCGCGGTAGAGGTTCATGACCTCGGCGTTCATGCGCTGGGGGTCGCCCTTGTACTTCTCCCGCAGCGATGAGATCTGCGGCGCGAGGAACTGCATCTCTTTCATCGAGCGCAACTGGTGGCGCGTCAGCGGGTGCAGCACCGCCTTCACGGCTAATGTCAGCAGGATGATGGCCAGCCCGTAACTGCCGGTCCAGTCGAACAACACGCGCAGGATCTGCGCCAGGAACTGGGCGATGCTGTTGATCACCTAGAGCCTCCTGGAAACGGCGTGCACGCTCAGGGCACGGGGTCGTACCCGCCCGCACGGAACGGATGGCAGCGGAGCAGCCGGCGCACGGCGAGGTAGCCACCCCGCCACGCGCCGTAGCGGGCGATCGCGTCCACCGCGTAGGTGGAGCACGACGGGTAGAAGCGGCATGACGGGGGCGTGTACGGCGAGACGAACCGCTGGTACACGCGGATGAGAACGAGCAGGATGTGTGTCATGACACTCCCGCAGCCCGATTGAACAGGGCGCGGACGGATTCCTGCAGCGCCGCGAAACGCGCCGCGCCCGCGGCCGTGCGCGCGACGAGCACGACGTCTGTCCCAGGCGGCACGACCGGCCAGGCGTCGCGCGCCACCTCGCGGAGCCGGCGCTTCACCAGGTTGCGGCGGACGGCGGTCCCCACCCGTCCGGGCACCGCGATGCCCACACGACGGACCGCCAGTCCGTTCGGTCGCACGTACACCACCAACAACCCGTCAGAGATTCGCGTGCCCTCTCGTTAGGCCAGGCGGTAGTGCTCGGGTGCGGTCAGCCGCTGAGCGGACCGGCTGCGGTCAGAGCGCGACGCGATGCCGTCCCTTGGCCTTGCGCCGCTTGAGGACATTGCGGCCGCCGGGGGTGCGCATGCGCACGCGGAAGCCGTGGCGCTTCTGCCGCCGCCGAACTTTGGGTTGATAGGTCCGTTTCATACGCCCCACTATAGCACAGGGCGCGGGACGGCAGCGCGCCCCCATCCCAGCGCCGGCTGTGGATAACCTGCGCGCAAGCGCCCACATTGTCCACAACTTCGGGCCCCGGAGTTTTCACGGTCCCCTGCGATGCAACCACGGAACGGGGGGCTTTCACGAACCGGGGAATGACGTGCGCACAGATCGCCCGAGGGCTATCCACAGAGTTTTTCACAGCTGTGGATAACTCACAACAGCCGCATCTGTCCTGTGTTCTCGCGCACTCACGTTCGGCAGGAACCCGTCGCGGCATCCGCGAAATCGGTGACACTCCCCCAGGAGCTATCCACAATCACGGTTACCGATTGATGACCCATGGCATGCCATGAAATCCGCGCCGCCGTCAGGGTGCGGGTAGGAGTTCCCATCCGCACGGATAACTCACGCATCCGTCGCGCAGGTCCATATCCGACCGCTGCCGCTGGCCCGGACTGTTAGCATGGTGGAATCCCGACGCTTCCCGTGGTCCGGAGACCGGGACGCCGACGGCGGAAGTGAGTCAGAAGGGCCGGAAGTCCGGCTCGCGATCTATGATTCGCCGCTGGCCGCGCCCCGGGTGATCAGTCTGCGCGGGCAGGAGTTCCATCAGTTCGTGGGCGACCTCGCGGCGCGGACGTACAGCCACTCCCGTGAGCGAGGCGGGCGCATTCCGTACGTGGTGATCCGGGAGATCGTGGAGAACCTCATCCACGCCTACTTCGAAGGCGCCGTGATCAGTATCTTCGACGACGGCAATACCATCCGCATCGCCGATCAAGGCCCCGGCATCGCCGACCGGCAGAAGGCGCTCCTCCCGGGATTCAGCACCGCGACGGCCCAGATGCGGCGGTTCATCAAGGGTGTGGGGTCCGGTCTCCCGGTGGCGAAGGAGCAGCTCGCATTCCTCGGCGGGGCCATCGCGATCGACTCCAACCTGTCGAACGGCACCGTCGTGACACTCTCCGTTGGCCCGGCCTCATCCGGCGCCGCGGCGACCCCTGCGCCGATGCCTCCGGCGGCGGCCCAGGTGGCACCTGCGTCCGTACCCGCCCTGGTGGTCGCGCGGGCCCCGGAGTTGACGCCCCGGCAGAAGAAGGTGCTGCTGCTGATCGCCGAACTCGGCTCCGCCGGGCCCTCGGCGGTGGCGAAAGAACTCGGGGTCAGTCAGAGCACGGCCTACCGGGAGCTGCAGGCACTCACCGCGCTCCACCTCATCGACAGCCGGCGGTCCGGCAAGCGCACGCTGACAGAAGAAGGCATCACGGCCCTGGGGAACGTGTTCAGGCCGTAAGGGGGTAGCCATGGCGGTAGATACATCCTCGGCTTCGGGAGTTTGGCAGGAAGCGCTGCGGCGCATCGAGGGGCGGCTGACCAAGCCGAGCTTCGAGTCGTTCGTCAAAGCCATGGCGCCGGTGGCGCTGCACGACGACGTCTTTGTTTTCTCCGTGCCGAGCCGGCTGGCGAAGGAGTGGGTGGAGACACGCTACAGCAGCCTCATCCACGGCGCGCTGCGCGAGGTGCTGGCGCGGACGGTCTCCATTCAGTTGACCGTCGCGGAGGCGCCCCTCCCCTCGCCGGCGGCGGCCCCCGCCCTGCCACGTGCGCCCGACACATTGCAGCTCAGCCCGAAGTACACCTTTGACACGTTCGTCATCGGCTCGGGGAACCGCTTCGCGCACGCCGCGGCGATGGCGGTCGCC
>MENB01000064.1:18528-21256 GCA_001768125.1 Armatimonadetes bacterium RBG_19FT_COMBO_69_19
GGCACCACGTCATCCACCGTCAGGGGCTCACCCGCGTCGCCTACATCAGCAGCGAGAAGTTCACCAACGAACTGATCAACGCGATCCGCGACGACCGCACGCTCGAGTTCCGCACGAAGTATCGCAACGTGGACGTGCTGCTCATCGACGACATCCAGTTCCTGGCCGGCAAAGAACGCACGCAGGAAGAGTTCTTCCACACCTTCAACACCCTGCACGAGGCCAGCCGGCAGATCATCATCACGAGCGACCGCCCGCCGAAGGAGATCCCCACGCTCGAAGACCGCCTGCGCTCACGCTTCGAGTGGGGGCTCATCGCCGACATCCAACCACCCGACCTGGAGACCCGCATCGCGATCCTGCGCAAAAAGGCGGAGATCGACGGCATCAGCGTGCCGGACCAGGTGGCAGAGTTCATCGCCCAGCGCATCCAGTCCAACATCCGTGAGCTCGAAGGGGCGCTGGTCCGTGTGGTGGCGTATGCCAGCCTTACGCGCCAGCCGATCACCGGTGAGCTGGCCGCAGAAATCCTCAAGGAACTGCTCCCGGTGGCGGCATCCCGCCCGGTCACGATCCCCGGGCTACAGAAATCCGTCGCCGAGCACTTCGGGATCCGCGTCGAGGAGATGCGCGCGAAACGGCGCACAAAGGGCGTCGCCTTCCCCCGCCAGGTCGCCATGTACCTGGCCCGCGAGCTGACCGATGCCTCCCTGCCCCGCATCGGCGAAGAGTTCGGCGGCCGGGACCATACGACGGTGATGCACGCCTGCGAACGCGTAAAAGGGGCTCTCGCCCAGGATCCACAGTTTGCGGTGCGGCTCAAGAAACTTGTGGATACTTTGCGCACCGGTGCGTAACCATCGCCGACCGCCCAGCGATGTGGGTAACCCAAATGGGTCTATCCCAAGGCTATACACACCGTGTTGGCCTTGCTATCGTAAGGCTGGATTGCCTCTATCCACAGTATCCACAGCATTACTACTACTACGACGAAGTTAATAGATATAAATCTTGGAGGCTAATACATGTGGGTTACCTGTTCCCAGGCATCGCTCCTGAAGGGAGTGCAACTGGCCAGCCGGGCCATTTCTACTCGGACGACGATGCCCATCCTGGGCTATATCCTCCTTGAGACGATGAAGAACGGTTTGCGGCTCACCGCGACCGATCTCGAGCTGGCCGTCCAGGTGGACATCGATGCCGAGATCAAGAAGGGCGGACAGGTGACCTTACCGGCGCGCATCCTCGCCGAAATCGTCGGCAACCTGCCCGACGCGATGGTGGAGCTGAAGAACGAGGAGGGCGCGCATCAGGTGGAGATCACCTGCGAGGCGAGTGCGTTCGAGATCCTCGGACTGCCCGCCGGCGATTTTCCCGCGTTGCCCCGGGCGGACGGCAGTGAGATCGGCGCGATCGATGCCGACATGTTGCGCACCATGGTCAGTCAAACGATCTTCGCCGTGTCCGCCGACGAGACACGGCCGTTCCTCACCGGTCTGTACATCGCCATGGAGGAGGCGGAGGTCCGGTTCGTGGCCACGGATGGTGGACGGCTCGCGCTCCGAAAGACGGGGCTTGCGACCACGGCGAAGCAGAAGACGGGCGTAATCGTGCCGGCGAAGACGATGCAGGAGCTCATGCGCGCGCTGGCCGGCGTGGCGGGTGACGTGCAGCTGGCCATGGCCGATAACCAGCTCCTGTTCACGGTCCCTGGTCTGCGCGTGTATTCACGGTTGATCAGCGGGCAGTTTCCGAACTACCAGCAGGTAATCCCCCAGGAATTCAAGCAGCGCATCCGGGTGCAGACTGACCGGCTGCTGCGTGCTGTGCGCCGGATGTCCATCACGGCGCGCGATTCGGCGAACGTCGTGCGCCTGGCCGCCAAGGGCAAGAAACTCACCATCACCTCGAACACGCCGGAAGTCGGGAAGGCGCGTGAAGAGGTGGAGGTAACCGCCGACGGCGACACCATCGAGGCGGCCTTCAACGCCCGCTACCTGATGGATTGCCTCAACAACATCGACGTCGACGAACTGCTCTTTGAGCTCACCGGACCGCTCAGCCCGGGGGCGATCCGGCCCACCGGTCACAGCGACTACGTGTACGTCCTCGCGCCCGTGCGCGTCTACGGCTGACGGTGGCGCCCCAGCGGCGCATCGGGATACGGTCGGAAACGATCGACCTGGGCGCGCTGCTGAAACTGGCCCAGGTCGCCGCCACCGGCGGTGAGGCCAAGCACCTGATCCGGGACGGGCGCATCACCGTCAACGGTCAGGTCGAGCGCCGCCGGGGACGCCAGATCCGCCCCGGCGACCTGATAGATGCGGCCGGCACGGTCCTCACCGTCGAGCGCGAGGGCTAGGGCGATGCGCCTCACGCACCTCCGGGTCGTCCAGTTCCGCAATCACCGCCACAGCGACATCACCCCCGCGCCCGGGCTGACCCTCTTCGTCGGCGGCAACGCCCAGGGCAAGTCGTCGCTCCTGGAGGCGGTCCAGTTCGCCGCAACGGGGCGTTCCTTCCGGGCCCGGCATGACGTCGAGATGATCACGCTGGGCGAGGAGTGGGCGCGCGTCCGGGCCGGTGTGGAGCGGCTCGGGCGCGCCGGCGAGATCGACATCGCGCTGCGCCGGGAGGAGGGCACCGAGCCGCCCCGGGCGTCCCGTGGGATCCGCGTGAACGGCGTGCCGGTCCGGCGGGGTGAGCTATTCGGCCACCTCCTGTGTGT
>MENB01000064.1:21293-36862 GCA_001768125.1 Armatimonadetes bacterium RBG_19FT_COMBO_69_19
AGCCCGCTATACCGGCGCCGCCTGCTCGATCTCCTCCTCGCGCAGACCAGTCCCGCCTATTACTTCACGGTGCAGCGGTACGCGCGCGCGCTGCTGCAGCGGAACCGGCTCCTCCGCACGCGCGGCGGCGGCCTCGAGGCCTGGGACGAGCAGATCGCCCTCCTTGGTGCCACGCTGACGGTCCGGCGCGGGGAGCTCGTCAGGAGGCTCGCCGCGGCCGCGGGACCCATCTATGACGCGCTGAGTCACAGGCAGGAGCACCTGACGCTGGAATACGTCCCGTCATTGCACGGCGAGGGTGAGACGCCGATGGCGGCCTGGGCGCGCGAGACGCTGCTCCGGCGGCGGGGGGAAGAGATCGCGCGCGGCGCCACGGTGGTCGGGCCGCACCGGGACGATCTAGCGCTCCGCGTGGATGGGCGGGAGCTGCGGACGTTCGGCTCGCGCGGCCAGCAACTGACGGCGATGCTGGCGGTCCGCCTGGCGGAGCGCCGGGTCCTGCTCGAGGAGACCGGCGAGGAGCCCGTCCTCATGCTGGACGACGTCTTACTCACCCTGGACGAGGCCCGCCAGTCCTACCTGCTGGATGGCGTGCGGGGCGTCCAGGTGCTGATGACCCTCACCACCACCGCGACGCTGGCCGCCATCCCGGCCGGGGCGGCACTGTACCGGGTGCAGGGCGGAACGGTCGAGGCCGAGCATGCTCACCTCGCTTAGGAGTCTGCTCCGGGGTGCGGCGAAGTCGCTGGGCGTGGAGCGGGCGGCGTCCGCGGCGCTCATCGCGGAGATGTGGCCCGAAATCGTCGGTCCGGAAGCGTCGGGGCACAGCCGCCCGATGGGGCTGCGGGGCAGCGTGCTGCTGGCCGAGGCCGAGGGGGGTCTGTGGGCCCAGGAACTGTCGGCCCGGCGCGGTGGCTTCGCCGCGGAGATCAACCGGCGCCTGGGCGCGCCCGCGGTGACGGAGATCCGGTTCAAGCAGGTCGCGGGATGGCGGACGCCGCCGGCAGGAGACGTGCCTCAGCCGGCGGAGGCGTCCACCGCGTTGACCGCCGAGGAGAGCGCATCGGTGGAGCGCACGGCGGCCGAGATCGCCGATCCCGAGGTCAGGGAAGCCGCGAAGAAGGCGATGCGGAGCCAGATCGCATGGAGGAAGCGACATGTACGTCCACCTGGGCGGTGAGATCGTCGTGCCCGTCCGCGAGGTCGTCGCCATCCTCGACGTCCGCCTGCTCCAGGGATCCGACCTCAACCGGGAGTTCATCGACAAGGCCGTGGCCGGCAAGCGCCTGCGCGGCGATGGGCTCACCCCCGACTGCAAGGCGCTCGTGGTGACGCGGGACATGACCGTGTACACCTCGGCCGTCTCAGCCCAGACCCTGGCCCGCCGGATGACCCATCTGCGGCAGAGTGCGAGGGCCTGGGACGCGGAAACATAAGGCTGGATGCGGGTTTTCTGCGTTGACAGGCCTTTTTCGCGTGTGATACACTAAGTCGTGCGGCTTCATCAGCACGCGCAGTCTCGCTCGCACCGCACAACCAAGACCGTTTGACCGGGAGGGGCGTCCCCAGAGCGCTCCTCTCAGTATGTTCATAAGGGGTCAACAACACAGCGATGGCTGAGGAACCCAACATGGGCCCCAATCAGACGACGACCCCCTACGGCGCGGAGCAGATCCAGGTCCTCGAGGGGCTGGAGGGCGTCCGCAGGCGCCCCGCGATGTACATCGGCAGCACCGGCCCCGACGGTCTGCACCACCTCCTCTACGAAGTGGTCGACAACTCCGTGGATGAGGCGCTCGCGGGCCGCTGCTCGCAGATCGACATCATCCTGCACAAGGACGGCAGCGCCTCGGTGAGCGACGACGGCGCGGGGATCCCGGTCGATCCGATCCCGAAGATCGGCAAGCCGGCGGTCGAAGTCGTCCTGACGACCCTGCACTCCGGCGGGAAGTTCGGTGGGGGCGGCTACAAGATCAGCGGCGGGCTCCACGGCGTGGGGGTGTCGGTCGTGAACGCGCTGTCGGAATGGCTCGAGGTCGAGGTCTGGCGCGACGGCAAGGCCTGGAAGCAGCGCTTCGCCCGCGGCAAGAAGACCACGCCGCTGCAGCCCGTCGGCGCCACGCGCAAGACCGGTACCCGCGTGACCTTCAAGCCCGATCCAGAGGTGATGACGGCGGCCGACTTCGACGTCGAGACGATCACCACGCGCCTCGACGACATCGCCTACCTGAACAAGGGCCTCGTCATCCGCCTCACGGACGAGCGGACCGACAAGGAGCAGACGTTCAAGCACGCCGGCGGCATCGTCGAGCTCGTCCAGGGGACGAACCGCACCAAGACCAAGCTCTCCGACGTCATGCACATGACGAGGGAGCGGGACGGCACGGAGGTCGAGATTGCCCTCCAGTACAACGACAGCTACCTCGAGCACACGCTCACGTACGTCAACACCATCCCGACGACCGAGGGCGGCACGCACCTCGCCGGCTTCCGCTCGGCGCTGACCCGCGCGATCAACGACTACGCCCGGCGCAGCGGCATCCTGAAGAACGGCGAGGTCACGCTGACCGGAGACGATGTGCGCGAGGGGCTCACCGCGGTGGTGAGCTTGAAGCTGCCCGAGCCGCAGTTCGAGGGACAGACCAAGACCAAGCTCGGCAACACGGAGGTGAAGGGGCTGGTCGAGTCGACCTTCGGCGACTGGCTCACGGAGTGGCTGCACACGCACCCGGGTGACGCGAAGCGCATCGTGAGCAAGGCGCTCACCGCGGCGCGGGCGCGTGAGGCGGCGAAGCAGGCCCGGGAGCTGGTACGGCGCAAGAGCGCCCTCGACGTCTCCCCGCTGCCCGGGGTGCTCGCGGACTGCGTCGAGCGCGACCCTGACAAATGCGAGATCTACATCGTCGAGGGGCCGAGCGCCGGTGGGTCCGCGAAGCAGGGCCGCGACCGCCACTTCCAGGCCATCCTGCCCATTCAAGGCAAGATCCTCAACGTGGAGAAGGCGCGCGAGGACAAGATGGTCGGGCACGAGGAGATCCGGGCGATCATCACCGCGCTGGGCACCGGGTTCGGGGAGAAGTTCAACTTCGACGAGCGCCGGTATGACCGCGTCATCATCATGTGCGACGCAGACGTGGACGGCAACCACATCCGCACGCTGCTGCTCACCTTCTTCTACCGCTACATGCGGCCGCTCATCGAGCACGGCAAGGTCTACATCGCCCAGCCGCCGCTGTACCTCGTCAAGAACGGCAAGGAGCGCCGCTACGCCTACTCCGACGAGGAGCGCCAGGTCATCACCAAGGACGTCGAGCGCAAGGGCGGCAAGCCCGAGGTGCAGCGCTACAAGGGCCTGGGCGAGATGAACCCCGAGCAGCTGTGGGAGACGACGATGGATCCGCAGACCCGCACCCTGCTGCGCATCGAGGTGGAAGACGCCAAGGCTGCGGATGAGATCTTCATCAAGCTGATGGGTGAAGAGGTCGAGCCACGACGCGACTTCATCATCAAGTACGCCCGCGAAGTCCGCAACCTGGACATCTGACCACAGGAGACTTCTATGGCGCTAGGCGATGACTCCCGGATTCTGCCCCAGCCCATCGAGAAGGAGATGCGCACTTCCTATCTCGACTACGCGATGTCCGTCATCGTCAGCCGCGCCCTGCCCGACGTGCGCGACGGCTTGAAGCCGGTGCAGCGGCGCATCCTGTACGCGATGCTGGAAGCGGGCCTGCGCCCCGACCGCGCGCACCGCAAGTCCGCGGCCGTGGTCGGCGACGTGCTGAAGAAATACCACCCGCACGGCGACGCGCCGGTGTACGAAGCGCTGGTGCGCATGGCCCAGGACTGGTCGCTCCGCTACCCGTTGGTCGACGGGCAAGGCAACTTCGGCAGCATCGACGGCGATCCACCGGCCGCGATGAGGTACAGCGAAGCGCGCCTCACGCCGATCGCCATGGAGCTGCTGGCCGACATCGACAAAGACACCGTTGACCTCGTCCCCAACTACGACGAGTACGAGCGCGAGCCCGTGGTCCTGCCCGCCCGGGTGCCGAACCTGCTGATGAACGGCGCGTCCGGCATCGCGGTGGGCATGGCGAGCAACATCCCGCCCCACAACGCGGGCGAGTTGATCGATGGCCTGATCGCCCTGATCGACGACAAGGACACCGACGCCGAGGCCCTGATGAAGATCATCAAGGGCCCCGACTTCCCCACCGGCGGCCAGATCCTGGGCCGCGACGGCATCAAGGCCGCGTATGCGACCGGCCGCGGCAGCATCACGGTGCGGGCCAAGGCCGAGATCGAGGAGCTGCGGGGCGGCCGGGTGGCGGTGATCATCACCGAGGTTCCGTTCCAGGTGAACAAGTCGGCGCTCATCGCGCGCACCGCCGAGCTCGTGCGGAACAAGAAGCTGCACGGGATCAGCGACCTGCGCGACGAATCCGACCGCCGCGGCATGCGCATCGTGATCGAGCTGCGGCGGGACGCGAACCCGCAGATCGTGCGCAACCAGCTGTTCAAGCACACCCAGATGCAGACGACGTTCGGCGCCAACATGCTGGCCCTGGTGGACGGGGTGCCGCGCACACTCGGCCTGCGGGACATGCTGCTGCACTACCTCAACCACCGGCGCAACGTTGTCATCCGCCGCACGAAGTTCGAGCTGGCCCGGGCCGAGGAGCGCGCGCACATCCTCGAAGGCTACAAGATCGCGCTCAAGTTCCTGGACGAGGTCATCGCCCTGATCCGCAAGTCGAAGGACGTGCCCGCCGCGCGCGCCGGGCTGATGAAGGAGTTCAAGCTCAGCGAACGCCAGGCCGAGGCCATCCTCGAGCTGCAACTGCGGCGCCTGGCCGCCCTCGAGCGCGAGAAGGTCGAGGACGAGTACAAAGCGCTGGTCAAGGACATCGCGCGCTACCGGGAGATGCTGCAGGACGCCACCTCGCCGCGCCCGCGGCTGATCATGGCCGCGATCCGCGCCGAGCTGCTGGAGATGAAGGGGAAGTATGGGGACGCGCGGCGCACCAAGATCGCCAGCAAGGAGGCGGAGGAGTTCGAGGCCGAGGACCTCATCCCCGACGCCGACGTGGTGATCAGCCTCAGCCACAACAACTACATCAAGCGCCAGCCGCTGGAGACCTATCGCCTGCAGCGCCGGGGCACGCGCGGCGTCCAGGGCATGAGTACGAAGGAAGAGGACTACGTGGAGCAGGTCCTGGCCACGACGAATCACGCCTTCCTGCTGATCTTCAGCGACCGCGGTAAGGTGTACCGGATGAAGGCGCATGAGATGCCGGAGTCCAGCCGCACGGCGCGCGGGACGGCGCTCGTGAACCTGCTCGCGCTCGCCCAGGGGGAGCGGATCAACGCGCTCATCGCCCTGCGCTCCTTCGAGGATGAGGGCAGCGTCTTCATGGCGACCCGGCGGGGGGTCGTGAAGCGCACGGGGTTGATGGAGTTCATCAACGCCAAGCGCGCGGGCATCTTTGCCATCACCCTGGACCGGGACGACAGCCTGGTGGGCGTGCGGCTCATCGCGAAGGACACGGAGATGGTCCTGGCCACCCAACTGGGCAAGGCCCTGCGCTTCCGCGCGGGCCAGGTCCGCGAGATGGGCCGCTCCGCGCGCGGGGTCACGGGCATCCGCCTGCGCAGCGGTGACGCCGTCGTGGGCGTGGCCGACGCGAAGGAAGGGACCACGCTGCTGACCGCCACCGAGATGGGCTTCGGCAAGCGCACGCCCATCGGGCAGTACCCGGTGAAGAGCCGCGGCGGGATGGGCGTGATCAACCTGAACGTGTCCAAGAAGACCGGCCAGGTCGTCAGCGTGCGCGCCGTCGAGGACGACGACGAGATCCTGCTCGGGACGACGAGCGGCGTCTTCAACCGGATCGCCGCCGCGCAGATCTCCGTGATGGGCCGCTCCGCCCAGGGCGTGCACATCCAGCACCTGGGCGAAGGCGACCACCTGGCGGCCATGGCGCGCATCCCGGCGAAGGAATAGCGCCCGCGCGGGGAAAGTCACAAGTAGTCATGTGGCGCAGAGTGCTCACCGCGATCGGGATCGTCGGGGCCACAGTGGCCGTCCATGAGGCGGCGCACGCCGTGGCCGCGGTGCGGGGCGGCGGGACCGTGAAGGAGATCGGTGTGGGGTTGGGGCCCGCGCTCTTCCGGACGAAGGTCCGCCGGCTTCCCATCGTCGTGCGCGCCTTCCCGCTGGGCGGCTACGCCGCGGTCGACGTGGAGCAGATCCCGCCCCACCGCCGCATCGGCATGTTGCTCGCCGGCCCGCTCACGAATATCCTGCTCGGCGCCCCGCTGCTGTACGCGCTGCGGCGTCATCCCACCGTCATGCTCGGAGACGAAGGCAAGGCCGTGGGGCTCACCGGCTTCCTCGGGACGTTCTCGGCGCTGTTCCAGGCCGCCGATCAGGGCGCGGGCTCGCTCGGGCGGCTGGCGGGAGGGATCAACGTCGGGCTGGGCGTGATGAACCTCATGCCGATCTACCCGCTCGATGGCGGCCACATCGTGGCCAGCCTGATGGAAGCCCGCGGCGCTTCGCCGCGCGCGCGCAGCACGTTCATGCGCCTCACCGCGGTCGCGTTCGCGCTGCTCGTGCAGAGCGCGATGATGGCCGATCTTCGCCGCCTGGCCGCATCGCGCCGCCGCCGCCCCGTCTGATCGCCGATGCCCGTCGC
Organism: Armatimonadetes bacterium RBG_19FT_COMBO_69_19; assembly: GCA_001768125.1. Lineage (GTDB taxonomy): Bacteria > Sysuimicrobiota > Sysuimicrobiia > Sysuimicrobiales > Kaftiobacteriaceae > Kaftiobacterium. Next base: position 27,995 of record MENB01000064.1, read on the forward strand.
CATTCGGCTGGCCGGCATCGATTCTGAGCAACTCCCCCGCATCGTGGCCGGTCGCGAGGCCGCGCCTTTGGAATGGCTGGAGTGGGCCGAGGAGCCGGGCCACGACCTGGTCGCCCTCGACGACGGGCGGGCCGTGGGTGGCATCCATGTCAGCATCGTGGGCCGGACTGAGGCCTGGATGGAGGCGATCCGCGTCCATCCGGACGTGCAGGGCCGCGGCATCGGCGGACAGCTGGTGCGGGAGGCCGAAGCGCTGGCCCGCCACTACGGCGCAGCGGTGATGCGCACGTCGATCCCCGCGCATGACTACGGCGCCCTGTCGCTCGCCGAGCGGGCCGGCTACCGGCAGACGGCGCGCTGCGTCGTCGTGGAGACGGAGGTCGCCCCGGGGCCCGCCCACGTGCCCTACGACGCGCCGGTCGAGCACCCGCGAGCGGAGCAGACGCCCGCGGTGCTGCGGTTCCTGGAGCACACGCCGGCGCTTGCCGCCTGGGACAAGCTCGTCCCGCTGGGGTGGCGGTTCCGCCGCATCAGTCCCGAATTGGTGCGCGGTCTAATCAAGGACCGCCGCGCCGCGCTGGCGCTTCGGCCTGAGCGCTCCGAGGAGCCGCAGGCCTGCGTGCTCTTCGCGCGTCCCGAGGAGGCCGTCGTCGTGTCGCTCCTCGATGGCACGCCCCCCGGGATGCAGGCCGTGTTCGGCGAGGTCCTCGAGCAGGCGCAGGACGGTGAGGTCCGGCGGGTCGTCGTCTTCGCACATCAGCTTGACGCGCTCGCTCCTCTCGACGTCCGCGAGTGGCGCCCGCACCCGTGGTGCCCGGACGGCCTCGTCATCGTCCAGAAGAACCTGGCGTCCTAGCGATGGCCCAACTGCTCTATCTGCATGACAGCTACCTCAAGGCGTTCGACGCCACCGTCGAGGGCGTCCAGGGCCAGGTCGTGGCCCTCGACCGCACGGCATTCTACGCCGGCGGGGGCGGCCAGCCGGTCGACGTGGGGACGCTGCGCTGGAGCGGCGGCGAGTGCCGCGTCATGGACGTGCGCAAGGACGGCGACGCGGTGTGGCACATGGTCGAGGGCGCGCTTCCGGCGGTCGGGGCCGCGGTGGCGGGTGCGCTGGACTGGAACCGCCGCTACGCCATCATGCGGCATCACTCCGCGCTGCACGTTCTCGTCGGCGTCGTGTACCGGCAGTTCAACGCGCTCGTTACCGGGGGCGCGATCTACCCGGACCGGGCGCGGATGGACTTCTCCCTCGAGGATCTCAACAAGGACCGCGTGGCGGCGATCGAGGCCGAAGCCAATCGCGTCATCGGCGAGCACCGCCGCGTCCTCGTGCGGTTCCTGCCCCGCGAGGAGTTCGATCGTTCCGACCTGGTGCGCCTGGCGAAGAACCTCGTGCCGCAGGGCATCAGCGAGGTGCGCGTGGTCGAGATCGAGGGCTTCGACGCGCAGGCCGACGGCGGCACGCACGTCGGCAACACGAGCGAGATCGGCCGGCTCGTCGTGACGAAGACGGAGAACAAGGGCAAGGCGAACCGGCGGCTTGAGATCGCCCTGACCGTGGGATAATGGAGACCGGGGGTGGCACCGATGGCTGAGCTCATCTGCGTGTCCTGCGGACGCCGCGGCACGCTCGACGAGCCGCTGCCGTGGTACGAAGGAGCGGCGCGCGACCTCGCGCTCGAGCCCGATGATGTTGCAGTGGAAGACGGCGCCTACCTCTGCGGCGACTGCTACCGCCGCATCGATCCCGAAGACCGTCCCCGCTGGAAGCCGGTCTCGCGCCTCTCGGGCTTCATCCGCGAAAAGACCGGCGGCTGAGTGACCCGCAGGACTCGTCCCTTTCGGATGCGAATGTTCTTTGGGCATTCCGGAGGACCCCCATGCAGTGGACTCCTGCAACAGACGTGCACGCGCGGTTACGCGGCATCACGCAGGCCCTCGGGCTCACCTACGTGGACCCCGACCGTGTGCGCTGCGTGCGCGTGGAAGGCTCGCGGGCGAACGCCCTGGCCCGCATCTGGGGTCTCCCGCCCGTGTTCCAGGACGCGCTGCGCCTCCGGCCGCACTACGTCATCGAGTTCATGGTCCCCGTGTTCGACGAGCTGCCCCGCGAGGAGCAGGACCGCGTCATCATCCATGAGCTGCTGCACATCCCGCGCACGTTCAGCGGCGGCATCCGCCCCGAGCGGTCGCGCTCGCTGACCATCAACCACCGTATCGTGGAGCGCTACTACCGCCAGTACCTTGCGGCGATGAAGCAGGGCCGGTGAGGTCCACTCGGATCTACCTGCTCCGGCACGGGGAGACCACCTGGAACGTCGCGCGGCGCTACCAGGGCACGCGTGACTCCCCGCTCAGCGAGGCCGGCCGGGAGCAGACGCTCCGCACGCGCGATGCGCTTCGCGCCGCACCGCTGCGCGCGGTGTACAGCAGTCCGCTCATCCGCGCGCTCGAGACAGCCGCCGCCATCGCCGAACCGCACAGCCTGCCGGTGCACACGCATGATGGGTTGAGCGAGATCCGCGTCGGCGAGTGGGAAGGGCTGACTGTAGCGGAGATCGAGGCGCGCTACGTGCAGGCGGTGCGGCAGTGGTACGACACGCCGCATCTCGCCCGCATCCCCGGAGGCGAGATGGTCGGGGAGATGCGGGACCGCGCGACGGCCGCCGTGGAGGAGATCCGCCGGCGCCACGAGGGTGAAGCGGTGGCGGTGGTCGCCCACGGCGGCGTGAACAAGACCATCCTTCTCACCGTGCTCGGCGCGCCGCTGTCCAGCTACTGGCGTATCCGGCAGCACAATGCCTGCATCAACGTCCTCGACTACGCCGGCGATCGTGCGGTGATGCTCGTCATGAACGAGACGTCCCACCTGACGGCGCACTCGGCCGGAGAGCCGCAGCCGGTCCGCTTCTAACGTCTCGCGGGAAGCGCGTGAACACGAGCGCGCCCAGCGCGACCGAGCCGGAGGCGATCAGCGGGACGATCCGCAGGCCCAGGTCGCCGCCGGACGCATACCCGAACCGTTCCAGCACGGCCCCGAGCGTCACCGCCGCCAGGCTCGTCGTCCCGTTGAAGATCAAGCCCTGGAGCGCGAAGAACAGGGCCTCGCTGCGGTGGCCCGCCCGGGCGCCGTGCTCCTCGGCGATGTCCGCAAGGATGGCGTTGGGCAGCACGAACAACGCCGCGAGCGGCGGACCGGCCAATCCGACGAGCAGATACCCCTGGGCGGCGCGACCGACCGGCAGCGGGAGACGCCCGATGAGCCCGATCAGCGGGACGATGACGGCCGCCATGAGCATCGCCAGCAGGAGCGCCCGGCGTTTCCCCCCACGCTTCGCCAGGGTGGCGATGAGCGGAAGCGACAGCAGCGTGAAGGCGATCGTCACGGCGAGCACCGTGCCGACCGCTCCGCGGGGGAGCCCCATGAGCACGGTGACGACGAACGCGAGCGAGAGGTTGACCATGCTGAGCCCGAACCACAGCAGGGCCAGGCCGAGCAGGTAGATCCGGAACGGGCGGCTGGCCATCACCGCGCGCGCCGCGGGGCCGAACGCCACCGGCGGCTCCGGCACGTGGCGTTCCCGCACGCTCAGCGCGGCGATCCACATCGCGATCATCCCGATCGGCGCCAGCACGAGGCCCATCACCGGGAAGCTGAAGCGGGCCACGAGCGCTGACGAGCCGAGGAAGGCGGCGGCGGTCCCGGCCAGACTGAAGGCGGCCTGCCACGCCGCGGTCTCGATCCGTCCGGCCCCACCCGCCGTGATCTCCGGGAGCAGCGCGGTGTATGGGTTCAGCACCACGGTGTAGAGGAAGTAGAAGGCGCCGAGCATCGTGCCCAGGTACAGGAAGTTGCCCGTCGTCTGCCCGGCGTGCGGCGGCGTCCAGAGCAGCGCGAACGAGAGGGCGAGCAGCGGCGCGCCGGCGAGGATGAAGGGGCGGCGGCGCCCGAAGCGCGAGCGGATCCGGTCGCTGAGGTAGGCGATCGGCGGATCCGCGAGGGCGTCGACGATGCGGCCCGCGCCCATGGCGAAGCCGAGCAGCAAGACGGCGACGCGCGCGGGAAGCCCCTGCCCCGCCGGCGGCGCGTAATAGTAGAAGATCCACAGCAACACGGTCTGCTGCAGCAGGCTCCCGCCGAAGCTGCCGATGCCGTAGAGGATCTGTCTGCTATAATTGCGCCACAATGGACGCCCCCGATGCGCGCACGCGAGTTGTGGGCATCATTGGAGACCCGGTCGCCCACTCCCTTTCCCCGCGGATGCACAACGCGGCCTTCACCGCGCTCGGGTTGAACTGGGTGTATCTCGCCTTCCGGGTGCGCGCCGGGGAGCTGCGCGGCGCGCTACACGGTCTGGCCGCGCTCGACCTCGCCGGCGTGAATGTGACCATCCCGCACAAGGAAGCGGTGCTGCCGCTGCTCGACGAGGTCGATCCGCCAGCCGCGCGCATCGGCGCGGTGAATACGGTGCGCATCGCCGACGGCAGGCTCCGCGGATCCAACACCGATGCCTCCGGTCTCGTGGATGCGCTGGTCCGGGACGGAGGCGCCCACCTCGCTGGCAGCCGGTGTCTCGTCCTGGGGGCTGGCGGCGGAGGCCGCGCCGCCGCCTTCGCCCTGGCGGAGGCCGGCGCCGCAAAGGTCGTGATCCTCAATCGCGCGCCCGACCGGGCGCGCACGCTTGCTCAGGGAGTGTCGCCGGCCGCACGAGCCTGCGACGTCGGTAGCGGGCCACTCGACCCCGTCACGGTCGGTCGCGAAGCGGAGGATGCCGACGTGATCGTCCAGGCCACGAGCGCCACGATGTCCCAGGCCGCAGGCGGATCCGGTGGGCGCGATCCGTGGCTCGCCGCCCTCCGCGGCAGCCTGCGTGGCGGGATGACCGTGCTGGACATGGTATACACTCCGAGGTGGACCGATCTTCTCGGCGCCGCGCGCGAGGCGGGCGCGACTGTGGTGAGCGGGCTGTCCATGCTCGTGTACCAGGGCGCGGGCGCCTTCGAGCTGTGGACGGGCCGTCGCGCCCCGGTCGAGGTGATGAAGAGGGCCGTGGATGCTGCGATTCCTGACCGCGGGTGAGTCGCACGGGAAGGCCCTGACGGCCGTGGTCGAGGGCGTCCCGGCCGGGCTGCGCCTCAGCGAGGACGACCTCGCCCCCCAGATGCTGCGCGGTCAACTCGGGTACGGCCGCAGCGCGCGCATGAAGCTCGAGCCGGATCGCGTCGAGATCGTCTCGGGGCTCATGAACGGGGAGACGATCGGCGGCCCACTCGCCCTGCGCATCGAGAACCGCGACGTGCGGACCGAGGAACCTCCCCTGACGCGCCCGCGGCCGGGGCACGCCGACCTCGCCGGCGCGATGAAGTACGGCTTTAAAGACGTGCGGCGGACCCTCGAGCGCGCGAGTGCCCGGGAGACGGCGGCGCGCGTGGCGGTCGGCGCGGTGTGCCGCATCTTCCTGGCCGAGTTCGGCGTTCGCGTCTTCAGCCACGTGATCGAGGTCGGCGGGATCGCCATCGCTCGCCGGCCGGAGGGCTGGGACGAGATCCCCGAGCTCGCCGAGGCCTCGGAACTGCGCTGCGTCGACCCCGAGGCGGAAGCGCGCATGCGCGAGGCGATCGAGCAGGCGAAGAAGGATGGCGATACCCTCGGCGGGGTCTTCGAGGTGGTGGCGCTCGGCGTGCCGCCGGGCCTGGGGAGCTACGTGCACTGGGACCGCAAGCTCGACGGCCGGCTGGCCCAGGCGGTGATGTCCATCCACGCCGTGAAGGGCGTTGAGGTCGGTCCCGGATTCGAGATCGCCCGCACGCCCGGCTCCCGCGCCCACGACGAGATCCTCTACGACCGCGACCGGGGCTTCTATCGCGAGACGAATCGCTCGGGCGGCACCGAGGGCGGCGTAACGACCGGCGCGGCGTTGGTCGTGCGCGGCGCGATGAAGCCGCTCTCCACGCTCATGACGCCCCTGCGCTCGGTGGATCTCCAGTCCAAGGAGCCGGTGAAAGGTGCCGTGGTGCGCAGCGACGTGTGTGCCGTGCCGGCGGCGGGCGTGGTCGGCGAGGCGATGGTCGCCGTCGTGCTCGCCGATGCGTTCCTGGAGAAGTTCGGCGGCGACTCCATGGCGGACATCCGTGCCGCGTACGACGCCTACAGCGCTCGGGTGCGGGAGATGTGAAGAACATCGTCCTCATCGGGTTCATGGGCACGGGCAAGAGCGCGGCCGGGCAGATCCTCGCGCGGCGGCTAGGCTGGACTTTCATCGATACCGACCGTCGGGTCGAGATCAAGGAGCGAGCGACCATCCCGCAGATCTTTGCGCGCCGCGGCGAGGAGCACTTCCGTGAGGTGGAGGCACGGATCATCGCCGACGTCGCCGGGAGGCGCGATGCCGTGATCGCCACCGGCGGGGGCGCCGTGCTGCGGCCGGAGAACATGCGCGCTCTGCGCGAACACGGCTGGGTAGTGTCCCTGACCGCACCTCCCGACCTTCTGCTCAAGCGCCTCACCGACGGCGAGCGGCGGCCGCTGCTGCGCGGGGACGTGCGGGGCAACATCGTCCGGCTGCTCGATCAGCGCCGGCCGCTCTACCGCGACGCCGACCTGATGATCGACGTCTCGGTGGCAACCCCGGAACGGGTGGCCGACGCCGTGATGGAATTCCTGGGGCGGCGCGCCAGGCAGACCCTCCCGGTGCGGCTCGACGGCCGGGAGTATCCGGTGTACGTGGGCGAGGGTATCCTGCCCCTGCTGGGCCCCGACCTGGTGGCGATGCGGGCAGGCCGGCGCGTGGCCCTGCTGACGCACCGTGCTATCCTGCGCGCCGCCGGCGCGCTGCTGCCCGTGCTCAAGGGCCACGGCTTCGACGTGACCGTGCTCGAAGTTCCGGCGGGCGAGCAGTCGAAGAGCCTCCCCGTTGCCGGCGCGCTCTTCAGCCGCCTGGCGCGGGCCAAGCTGGATCGCCACAGCACGCTCATCGCGTTGGGCGGGGGCGTCATCGGCGACCTGGGCGGCTTCGTCGCCGCCACGTACATGCGCGGCATCCGCCTCGTCCACGTGCCGACCACACTGCTGGCGATGGTGGACAGTAGCATCGGCGGGAAGACCGGCGTGAACCACGCCGCCGTGAAGAACCTCGTCGGCGCCTTCTTCCAGCCCGCCGCGGTGTTCGCCGATGTGCGCATGCTGCAGACGCTCCCGGATCGCGAGCTGCGCAGCGGCCTGGCCGAGGCGATCAAGACCGGCGTGATCGGCGATGCCGACCTCTTCGAGTTCATCGAGGAGAACCTCGCCGCCGTCCTGCGCCGCGACACCGCCGCGCTCGTGCAGGTCATCACGCGATGCGCCGCGTTCAAGGCGCGCGTGGTGGAAGTGGACGAGGCCGAGCGCGCGGAACGCCAGATCCTGAACTACGGCCACACCATCGGGCATGCGGTGGAGGCGGCGGCCGGCTTCCACCGCCTCACCCACGGCGAGGCCGTGGCCATCGGCATGGCGCTCGAGGCCCGCCTGGCCCAGCGCCTGGGGCTCACCGGGGCGGCCACGGTCGAGCGGCAGAACGCGCTCCTCGCCCGGGCGGGGCTCCCTGTGAAGCTCGGCGCGGTCAGCCGCGCCGCGGTCTGGCGCGCCCTGGCCCTCGACAAGAAAGGGAGAGACGGCGTGCTGCGCTGGCCGATGCTGGTAGGCATCGGTACCGTGCGGCGCGAACAGGAAGTGCCGGACGGACTGCTCGCGGAGGTGCTCGGTGGCCAGGGTGCTCGTCGTTTACGGGCCCAACCTCAACCTGCTCGGTGAGCGCGAGCCGCAGGTCTACGGCCGCGACACCATGGAGGACATCAACGCCCGCCTGCGCGAGGTCGCCGCGCGGGAGGGCGTCGAGCTCGAGGTCTTCCAGTCCAACAGCGAAGGGGCGATCATCGATCGCCTGCAGGCCGCGCGCAAGACCGTCCAGGCCGTCGTGCTCAACGCCGGTGCGCTGTCCCACTACAGCTACGCCCTGCGCGACGCCGTAGCGGCGATCCGGATCCCCGTGATCGAAGTGCACATGACCAACGTCCTCGCCCGCGGAGAGTTCCGCGCCACGCTGGCGCTCGCCCCGGCCTGCCGGGGGATGATCTTCGGCTTCGGTGCGAATAGCTTCGTGCTCGGCCTGCGCGCGGCGATCGACCTGATCCGCAGCGAGGCGCGATAGCGCCATGCACATCCGGGGGATCCGCGGGGCGACGACCTGCGACGCCGATCAGGAGGAGGCCATCCTCAAGGCCACGGCGGAGCTGCTGCAGCAGATGGCCGACGCGAACGGCGTCGAGTCGGACGAGATCGCCTCGATCATCTTCACCGCCACCGCCGATCTGACCGCCGCCTTTCCGGCCGAAGCGGCGCGCCGCCTCAACTGGACCCTGGTGCCGCTGCTCTCCGCGACGGAGATGGCCGTGCCCGCGCCGCGGGCGGTGCCGCGGTGCGTGCGCATCCTCATGCTGTGGAACACGCCGCGCTCGCAGGAAGAGATCGTCCACGTCTACCTTCGCGGGGCGACCTCGCTCCGCCCCGACCTCAGGGAGCGCCGGCCTTAGCCAAGCGATGGACATCACCATCACCCCCGCCGCGCAGCTGAGGGGGCGCTGTCGCCTCCCCGGAGATAAATCCATCTCGCACCGTGCGGCGATCATCGGTGCGCTGGCCTCGGGCGTCACCACGGTCCGCAACTTCCTCCGGGCGGATGACTGCCTGCGGACGCTGGACTGCCTCCGGGACCTCGGCGTGCGCATCGAGGACGATCAGGGGCGTGTCGTGATCCACGGAGCCGCAGGCCGGCTGTCTGAGCCGGCCCGCGTACTTGATGCCGGGAACTCCGGGACGACGATGCG
>MENB01000065.1:0-278 GCA_001768125.1 Armatimonadetes bacterium RBG_19FT_COMBO_69_19
GGTCCGGGAGGAAGCCGCCGAGCTCATCAGCGGCGGCGTGCAGCTGCGAGTGAGCGGGGACCTCAGCCTGCTCGACCCCCATGTGCGGGAAGACGTGGAGCGCGTCGTCGAGCTCACCGGCCGGAACAACGGATTCATCCTGAACGTAGCGTACAGCTACGGCGGCCGCGCTGAGATCCTCCAGGCCGCGCGGCGCGTCGCCGGGGTCGTCGCTGCCGGGGAGCTGACCCCGCAGCAGATCACGGAGGACGTCTTCGCCCGCCACATGTACACGGCGG
>MENB01000065.1:356-7043 GCA_001768125.1 Armatimonadetes bacterium RBG_19FT_COMBO_69_19
ACACCGAGCTGTACTTCACGCCCGTGCACTGGCCGGACTTCGACCGAGCGCACCTCCTCGAGGCCATCGCCGACTACCAGCAGCGCCGCCGCCGCTTCGGCGGGGTGGAGGGAAGTTAGGTGGATAGAACGCTGGCCGATCGTTTCCAGCGGGCATCGCTCGGGCCGCGTGTGCTTACGGCCGTCGTGGGGATCCCGCTGCTGTTCCTCGCGTTATGGGCGGGGGGCGCTTGGTGGGTCGGCCTCACCGCCGCGGTCGCCATACTCGGCAAGAGGGAGTTCGTGCATCTCCATGCACTGCCGCGCTCGCTGAACGCGGCCGTCTTCGTCCTACTCGTAGCCGGCTTGGTTCTCTTCGGTGGGGCCAACGACACCCTACTCGGCGCGGTCATGCTGCTGTGGGGCATCATCATCGCTGCGGCCGCCGTGTGGTACTTCTCGCCGCGAACTGCGGACCTCCGGTCCCAGGCTGTGCGCGCCACGCTCCTCGGCCCCGTGTACCTTGCCGCACCGATGACCCTGCTCGCGCGCTGGCGCCTTGAGTTCACCCCGTGGTCCGTCCTCGCGTTCCTGCTGGTAATCTGGGCGAACGACACCGCGGCGTACTTCGTTGGCATCGCCGCGGGCCGCCACAAGCTGGCGCCGCGCATCAGCCCGGGGAAGAGCTGGGAAGGCGCCGTGGCGGGTGTTGTGGCCGGCGGGCTCGTAGGCTTCATCGCGGCGCCACTTCTCGGGATGCGCCCCGTGCTCGGCCTCGTGTTCGGCGTGCTCACGACGATCGCGTCGCAGATTGGTGACCTCTTCGAATCCGCGATGAAGCGCAAGGCGGGGGTGAAGGACTCCGGCGGAATCCTCCCGGGTCACGGAGGCATCCTCGACCGCTTCGACGGGATCCTCGTCGCCGCACCGATCGCCTACGTCATGGTGCGGCTATGGGTGGGATCGCGATGATGCGACTCACCATCCTCGGGTCGACAGGCAGCATCGGGCGCCAGACCCTCGAGGTCGTGGACGCGCTGGGGGGCGAGATCGAGGTCGTGGCGCTCGGGGCGCGACGCGACGCGGCGGCGCTGGTCGCTCAGGCCCGGCGGTACCGTCCGAAGGCGGTCGGCGTAGCCGACGAGACTGCGGCCCCTCCGGTGCGGGCAGGTGTGCCCCAGGGCACGGACGTGCTCTCGGGGCCTGACGCGCTGGTGCGGCTGGCCGCCTCGGTCGACGCCGACGTCGTCCTGGTGGCTGTCGTTGGCGTTGCCGGATTGCTGCCCACCCTCGAAGCGCTGCGCGCGGGGCGCGACGTCGCGCTGGCCAACAAGGAGACGCTGGTGGCCGGTGGCGCGCTCGTGATGCGTGAGGTACGGACGCGGGGGCGACGTCTGCTCCCGGTGGACAGCGAGCACGCGGCGATCGGGCAGTGTCTGTTGGGCGAGACGCCTGAGAGCGTGCGGCGCATCCTGCTCACCGGATCCGGGGGGCCGTTCCTCCGCCGGCCGCTCGACGAGCTGGACCGGGCGACGCCCGATGAAGCGCTGGCGCATCCGACGTGGAAGATGGGCGCGAAGATCACCGTGGACTCGGCGACACTGATGAACAAGGGCTTCGAGGTCATCGAAGCGCACTGGCTGTTTGGGCTGGACGCCGCGCGGATCGGCGTGATCATCCACCCGCAGAGCGTCGTGCACTCGCTCGTGGAATTCGTGGACGGGAGCTGGAAGGCCCAGCTCGCCCCGCCGGACATGCGCATGGTCATCGCGTTCGCGCTCACCGCGCCGGAGCGCCGGCCGCTTCCGGCCCCGGCGCTGGAATGGGACGGCCTGCATTTGACGTTTGAACCCCCGGACCCGGGGAGGTATCCTTGCCTGGGGCTGGCCTACGAGGCGCTGCGCACCGGCGGCACGATGCCCGCCGTCTTGAACGCGGCGAATGAGGTGGCCGTCGAGCGGTTCCTCGCGGGCGGGATCCGGTTCACCGGGATCGCGCGGGCCGTGGCCGCGACGATGGATGCCCATCGCCCCATCCCCACGCCGTCCCTGGACGAGATCCTGGCCGCGGACGCCTGGGCACGTGACCAGGCGTTCCTGGCCCTGAGGTAGCACATGTCGTACATCATCGCGGCCGTCATCGCGTTCAGCGTGATGATCATGGTCCACGAGTTCGGCCACTTCTTGGTGGCCAAGCGCGTGGGGATCACGGTCCACGCGTTTGCCATCGGCTTCGGTCCCCGCATCGCGGGATTCCGAGCCGGCGACACGCAGTACGCCATCAACCTGTTGCCCTTCGGGGGCTACGTCCGGATGGCCGGTGAGGATCTGGACGATGCCGCCGGGGTCGGGAGTTTCCGCACGAAGTCGGTGTGGCAGCGCATGGCCGTGGTATCGGCCGGCCCGGCGATGAACCTCCTCCTGGCGCTGCTGCTCCTCATGGGCACGGCCCTCGTCGTCGGCGTGCCCGTCGGCGTGAGCAACCGCATCGGACAGCTCATGCCGGGATGGCCCGCCGAGGAGGTGGGGCTGCGTCCGGGCGACGTCATCGCCGCCATCAACGGCGAGGCGATGGACAGCGGCCAAGAGGTCATCGATACCATCCACCGTCAGCCCAACACGGACCTGCGTCTCACGGTGGAGCGGGACGGGCAGCGCTTCGACGTCACGGTGCGCTCGCGGCTCGACGCGCGCCAGAACATCGGGCTGATTGGCTTCCGCCCCGAAGCCATCCGGGAGCGCATGGGGCCGGGCCGGGCTCTGGTCTGGGCGCTGGGCACCCTGGCCGACACCGTGGAGGTCATCTTCGCCACGCTCGTGGGCCTGTTCCGTGAAGGCGGGAAGATGCTCGATCAGCTCGCCGGACCGGTGGGGGCCGTGCGGTTCCTCGGCGAGGCGGGGGCGGCCGGGACCGAGATCTTCATCTATACGGCCTCGGCGCTGTCCATCATGATCGGGGTGTTCAACCTGCTGCCGTTTCCCGCCCTCGACGGTGGACGGCTGCTGTTCCTGCTTGTCGAGGCGGTGCGTCGCCGGCCCGTCGATCCGCGGCGGGAAGGCTACATCCACCTCGTCGGGTTTGCGCTGCTCATCTTGCTGCTGTTAACATTGACCGTACGCGACATCGGCAAGTTATAGCCGAGCGCTCATCGCAATGACGATCACCAGCACAATAGTGAGCTCGAGTACGCCGCACCGCGCCCGCACCCGCCTCGTGCGGGTCGGCAAGGTCGAGATCGGCGGCGGCGCCCCCGTGTCGGTCCAGTCCATGACGATCACCGACACGCGCGACGTCGAGGCGACGCTCGTCCAGATCTACCAGCTCGCCGCCGAGGGCTGCGAGATCGTGCGGCTGGCGGTGCCGGACGCTGAGGCCGCCGAGGCGCTGGCCGGGATCAAGCCGCGCAGCCCGCTCCCCATCGTCGCCGACATCCACTTCGATCACCGCCTGGCCCTGCTCGCCCTCGAGGCGGGCGTGGACAAGCTCCGCATCAACCCGGGGAACATCGGGAGCCGCGCGCGCACCCGCATCGTGGCCAAGGCCGCGAAGGAGCGGGGCGTGCCGATCCGCATCGGCGCGAACATCGGCTCGCTCAGCAAGGCCACGCTGCGGAAGTTCGGCAGGCCCTGCGCCGAAGCCCTCGTGGAGAGCGCGCTGGAAGACGTGAAGGTGCTGCAGGACCTGGATTTCCACGACCTGGTCATCTCCGTGAAGGCCTCCGACGTACCGATGGTCGTCGACGCGTACACGATGATCGCCGCGCAGGTGACCTACCCGCTGCACGTGGGCGTGACCGAATCCGGTACGGCCTGGGCCGGAGGGATCAAGTCCGCGTCCGGCATCGGCGCGATCCTCGCCCGTGGCATCGGGGATACCATCCGCGTGTCGCTCGCCGCCGACCCGGTGGAAGAGGTGAAGGTCGGATTCGAGATCCTGAAGAGCCTGGGCCTGCGCACGCGCGGTGTCCAGCTCGTGGCCTGCCCATCGTGCGGCCGGGCCGAGGTGGACATCATCGCCATCGCTCAGGAAGTCGAGCGCCGCCTGGCCCGGGTCGACGTGCCGGTGAAGGTCGCGGTGATGGGCTGCGCCGTCAACGGGCCGGGCGAAGCCCGGATGGCCGATCTCGGCATCGCCTGCGGGCGGGGGATGGGCCTCCTGTTCAAGGGGGGCAAGATCATCGCCAGCCTTCCGGAGGACCGGCTGGTGGACGCGCTGATGGAGCAGGTGGCGCAGGTCGCGAAGGAGAAGGCGGCGGCGACATGACACCCTGGTGGGAGGCGGCCCTGCGGCTGCTGCTGGCGATGGCGCTGGGCGGGGTGATCGGCTGGCAGCGTGAGAGCGCCGAGAAGCCCGCCGGCTTCCGCACCCACATCCTGGTCTGCGTCGGGGCGGCGCTCTTTACCCTCATCTCCGCGGTGGGCTTCTTCGGGACCGGCGCGGACCCCGCGCGGGTGGCCAGCAACATCGTGGTCGGTATCGGCTTCCTGGGTGCCGGGACGATCTGGCGCACCACCTCGAGCGTGCAGGGCCTGACCACTGCGGCCAGCCTCTGGACGGTGGCCGCGATCGGCACGGCCGCCGGGGTCGGCTACTACTTTGGGGCGATCACCACCGCCGTCATCGTCATGGGCGTGCTCACCCTGCTGAAGTGGTTCGAGGTGCGCATTCCCCGCCGCGGCGTCGGCCACGTCGTCATGGTGATGAGCGACCGGCCGGGGCAGCTGGGCCGCATCGGGACCGTGCTCGGCGCCTTCGGCGTGAACATCGAGCACGTCGATCTGTCCGCCCGCATGGATAACAAGGTCGTCCTCGCCCTGGCGACGCGCATCCCCGCCCGCGTCAGTCGCGACGAGATCCTCGTCGCCCTCGGGGACGTCGAGGGCGTGGAAGAGGTGCGCTGGGAAGACGGGACCGCGGCGGCATGATCCCCCTGCGGGACGACACTCCGTCGTCCTCCCGCCCGATCGTCACCTACCTGCTCATCCTGGCGAGCGTCCTGGCCTTCCTCTATACGGTCAGTCTGGGCTCGGAGGCGGCCATCGAGCGGTTCGTGGTCGCGTACGGGGCCATCCCGGGGGAGATCACCGGCCGGACCGGTGGATCGCCCATCAGCGAATACCCCACGCTGCTCACCTCGATGTTCATGCACGGCGGCTGGCTGCACCTCGTCGGGAACATGCTGTACCTGTGGATCTTTGGGGACAACGTGGAGGACGTCATGGGCCACGGGGCGTTCCTCGTCTTCTATCTGCTCGTCGGTCTGGCCGCGGCCTGGACGTTCATCCTCACCGCGCCGGGCTCCACGGTCCCGATGATCGGGGCGAGCGGCGCCATTGCCGGGGTGCTCGGGGCGTACCTCGCGCTCTTCCCGCGGGCGCGCATCATCTCGCTCGTGCCGCTCGGTTTCTTCCTGCGGGTGGTCCCGGTGCCGGCCCTGCTCTTCCTGCCGATCTGGTTCCTCCTGCAGTTCATCCAGGGGGCGGCATCGCTGGGTGCGGACACGGCGGGCGTGGCCTGGTGGGCGCACATCGGCGGCTTCGTCGCCGGCTTCGTGCTGGTCTGGGTGTTCGCCCGCGGGCGGCGCAGCAGGCGCGATTGGTGGTAAGGTCGAAGCAGAGTTCGACTCCCCATCATGACGCAGTCAGGAGGACCCCGGTGCGGCACATCACCGTGGAAGTGCTGGGCGGGAAGCCCGTCTACGAGCATGAGGTCGAGATCGTCGAGCGCAAGGGCGTGGGGCATCCCGACTCCATCTGTGACGCCATCATGGAGCGCGTCAGCATCGAGCTGAGCCGCGAATATCTCCGCCGCTTCGGGGTCATCCTCCACCACAACATCGATAAGGGGTTCCTCGTCGCCGGAGACGTTGAGATCAAGCTGGGCGGCGGTCGCGTGACCGAGCCAATGCGCCTCATCTTCGGCGACCGCGCCACCTACGAGCTCAACGGCACGACGATCCCCATCGGTGAGATCGCCATCACCACGGCGAAGCGCTGGATCGCCGAGCACCTGCGGTTCGTCCATCCCGAGGAGCACGTGCGCTACGACGTGCAGATCAAGCCCGGGTCTCCGGAGCTCGTGGACATCTTCAGCCGCGAGACCCCGGGGGCGAACGACACCTCGGGCGCGGTCGGCTACGCGCCGCTCACCGAGACGGAGCGGCTCGTGCTGCAGACCGAAAACCACATGAACTCCCCGCAGTTCAAGCAGTCGTTCCCCGAGGCGGGCGAGGACATCAAGGTGATGGGCTTCCGCCGCGGCCAGACCCTCGACATCACGGTGGCCTGCGCGTTCGTCGACCGCTTCATCGACGCGGAGGGGACGTATTTCCGGCGCAAGGCCCAGATGCAGGAGGCGGTGGAGGAGTTCATCCGCGGCGAGGTCCGCGCCCTCGACCGCGTGAACCTGAACATGAACACGCTGGATGATCCGGCGCGCGGGCTGGGCGGGATGTACCTCTCGGTCACCGGGACGTCCGCGGAGAGCGGAGACAGCGGCCAGATCGGCCGCGGGAACAAGGTGAACGGGGTCATCGCGCTCAACCGGCCGATGGGCACCGAGGCCGCCGCGGGGAAGAACCCTGTGTCCCACGTCGGCAAGATCTACACGATCATGACCCACCAGGTGGCGGCGAAGATCTACGAGGAAGTGCGGGGCGTCCGCGAGGTGTACGTGTGGATGCTCAGCCAGATCGGCTCGCCGATCGACC
>MENB01000065.1:7123-8408 GCA_001768125.1 Armatimonadetes bacterium RBG_19FT_COMBO_69_19
AACATCATGACGCTGACGCACGAGCTGGCAGAAGGGAAGTATCCCGTCGTCTAGTTGAACCCGTCCCGCAGGGCCGTCCTCCCGCTCAGTCTCATCACGGCGCTCGCCCTGACCGCGTGCGAGGTGCGCCGGGAGCCCGCGCCCGAGAGCACCCGGCAGCTGCGCGTGGCCGCGGTGCACCGCATCGTCGAGCAGCCCGCGCTCAGCCCCGCCTCGTGGAGTCCTGACGGTTCCCGATTCGCGTTCGGTGACGAGACCGGTGTGTACGTCGTGCCCGCGGAGGGGAGCCCGCGGCGGATCGGGCCCGCCGCGGTCGCGACGACGGTATCCTGGTCGCGCCCGCTCGATCTTCTCGCCGTCGTGGACCGCGGGGCCGTGTTGATCCTCCGGCCGGATGGATCCCGGCGGCACCGGATCGATCTCCCCGGATTTGCGACGGCGGCCGTCTGGTCCCCCGGCGGTGATCGCCTCGCCACCATCTTGCGCCGGGGGAGTGCGGGGGCGCCGGCGTTCGAGCTATGGCTGGCCAGCCCGAATGCGCAGTTCCGCCGTCTCGTCGTGCGCGCCCCGGCGGGCATGGCGATGCGCGAGCTGCAGTGGTTCCCGAACGGTCTCTACCTTTTCTATGGATTGTCCCGCTTGGACGACGACGTCGTCACCGAGGCCTGGAAGGTGCGCGTGACCTATCCGGATCGCCAGCGCCTCCCCCTCGCGGGGCCGGCCCTCCAGGTGCGGCTGGCCCCGACCGGGCGCGCCATCGCGTACGTGACAGGAGACGCGATCGAGGACGGCAAGGGTCGCGTGGTCGTGTCGAAGGTGGACGGCAAAGGCCGCTTCACGGTGACGGAGCGGCCCGGCCGCTACAGCGGGCTGGCCTGGTCCCCGCAGGGTGACAAGCTCGCGTTCGCGGAGGTGACCGACGAGGCGCACGCCGAGATCTGGATCGCCGACGGCGACGCCTCCGGCCGCCTGAGCGTGCACAGCTACGCGCTCGAGTTCTCCGATCCCAGCCTCTCGCTCTCGATGGCGTGGTCGCCCGACGGGCGGCGGCTGCTGTTCGGGACGAACTCCGGGACGTTCCAGGGGCCGATCTGGATGGCCGTCTTCGAGCGGCAGTAACATCATGATGCACCGGACGCCGGCCTGGCTTGACAATCCGGCGTCTCGTCACATAATGAAAGGGTTACCATGCCACTGTACGAGTACCGATGCACAGTCTGCCGGCACGCCTTCGAGGTCCATCACGACGTGGGCGGGACGCCAGGACCATGCCCCGTGTGTGGCG
>MENB01000065.1:8419-13744 GCA_001768125.1 Armatimonadetes bacterium RBG_19FT_COMBO_69_19
CGGATCTTCACGTCCGTCGGGCTGATCTTCAAGGGCTCGGGGTTCCACACCACCGACTACCGGAAGGCTGCGCCGTCCCAGGCGAAGGAGTCTTCCGGGGAGAGCGGCAAGGATGGGAGTAGCACGACGGAGGGCGGCGCGAAGGAGACCGGCGCGAAGGCAACCGGTACGAGCACGGAGGCGGCGCCGAAGGGGACTTGATGGGCTGGTCGGCGAGGAGGTGGGGACATGGCGTGATCGCCATGTCCTTTGTGTTTCTGGGCGCGGTGCTCCCCGCACGTTCGGCGCCGGCGCTGGATGTCCGGGGCCAGGTCGGAATGGGGGGATGGATCGTGCCCGGCCGCTTCGTGCCGCTGCGCGTCCAGGTCGGTGCGGACCGGGAGGTCCGCGGGACCCTCGAGGTCGCGGTGCCGGGGCCGGGCGGCGACACCGTCACGCACACGCATGCGGTGCACGTCACGCCCGGCTCGGCGCAGCAGATCACCTTCGACATCATCGTCACCGATCCGCGCCGCGACCTGCTCCTCCGCGTGCGCGGCAACGGCGGCGAGGAGGCCCGTGCCGCCCTGCCCGTGGGGGTCTTCCGCGTGGCCGAGGGTATCGTGGCGGCGGTCACCCGGGAGCCGGCCGGCCTCGAGTTCCTCGCCGCCTCGGGACGCAAACGCCGCCCCGCGTACCTGACCGGCGCTTCGCTGCCGTCGGGCTGGCAGGGATATGATGCGGTCGACCTCGTCGTCGTGCGCGACCTCGATCCGCGCGCGCTGCTGCCGGTGCAGCAGGAGGCGCTGGTCGGATGGGTCGCGCAGGGCGGCCGCCTCCTCGTTGCGGCGCACGACGCGCTGCCGGTGCCGCCGTGGCTCCAGGTCCTGCTCCCCGCGCGCATCGCGTCCCCGCCGTCGAGCGTCCCCGGTGTGCCCGTGGCGCTCGCCGCCCTCGTCCCCGATCCTGGGGCGGAGGTTGTGCGCCGGGGCGACCGACCGCTTGCGGTGCGCGGCGGATTCGGCCGCGGGGTGGTCGAGGTCTGGGCGTTCGACCCATTCTCTCCTCAGGGCCGCGCCTGGCCCGGACGGCTCCCCCTGTGGCGCTCGCTGCTGGAGCTACCGCGCCCTACGCCCGCCGCCTCCGGGACCCTCGCGGACGAGCTCCCCCGTACCCGTCCGCTACCCGGCAGCACACAGCTCGTCCTCGCGCTGCTCTCGGTCGCCTACATCGCCGCGATCCGCATCCTCCTCCGCCGGTTTGGCCCCGCCCGCGGCGGGTGGGTCCTCCTTTTCGCGGCCGTGGCCGCGTTTGGCGTCGTGCTCTTCGGGGTCTCTGCCGGGGCGCGCCGGGCGGCGGGCTCGATCGCTCAGGTGTCCATCATCGAGGTCATCCCGGGCGCGCAGCGCGCGCGGGCCGGGACGTTCGTGTCGCTCATCACGCCGTATGGCGGGCGTGTCGATTTCACCGTTCCGCGAGGCGCCGCGGTGCGGCCGCTGGGTCCGGGCAACCTCCGCATCGATGAGAGCGAATCTGTCGTCACCGGCACAGCGCGAACGGGGCAGGGGGTACTCGAGGTGACGCAGATCGTTCCAGTGGATCTGCGGGCCGAGGCCGTGGAGCGGGATGGGACACTCGCACTCGTCGTGACCGGCCGGGATCCCCGACCCACCCACGCGCTCCTGTACCGCCGCCGCCAGATACACCGGCTCGGCGAGGAGCTGCACCCCCGTACGGTGCTCGATCCCGCACGCTGGGAGCCGGTCGACCGGCCGGGTACGCTGGGGACGGATCTAGCCGCGCGCGCCGCCGAGTGGCTGTTCAAGCAACTGCAGGCCGCGGGCGGCGAGGCCTGGCTCGTGGGCCGGTCCTCCGACGAGCGGGTGGGGGTGCGTCTGCCCGATGGACGTTCCGGCATCTCCGCGCAGCTCGTGGTCATCCCGGTGCGCTTGCGATGATCCGCCTGAACGCCGTCACCCGCAGCGATCTGCGGCGGCGCCTGGGCGGGGGCAGGGCGCTGACGATGGTCACCGTGTACCTGTCGGTGCTCGCGCTGCTGGCGTTCCTCTCGCTGCCGCCGGACCTCGGCCGCCTCGATGACCTCCGGCAGGAGGGGCTGCTCCTGGCGTTTCTCATCGTCGAGACGGTCCTTGCCGCCTACCTCACGTCCGCGTCAGCCTGCGGGGAGATCGCGGTGGAAGGAGAGAAATCCGTCGTGGATCTGGCGGCGTCTCCGTTCACCCCGGGCGCCGTGGCGTGGGGGAAGGTACTCACCTCGCTCCTGTTCGCGACACTCCTCACCGTGCTGGCCGTGCCGTTCTCCCTCGTCGTTGCCGGCATCCGCGGGGAGGCGCCGTCCGCGGTGGCCCGCGCGGCGATCGTGACCGTGCCGGTGGCCGCCTCGCTCGGGGCGCTCGGTGCCCTCTACAGCGCCGTATTCGACTCGGATTTCACGCGCAGCTTCGTCCACTGGCTGACCCTGCTCGCGCTGATCGTCGGCGCGACCGCGCTGCCGCCGCCCTGGGACGTCCTCAGTCCGGTGCGGATGGTCATCCTCCTGGCGCGTGACGGGCTGCGCGTCGACGCGCTCCTGGCGTCCGCGCTGTACGCCCTGCTCATCTTTCCGGTGGGCGTCGCCATCGCCCGGCGCATCGAGCGCATCCGCGCCATGTACCAGCACTGATCGCTCCGCATCCGCGCCGTTCTTCCGCCATCCCAGCGTGAGGAGTATAATCTCGCTATGGACGGGGCTTCCGACCTCCTGCAGCGCCTCGTGCGCCGCGCCGCACGCCGCATGACCTGGCAGCGCGCGTTCCGCGACGGGCTCCTCGCGGGCACCGTCATCCTCGGTGCGCTCGCCGCCGCTGCGCTCGCCGCCGTGGCCGTCCCGCTCGACCCGGTGCCTCCCGCAGTGTCCGCGGGCGCGGCCCTCGCGGCGATCGCCGCCGTCACGGCGTTGCTCGCCGCGGCGCGGCCGGTGCCGGACCTGGCCGCGGCGCGCCTGCTGGATCTACGCGCCGGCCTCGAAGAACGGACGAGCACCGCCTTCGAGGTGAGCGCCCGAGCGCATCGATCGCCGCTGGCGCCCCGCCTGCTCGCCGATGCCGCCTGGCGAGCGGAGGCCGTCGATCTGCGCGCCGCGTTCCCCTGGCGCCCCCCCCGCACCCTCTACGCCTTGGCGTTCCTCATGCTGTTGCTCGTTGTCTGGCCGTCCACGCTGCGGGGGATGGCGATCCCGGGGACCCCGGCGGACCGCGCGCGGCAGACAATCCGGCGGGAAGGCGGGCGGCTCGAGCAGTTCGCGCGGGCGCTCCAGTCGCGCACCCGGGCGCAGCGGATGCCGCAGACCCGCCGGGTCGCACCGGAGGTCCGCGATCTTGGAGCGCGCCTCCAGCAGGAGCGTGTCGACCGCGCGGAGGCGCTGGCCCGCATCGCGGAGCTCTCGCGCCGGATCGAGGAAGCCCGCCGGGAGATCGACGGCCGCCTCGACGCGCAGCGGCCAGCGCAGGGCGAGGGCAGCGTGCCGCAGGAGCTGCTCCGCCGCCAGGCACTGCAGCAACAGATCCGCCAGCTGCGTGAGCTAACGAACCGTCTGCGTCAGAATCCCGAGGCGGCCAGCCAGGACGCGCTGCAGCGGTTGGGTGAGATCACCCAGCACGCTGAGGGCGACCAGCCTGCGCAGGTGCGCAGCCGGCTGGAGCGCGCGCGCGAGCAGCTGCAGCAGGGCAACGCATCGGGGGCCGGCGAGTCGCTGGCCGATGCGCTGCGCGAGCTGGAAGGACTCGAGTCGATGCTGGCGGATGCGGAAGGGCTGCGCAGCGCCCAGCGCCAGCTGGAGCGTTCGCAGCAGGCGATCGCATCCTCAGGCGGAACGGAGCGCGGGGGCGACCTTGCCGACGATCCGTCCCGGCCGCAGGACGGTCCCGCCGCCCCCGGGGAGAATCCACCGTCCCAGGAAGCCGGCGCAGACGCGCTCCCGCCGCAGGGACCGAACGAAGGCACCACGCCGGGGCAGGGGCGCGTGCAGGAGAAGATGGGCGAGGCCTCGCCGCGCCTGGAGGCCACGCGCTCCCCGGACCGCTTGCGCGGCACGCAGTCCGAGGGTCCGGTCAGCTCCGCGGAGGTGCAGGGGGCCAGCCGTCCCGGGATTTCGCGGGTCGAAGCGCGGCCCGTGGCACCCACGATCGTCGCCCAGGCCGACCGTGCGATGGAATCCGCACGGACGCCGGGCCGCTACCGCGGCCTCGTCCGCCGGTACTTCGAGCGCCTGGCCAGGCTGCGCTGACACCGACAGGAGGATGAGATGACCCCGGAAGAGTTCGCCGCCACGTTCGAGCGCATCCGCCGTGAGGTGCGCACCGTGATCGTCGGGCATGAGACGCTGATCGACCACGTGCTGACCGCGTTCATCGCGGGCGGCCACGTGCTGCTGGAGGGCGTGCCGGGATTGGGCAAGACGCTGCTCGTGAAGACGCTGGCGCAGTCGCTCGAGCTGTCGTTCTCGCGCATCCAGTTCACCCCCGACCTCATGCCGGCGGACATCGTCGGCACGAACGTCGTGATGCAGGACGCCGAAGGCCGCCGGTATTTCGAGTTCCAGCGGGGTCCGGTGTTTACGCAGGTGCTGCTGGCCGACGAGGTCAACCGCGCCACGCCGAAGACGCAGTCGGCGCTGCTTGAGGCGATGCAGGAGCACACCGTCACCGCCGCGGGGACCTCGTACGCGCTGGAGGAGCCGTTCTTCGTCCTCGCCACGCAGAACCCCATCGAGATGGAGGGGACCTATCCCCTCCCCGAAGCCCAGCTCGACCGCTTTCTCTTCAAGGTGAAGGCGGAGTTCCCGACGGCGGCCGACCTCGTGGAGATCATCGACCGGACGACGGTCGCCGACCAGCCGCAGGCCCGCGTCGTCGCGTCGCGGGAGGTGATCAGGCAAATGCTTCGCCTCGCGCGTGAGGTCGAGGTGGCCTCCCACGTCAAGGCATATACGGCGCGGCTAGTGCGGGCGACGCATCCTGGGGATCCGCGCTCGGCGGACATGGCCCGGCGCTACGTGCGGTACGGGGCGAGCCCGCGCGGCGTGCAGGCCCTGATCCTTTCCGCGAAGGTCCGGGCCCTGGTGGCCGGCCGGGCGAACGTCAGTCTCGGCGACCTGAAGGCGCTCGCGCTGCCGAGCCTGCGCCACCGGATCATCCTGAATTTCGAAGGCGAGGCCGAGGGCATCGACGCGGACGCCGTGATCCAGAACGCGCTCGACGAGACCCCGGAGCTGGAAGAAGCCAGGACGTGACCACCGCCGCCACACTCCTCGACGCGCAGTTCCTGCGGCGGCTCGACCGCCTCGGC
>MENB01000065.1:13795-16757 GCA_001768125.1 Armatimonadetes bacterium RBG_19FT_COMBO_69_19
CCGCGGCTGGGCCGCGGCGTGGAGTTTGCCGACTACCGCAGTTACCAGATCGGCGACGACTTCCGCTACGTGGACTGGAACATCTACTCCCGGCTCGACCGGTTGTTCATCAAGCTCTTCAGCGAGGAGGAGGACATCAACATCCACCTCTTCGTGGACGGCAGCCGCTCGATGGGGTGGGGCACGCCCGGCAAGCTTGACTACGCCGTGCGCCTGGCCGCCGCGGTCGGCTACGTCGGACTGCGCAACCTGGACCGCGTGGGCGCCGTCGTGTTCAGCGACGGGCCGCAGCGGGTGCTGCCGCTGCACCGCGGGCGGGGGCACATCCTGCAGCTGTTCGAGTTCCTGA
This sequence comes from Armatimonadetes bacterium RBG_19FT_COMBO_69_19, assembly GCA_001768125.1. Classification (GTDB taxonomy): domain Bacteria; phylum Sysuimicrobiota; class Sysuimicrobiia; order Sysuimicrobiales; family Kaftiobacteriaceae; genus Kaftiobacterium. The sequence continues at coordinate 14,145 of MENB01000065.1, forward strand.
GCCAGGTCGAGCCCCGGGGGATCTCCGACCTCGGCGCAACGATGCGCCGCTACGTCTACCAGACGAAGCGCCGCGGCCTGCTGATCCTGATCAGCGACCTGTGGCTGCCCGGCGGGTACGAGGAGGGCCTGAAGCTCGCGCGCTACCACCGCTTCGAGCCGTTCGTGATCCACGTCGTCAGCGATGATGAGCTCACGCCGGCCGTGCGCGGGGACGTCAACCTGGTGGACGTGGAGTCCGCCGCATCCGTGGACGTCAGCGTGGACGGCCACGCGCTCGAGGCCTACGGGCGGGCGCGCGACGCGTACTTCGCGGGGATCGAGCGCTTCTGCCTGCGCCATCAGATCGATTACCTGCGCGCGTCGACCTCGATCCCGTTCGACGACCTGGTGCTGCGCTACCTGCGCATCGGAGGGCTGCTGGCATGACGTTCGCCGCCCCCGCGGCCCTGTGGGGGCTGCTCGCGCTCCCGCTCATCATCCTCCTGTACATGCTGCGTGCACGGCGGCAGGACGTCCCGGTGAGCACACTCATCCTCTGGCAGCGGGCGCGCCGCGATCTCGCCGCGCATCGTCCGGCGCGGCGCCTGGAGCGCAGCCTGCTCCTGGTGCTGCAGTTGCTGGCCGTGGCCCTGCTGGTCCTCGCCCTGGCCAGGCCCCGGGTCGTCCTGCCCGGAAGCGGCGCGGCACCGACCGTGATCATCGTCGATACCTCGGCCAGCATGCAGGCCACGGACGAGCGGCCATCGCGCTTCGACGTTGCGGTGAGGCGTGCGCGGGAGGCGGTCGCCGCCTCGCCCGGCGAGGTGATGGTGATCGCCGCCGGCGCGCGTCCCACCGTCGCCGCGCCGCCGGGAGATCCGCTTCTGGCGCGGTTCGCGCTCGGGAGGCTCCGCCCGACCGACGGACCGGGGCGGCTCGAGCAGGCGATCACCCTGGCCCTGGGACAGCGCCCGGGCGGCGCCCGTCCGCGCGTCGAGGCGTTCACCGATCGCCCCGGCGGGGCCGTCCCCGGCGTCACCTATCACCTGGTCGGCTCGGCGTCGCGGAACGCCGGGATCGCGCGGGTCGGTGTGGAGCACGAGGCCCGTGGATCCGTGCTCGTGATCCAGGTCTACAACGCGGGCGAGCAGGCCGAGCGCATCCCCGTGATCGTCACGATGGGCGCCCGAGCCGTCGCCGATCGCGCCGTGACGGTCGCGCCGGGCGCGATCGCCGCGCTCACGGTTCCGGTGTCAGGCGCCGGCGTGGCGCGGATCGAGCTGGGCATCGAAGACCTCCTGGCCGTGGACAACGTCGCCTACGCCGTCGTCGGCACCCCGCCCCCGCGGGTGATCGTGGCCGGCACGCAGGACCGCGTGCTGACCGAGGCGCTCGAGGCTATCCCGGTCCGGGTCGCCCCCGCCCAACGCGTCACGCCCGAGGCGCTCGCCGCCTCTGACGTCATCATCTTGAACCGCACCCCGCCGGCCGACCTCCCGCCCGGAAACTATCTGCTGCTGGGCACGACCGCCCCCAACCTCCCCCTGACCGTCGACGGCACGGTCCGTGTGGGGCAGGCCCTGCGCTGGAGCGGGCGCCATCCGGTGATGCGCTACGTGGATCTCGGCGGCGTGACGATCGGGGAGGCGCTGCGCCTGCAGCCGCGCGGGGGTGAGGTGCTCGCCGAGGGCGACACCCCGCTCATCTGGGCGTACGAGGGAGAGGGGATCCGCGCCGTCGTCGTGGCCTTCGCGCTTGACCAGTCCGACCTCCCGCTGCGCATCGCCTTCCCCATCCTCCTCAGCAACGCCGTGTCCTGGCTGGGCGGCGCGGAGCGCATCGCGCACGCCGGCGACACCGTGACCATCCCCTCGGGCTCCGCCGCCGAGGCGACGGTGACCGGCCCGGACGGCGTCCCGCAGCGTGTCGCCGCCTCAGGGGGACGGGTGATCCTTCCCACGATCGAGCGTGTCGGCGTCTACACCGTGCGCGTCGGCGACCGCGAGCTTGGGTTCGCCGTGAATCCGGTGGCCGAGGAATCCGTGATCGCGCCCATGTCGCCGAGGGCCGGAAGGCCCGAGGCCGCCTTGAGCGACAACAGGCGCTCCCGCGATGTGTGGCAGGTCCTCCTGATGATCGCCCTGGCCGTTGTGCTTGGGGAATGGTTCCTCTGGCTGCGCACGCTCCCTAGGATCCCGCGCTGGGGCTCTGCGCCCCACCTCCTGCGCGGGAGGCGGAGCCATGGCTGACCTAGTCCTCACCCACCCCCAGGCGCTCCTGCTGCTGGCGCTGTTGCCGGTCGTGATCGCCTCCGCGCGGCGTCGCGCCACGCCCCGGGGAGCGGTGCTCCTGCGCGCAGTCGTACTGGCCGTGCTCATCGCCGCCCTTGCCGGGCCGAGCGTCGCGGGTCTGGGCGGCGGGGAACACGTCGTCTTCGCCGTCGATCTGTCCGAGAGCATCTCCGCGCCGTCCCGCCAGGATGCGGTGCGGTTCGTCCAGGAGGCCGCCCGTCATCGCCGCCCCGGCGACCGGATCGGCCTGGTGACGTTCGGTGCGGAGGCGGTCCTGGAGGAGGCGCCGTCCGCGGATCCACGCTTGGCGGTGGCGTCCCGTCCGTCGGGCGAGGCCACCG
>MENB01000065.1:16914-18704 GCA_001768125.1 Armatimonadetes bacterium RBG_19FT_COMBO_69_19
GGCAGGGTGACGACGTGCTGGTGGAAGAGGTGCTCGCCCCTGCCGAGGTGCGCGTCCGGGAGCGGTTCGCCGTGCGCATCCCCATCGTCGCCACAGCGCGGGCGCGCGCGACGCTGCGCGTCACGGAGGGCGAGCGGATCATCGCGCAGCGCCCCCTCACCGTCGAGGCCGGCCGCACGACGATCACCCTCTCGCGCGTGGCCGGGGCGGAAGGGCTGCTGCGTTACGCGGCGTCGATCACGGCCGATCCCGACGCCGTGGCCGAGAACAATCGGGCCGAGGCGCTCGTCGTGGTGCGCGGCGCCCCGGTCGTCTGGTACGCGGGCGCCACGCCGGGGATCCTCGTCACGGCGCTCCAGGCGCAGGGGATGCGGGTGCGGGTCACCGCGCCGGAAGCGCTGCCCGCCCTGGTCAGCGGGTACCGCGGTACCGCCGCGGTCGTGCTCGACGACGTGAGCGCGCTGCGCCTGTCCCCGGCGCAGATGACCGCGCTGCGCGACTACGTGGGCCACCTCGGTGGCGGGCTCATCGCCGTCGGCGGCACGCACAGTTTCGGGGTCGGCGGCTACGCGGGCACGCCGCTGGAGGAGGTGCTGCCCGTCTCGATGGACGTGCGGCATCGCCTCGCCATCCCCTCTATGGCGATCATCCTCGTGCTGGACACCTCCGGGAGCATGGGCGCGTTCGGCGCGCAGATCGCCAAGGTGGAGCTGGCCAAGGAGACGGCCCAATCGGTGATCGACCTGCTCGGCGAGCGCGACGTCATCGGGGTCATCTCCTTCGATCAGGAGCCACGCTGGCTGGCCCCGCCGACCGAGGCGCGCAACCGGGAGCAGGTGATGGACCAGGTCGCCCGCGTCCAGGCCGGCGGGGGCACCAACATGCATCCCGCGCTGCGTATGGGCTACGACTACCTGCGCACGTCCCAGGCCAAGATCCGGCACGTCATCGTCATCTCGGACGGCCAGACCGATCCCGGCGACTTCGAGGGGCTCATCACGCGGACGGCGCGGGAGAAGATCACGACCACCGCGGTGGCGATCGGCGCGGACGCGGACGAGCAGATCATGCGCAGCATCGCGCGCTGGGGCGGCGGGCGCTCCTATGTGACGCGGGACCTGTACTCGATCCCGCAGATCCTCACCGCCGAGGCGCTGCTCGCCTCCCGGGCGTACATCGTCGAAGAGCGCTTCGTCCCCGCCGCAGTGCAGCGGGGTCTCGCCGACGATCTGGCGCTCGTGCCGTTGCGTGGCTACGTGGCCACCGCGCTGAAGCCCGCCGGCACGCTGCATCTCGTGTCGCCGTCGGAGGACCCGATCCTGGCCACGTGGCAGTTCGGCATCGGCCGTGCGGCGGCGTTCACGTCCGACGCGACGGCGCGCTGGGGTGCGGAATGGATGAGCTGGCCCGATCTGGCGAGGTTCTGGTCGCGGCTCGCGCGGTGGGTGGCGCGGGAGGATGCGGACGGTCTGCAGGTCTCGGTCGAGCAGACCGATGCCGCCGGCCGCCGCGCACCGGCCGGGGGAACCGCGGCGATCACCGTTGACGCATTCACCCCGGCGGGAGCGCCCGTGGATGGGTTGCAGGTTGAGGCCGCGGTAGCCCGGCCGGACGGCGCCATCGGCACGGTGCCGCTCGCGCAGTCGGCGCCCGGACGCTACGAAGGCAGCGCCGGCGCCGCGCAGCCCGGGGCCTACACGGTGACCATCGTCGCGCGCGCGCCCGGGGGCCGGCAGGTCGCGACCACGGGCTTCGTCGTGCCGTACTCTCCCGAACTGCGGGACCTCGCT
>MENB01000065.1:18785-20309 GCA_001768125.1 Armatimonadetes bacterium RBG_19FT_COMBO_69_19
AGCCGATCGTCGCGCGCGCCGGCCGACGCCTGGCCGTATCTCGCCGCATCCGCGATCGGGCTGTTCGTCATGGAGATCACCTGGCGGCGCATCCCGGCCCTCGGCGCATACTTCCGCGCGATGGGAGCCGCGGTCGTGGTCCGGCTCCGCCGGCAGCCGTCGCCGGAGGAGGCGGCGGCCGACCGGTTCTACGAGGAAGCGGATCGCTGGAAGCTCGTCGAGCCCGAGACCTCCGAGGGGACGGAGTCGATGGAAGCGGCGGCGCGGCTGTACATCGCCAGGCTGAAGGCCGCCAAGGGCGAGGACGAGAAGAAGAGGGAGCAGCGATGACCGACTGGCACGAGCCCTTCAGTTTCACCGCACCCGCGACCGTAACGTTCGGGCCCGGGGTGATCGCGAAGCTGCCGGAGCTGGCGAGCGGGCTCGGCAGCCGCGCGATCGTGGTCTCCGATCCTGGCATCGCGAAGGCGGGCATCCTCGACCGTGTGCTCGGGGGCCTCGACCAGGCCGCGGTAACGGCCGAGCCGTACCCCCACGTGGAGCCGAACCCGAGCATCGAGACCGTGGACGCCGCGCACGACCTGTTCCGCCGCACGCGCTCCGCCTTTGTGGTGGGGGTGGGCGGCGGCAGCGCGATGGACGTGGCGAAGGTGGTGGCGGTGCTCGCCGCGCACGGCGGGTTCCGCCGCACGCGCTCCGCCTTTGTGGTGGGGGTGGGCGGCGGCAGCGCGATGGACGTGGCGAAGGTGGTGGCGGTGCTCGCCGCGCACGGCGGGACCGTCCGCGATTACGAGGGGATGGGCAAGGTCCCGGGGCCCGGCGTGCCCTGCGTGGCGATCCCGACCACGGCCGGCACCGGCAGCGAGGTAACGATCTTCTCCGTCATCACCGACCGGCAGCGGAAGTTCAAGATGACGGTGGGCAGTCCCCACACCGTGCCGCAGGTCGCCCTGTGCGACCCGGAGCTGACGCTGTCGATGCCGCAGCCGCTGACCGCCGCCACGGGCATGGACGCCCTCACCCACGCCATCGAGTCCTATATCAACACCGTGCACAATCCGATCGCCGCGACCCTGGCCCGCGAGTCGATGCGGCTCATCGGCCGGTCGCTGCGCACCGCGTTCAGCAGCGGGCGGAACCTCCAGGCGCGCACCGAGATGCTGCTCGCCAGCACGATGGCCGCGATGGCCTTCACGCGCACGCGCCTGGGGAACGTGCACGCCATGTCGCATCCGCTCGGGGCCCACTTCGACATCCCGCACGGCGTCGCAAACGCCGTCCTCCTGCCGTCCGTCATGGCCTGGAACATGATCGCCTGTTACGATACCTATCCGCAGATCGCCTCGGCGCTGGGCGAGTCCGTGGACGGCCTATCCCCGCGGGAAGCCTCCGAGGCCGCGGTCGAGGCCGTGCGGCGGCTCGCGCGCGACGTGCAGATCCCGGAGCGGCTGCGCGATCTCGGCGTGACCCGCGAGGCGATCCCCCGGCTCGCAGAGGACGCGATGAAGAGTGGCAATGTGCTCG
>MENB01000065.1:20348-20932 GCA_001768125.1 Armatimonadetes bacterium RBG_19FT_COMBO_69_19
TGTTCGAAGCCGCGTACTGATTGCCGCCGCGTTTGGGGCCGATGTGAGGACCGTGAGACTTCCGGATGCTATCGTCCACCCACACTCGGTGAACGATCCCGGATCCCTCCGGCACCGAGACACGTCGGTCCGGAGCTCTTAGGGCACGCCCTCCTGTCCAAGAGCAGCCGCGGGGGATCCGGGTCACCTTCGTCGGGATCCAGCGTGCCCACCGCCCGTGACGAACGCGCCTTCTGGGCCCATCAGGTGCACGCGCACCTGCTCAACACGATCGGCGCCGCCATCGTGCAGTCTCAGGTCTGCGAGGCGGCGGTCCGCGGCGCGCTCCCCTCGTCGGTGGACGAAGTGCTGCGGCTGCGGGACATCCTCCGCGCGCTCGAAGAGACCACGCGCGTCATGGCGACGGCGGCGGTCCTGCCGCGGGACCTCCTGCGAGAGGTGCGGGCGCGGACCGAGGCGTTCGCCGCCAGCCATCCGGAGCTCACCCTCCGGCTGAGCACGCGGGGGCGGGGGCGGGTGGGGCGGCGTGCCGCCGCGGCGGTCGTGATCGTGCTCACCGAGGCGCTGGCGAACGCCGTCCGACA
>MENB01000065.1:20977-23350 GCA_001768125.1 Armatimonadetes bacterium RBG_19FT_COMBO_69_19
ATCGGTGCTGCTGCGTGTGCGTGACGACGGCTGCGGCTTCGATCCCGTGGTCCTTGATGGACCCCAGCCGGACGCCCGGCCGCGACTCGGCGTGAGCATCATGCGCCAGTGGGCCCGCGCGCTCGGCGGCCGGCTCGTGGTCAGCTCGGTCCCCACCCGCGGCACGCAGGTGACACTGCACCTCCCGCTTGACGATAGAGCGGGTGCGTCGTCACAATAGGGACCGTTGATGAGACGCTTCGTCACCCTTGCCCTCTTCACGACCCTGGCCACCTATCTGCTGGTGGTGCTGGGCGGGGTCGTCCGCGCCACCGGCGCGGGGCTGGCCTGCCCGGACTGGCCGCTGTGCCACGGACGGCTCATCCCGCCGCTAGAGGGTCTCATCATCATCGAATACTCGCATCGTCTGGTCGCCTCGATCGTCGGCGCGCTGACGCTTGCCCTGGTCGTCACCGCGTGGCGGCGCGGCGTCTATCGGGCGCACGCGGCGGCGGCGCTCGTGCTCGTCGGCGTGCAGATCGTCCTCGGCGGGCTCACCGTCCGCGGCGAGCTGAGCGCGGCCCTGGTGGTGGCGCACCTCGGCACGGCCATGGCGTTCTTCGCGACGCTGGTCTCCCTCACGGCCCGGGCCTGGCTGCACGGCGTCCCTACGCAGCGCTCCGCGTTCGGAACGCTGGTGCGCCTGACCGTGCTCGCCACGTTCGCCCTGGTCCTCGTCGGCGGCTACGTCAGCGCCACCGAGGCCGGGATCGCCTGCCCGGACTGGCCGCTGTGCTACGGGCAGGTGCTGCCGTCGCTCTCGGGCGCGGTGGCGGTGCACGTACTCCATCGCTTCGCCGCCGCCGCGGTCGGCGTGCTCATCCTGCTGACCGCCGCCGCGGCCTACCGCGCCCAGCCGGGACGGGCCGATCTGCAGGCGGCTTCGGCGATCGCGGTCGGGCTCCTCATTCTCCAGGTGCTGCTCGGCGCGATGAACGTCGAGTACAAACTCGCCCCGGGCGTGACGATCTCGCATCTCGCCACGGCGGCGGCGCTGTTTGCGACGTTGGTCGTGCTCGCCGTCTTGTCGTCGCGAGGGCTGTCATCCCGAGGCCGCGAAGCGTCCGAGGGACCGCCCTTTCCGGGGATCGATCGTCCTCTCGGGCAGCGGATCTTCTCCTACGTCGCGCTGACGAAGCCGCGGATCATCGTGCTGCTGCTGGTGACCGCCTTCGCCTCGATGCTGATCGCCGCTCCGGGGACGGTCTCGCCGTGGATCGTCGTCTTCACCCTCGCCGGCGGCGCCGCCGCCGCCGGCGCGGCGAACGCGATCAACCAGGTGCTCGAGCGGGACATCGACGCGGTGATGACGCGCACTCGGCGGCGGCCCATCCCCTCGGGGCGCATCGAGGTGCCGTTCGCGTTCGCCTTCGCGGTGCTGCTCGGGACCGTGGCGTTCGTCGAGCTGGCGGCGCTGGTGAACCTGGCCAGCGCGATCCTGGCGCTTGCGGCGCTGGGAATCTACGTCTTTGTCTACACCGTCTGGCTGAAGCGCAGCAGCCCGCAGAACATCGTCATCGGCGGCGTGGCGGGCGCGATGCCCCCGATGGTCGGGTGGGCGGCCGCCACCGGGCGCGTCGAGCTTCCCGCGCTCGTCCTCTTCCTCATCGTCTTCCTGTGGACGCCGCCGCACTTCTGGGCGCTTGCCCTGTACCGCCGGGAGGACTACGCGAAGGCCGGCGTGCCCATGCTCCCGGTCGTGGCCGGAGAGGAGGCCACGCGCCGCCAGATCGTCCTGTACTCTCTGCTCCTCGTGGCGTCGACGCTGCTGCTCTACCCGCTCGGCGCGATGGGATGGCTGTATGGGGCGTCGGCACTCGTCCTCGGGGGGCTCTTCATCGCGCTCGCCCTCCAGCTGCGGCGCGAGCGCACCGCGCGGTCAGCGATCCGGCTGTTCGGGTACTCCATGGCTTATCTCGCCCTGCTCTTCGCCGCGATGGTGGCCGACCGGCTGCTGGCGTAACAGGAGCAGCAGCGCCGCGGCCGTCACCGGCACGACCATCAGGAATGCCCAGCGCAGCCCCGTTCCCGCGAGCGCCCCGCCTACCACGGGGCCCAGGAAGAACCCCAGATCCGCCGAGGCGTTGAAGCCGCCCATCGCCGCGACCAGCAGGGTCCTGGGCGCCTGATTCGCGATGCGCGTCGTCAGCGCGTTGGGGATCGCCGCGCCCAGCACGCCTGTCCCGGCGTTGGCGAGCAGCAACGGCCAGAACGACGGAAGGAACGGTGTGGCCGCGACGCCGAGTCCCCGGGCGAGGAAGGCGGGAATGAGGAACCGCTCGGCGCTGAGACGATGCCCCAGGCGGCGCAGCAGGTCCTGTCCCGCGATGAAGG
>MENB01000066.1:0-688 GCA_001768125.1 Armatimonadetes bacterium RBG_19FT_COMBO_69_19
CCCCGAGCACCCCGTAGCCGACAAGATGCCAGAACGTCCCGCTGGGGGGGCCCGCAGGACCGGGCAGCAGTGAGACGACAAGGATGCCGGCCATCCAGACGAGCGTGGCCGCGCGCCAGTACCGGTTCACCACTAGACGACTACTCCAGGACGTGGATGTTCTTCCTGGCGCACATCTCCTTGAGGATCGCGGGCCAGACGCTGACCGTGACCTCGCCCAGGTGGGCTTTCCTCAGCAACAGCATCAGTGTGCGGGACTGACCGATCCCTCCACCGATGCTCAGCGGCAGCGTGTTGTTCACGATGCCCTGATGATACGAATACTTGAGGAAGTCGAGCTGCCCGGTGAGCTCGAGCTGCCGCCGGAGGGACTCACCGTTCACCCGGATACCCATGGACGTCAGCTCGTGCCGGCGCCGGGTCACGTGATTCCAGACGAGGATGTCTCCGTTGAGCCCGTGCATCGGCCGCCCATCCGCCGACATGGTCTCGGTGACCCAGTCGTCGTAGTCCGCGGCGCGCATCTCGTGCGGGTAGCCGTCCTTGAGCGTCCAGCCGATGCCGATGATGAAGATCGCCTGATACTGCTGGAGAATCGCGGTCTCGCGCTGTTTGCGGGGCAGCGTCGGGTACATCTCGAGGATGTCCTCGGCGTGCAGGAAGGTCAGCTGTTCCGGCAGGTTCGGGT
>MENB01000066.1:702-972 GCA_001768125.1 Armatimonadetes bacterium RBG_19FT_COMBO_69_19
AGTTTGGGGAACAGCTCCTGGACGTACCGTTCGGCGTCGACCAGGACCGTCCAGATCTTGCTCACGATCATCTTCAGGACATCCAGGGTGCGCTCGTCCGGCGTGATCACACGCTCCCAATCCCACTGATCGACGTAGACGCTGTGGTCGTGATCCAGGAAGTAATCCTTGCGCACGGCGCGCATGTCCGTGCACAATCCCTCCCCCACCCCCATCCCAAACTGCTTGAGGGCCATGCGCTTCCACTTCGTCGCGGCCTGAACGATCTGC
>MENB01000066.1:995-1267 GCA_001768125.1 Armatimonadetes bacterium RBG_19FT_COMBO_69_19
GTCGTTCGAGATATGGAACTGGATCGGGCCGCGCGACCCATCGCGGTCCAGGTAATCGTTCACGCCGCTCTCCGCGTCGACAATCAGCGGCACGGTGACCATCATGAGGTTGAGCGCCTTGCACAGGTGTTCTTCGATGTAGTGCTTCGTCGCGAAGATTGCCTGCTGGGTTTCGCAAGGGGTCAGGATGGAACGGTAGTCCTTCGGAAGGATCTTCTCCAGTTCAGCGTAGTCCCCGATCCCCGGTCCGGCCAGGTCTGCGACCTTGTTCA
>MENB01000066.1:1323-1631 GCA_001768125.1 Armatimonadetes bacterium RBG_19FT_COMBO_69_19
TCATACGACAGTGCTGGAGACGCTGAATCGGGTTCCGGCCTGATAGCTACTCGATCGTCCACGATCTCGCGGGTGCTCACGCTCGCTGACCGAAACGATCTGGTCGGAACGGCTCCAGGTCGATGTCGCTCGCGCCGGTTCGCATGAACTGCGCCATGACCAGGGCGGTCGACGGAGCCAGGGTCACACCCAGCATGCCGTGGCCCGTGGCGACGAAGACGTTGTCGTACCCGGGCAACCGCCCGAGCACGGGAAGTCCATCAGGCGTGAGGGGACGCAATCCCGCCCACTCCGTTTCTCGAACTCCT
>MENB01000066.1:1675-2211 GCA_001768125.1 Armatimonadetes bacterium RBG_19FT_COMBO_69_19
GGCGGTCCAGATCCGTGTTGAGACCCGAGAACTCCATCGTCCCGCCCACGCGCACCTGCTCCTCGAACGGACTCCAGGCGACCCGGGCTTCGTCGAGATACAGGGCATGCGCGGGCTGCCACGCGGGGCGTTCGATGCTGATGCTGTACCCCTTGCCGCCCTGGATCGGCAGGCGTACGCCCAACGACGTTGCCAGGGCCGCGGACCAGGCGCCTGCCGTCAGCAGGAAGAGGTCGCCGTCCACCTCGCCCACGCGTGTCACCATCGCCGTGGCGCTCCGGCCCCGGCGCCGCGCGCCGGTGACATCCACACTCGCGCGGACATCCACTCCGAGCTGGTGCAGCCGGCTCAGCAGGCCGGCCACGAGTGACTCGGGCCGAACATGTCGCTCCTGGGCCACGAAGATCCCCGCGGCCACATCGGGACACACGCGGGGTTCCATCACCAGGACTTCGTCCCGTTCGAGCCCCCGCGGTCCCTCATCGCTGTCGGGCGCCATGAACTCGAGGTCCCGCTGCACCTCATCCCGCGCCGCG
>MENB01000066.1:2225-4815 GCA_001768125.1 Armatimonadetes bacterium RBG_19FT_COMBO_69_19
GAAGAGCACCCCCGATCGATGCATTTCGAACTCGATGCCCTCGGCCCGCATCCGGTCGAGGATCGCCATCGTCGGGGCGGCGAGCTGGGCCAGCGCGCGGAGGCCCGCGTGATAATCGCGTTCGTTGCAGTGCCGCCAGAAGCCCCAGAACCAGCGGACCAGATCGAGGTCCGCCCGCGGTTTGATGTAGAGTGGGCTGGTCCGATCGACCATCCAGCGCAGGGACGTCTGCACCAGTCCGGGAGCCGGCAGCGGTCGCGCGAAGGATGGCACGATCCAGCCCATGTTCCCCCATGAGCAGCCGGCGCCGGGCTCGGATCTGTCCAGGATCGTGACCTCGATCCCGCTGCGCCGCAGTTCATACGCGCACATCAGTCCGATCACTCCGGCACCGACGATGATGACCTTGCTCACTGCCGGAGCACCGTCTGGGCGAGCGCGCGGGCATACGTGAGCGTGTCCGCCAGGGCCCGGTCATCGACGTGCTCGCGAACGTCGGTGGGCCAGTGCCAGTGCGGCGGGATCCCGCGATCCAGCCGGATCAGCGTGAGGCACGGATACCCGGCGCGCGCGAAGGGGAGCGTGTCGAAGTAGGCCAGCGTGTACACGAGGGGGCTCGCCCCCTCGAGGCGAGAGGCCGCCTCCACCAGGGGACCGCGGAACGGGATCACCCCGAGCATGCCCTCGCCCGTCGCGTAGTAGAGGGTGCCCGCGCCGACGTTGTCGATGTTGAGCACCGGCGTGTCGCCGGGCAACGTGTTCTGCCGCAGAAAGGCGCGCGCCCCCTGCGCGCCAACTTCTTCCGCGCCCGTGAGCACCAACCAGAGCTCGGCCCCTTCGATGCTTTGCGCGGCAAGGTCGAGGAAGAGTGCGGTGGCGACCGCGACGCCGCTGGCATTGTCGTTGGCCCCGTTCACATACGGGGCCGTGCGCTCCCGGGTGAGCAGCAGCACCGCCTGGGCAAGGAAGTAGAGACCGGCGACCCTCGCGAGCAGCGGCGCCCACATCGCCGCCGGGATGAGGACACCGGCCAGCGCGGCGTTGAGCAGGAAGTTCGCGCGGAAGCCGCGCACCCGCTTCGGATGGTAGACGAAGAACGTCTTCGCGCTGTCGTAGTGGGCGATGAGGACCAATCTCCGAGTTCCCCGCCCGGCGCGGGCAATGAGGTTCTGCGAGGCGTGGCGGCGGAACCAGCGATCCCACGGCGTGCCCTGCCCGCTGAAGTACGCCCAGAACCAGTAGGCGCCGAGCAGCGCGACCCACGTGGCGGGGTAGAGCCCGCCGATCGCCAGCAGGGCGGAGATACCGAGCAGCTCCCAGCTGTACGTCCGTGACGTCAGAAAGACCTGAGACTCCACGGGGTGCCCCTTCGCGGTGAGGTAGTCGCGAAGGAACGCCGCCGCCTGGCGCTCGTACGCCGTTCCGCTGCCACGGTGGGGGAACGCAGTCAGGCCGGCAAGGATGCTGCGGATATCCTCAGTGCTCACCGCGTCTCGTGTGTGCACGTTCGCCGCCAGTCTCCCCAACGGTCCCTGCGCCCCTATATCATAAGGACGGTCTCGCGGCGCTCCGGTGAAATCCTGCTGGAGTCCAATTGCCCGACCTACAGGATGAAGGTCCAATACCTCACGAATGAAGTAGCCGTGGCCTTCTTCCAGAAACTCAGGAGCCTGTTCCGCGGCGGCGCGGGGACTGATGATGCGCACGTGCTGATCTTCTACGTGCGCTGCAACCGCTGCGGCGAGGTGATCCGCGTCCGTGCCGACCGCCGGTGGGATCTGCTCCAGGAGCTGGGCGACGGCGCAGCCGGTTACAGCCTCCACAAAGACGTCCTTGGGACACAGTGCAACGCGCTGATGCGAATGCTGGTCCTCTTCGACGGAACCTACAGGATCACGCATCAGGAAATCGAGGGGGGACGCTTCGTCACACCGGCGGAGTACGAGGCCTTCCAGCGTTCCAGAGACCAGGGGGCATCCGGTCGCGCTTAGTCCACCAGGACCGGGAAGAGATCACGGAGGCGGGCATCAGGCCAACGATTGAGGGCTCCGCCTACTTCCTGCGCCCGATGACAGACCGCCGCCGCCACCTCTAGGGTGAAGACAACCCCCACTCCTCCGGCGCGCGGACGCGGCGGGATCACTGGGGGCGAGGGAGGCGTGATTGCAGTGGACATCCGGCTGTCCAACGGCAGTGTCATCCCTGTGGAGATGCACAAGATCAGGATCGTGCAGAAGACCAGCCTGGCGCCGATCGCCCGGCGGCTTGAGGCCATCGGTGGCGCGGGCTACAATACGTTCCTCCTGCGGACCAGGGATGTCTTCCTCGACATGCTCACCGACAGCGGCACGAACGCCATGAGCGATGCCCAGCTGGCGGCGATGATGGTGGCCGATGACGCCTATGCCGGCAGCGAGAGCTTCTACCGGCTGGCCGACGCGGTCCAGGAGGTTTTGGGATTTCGCTACACGATCCCGGTGCACCAGGGCCGCGCCGCGGAACACCTGCTGGCCAAGGTCTTCGTGAAACCTGGCGATGTGGTACTCATGAACTACCACTTCACCACAACCAAGGCACACATGGAACTGGC
>MENB01000066.1:4888-5371 GCA_001768125.1 Armatimonadetes bacterium RBG_19FT_COMBO_69_19
AGGAGGCGATCGAACGGTACGGGCCGGAACGGATCCCGTTCGTCCGGATGGAGGCGACGACGAACCTCATCGGCGGCCAGCCGTTCTCCCTCCGCAATCTGCGCGAGGTCCGGGAGGTGGCCGCCGACCATCATATCCCGCTCGTCCTCGACGGCAGCCTGCTCTCCGAGAATGCCTACTTCATCAAGCGGCGGGAGCCGGGATACGCGGACCGCTCGATCCGAGAAATCATCATGGAGATGATGAGCCAGGCGGACATCCTCTACCTCTCGGGACGGAAGAGCACCTCCGTGCGCGGTGGGCTGATCGCGACGAACAGCAAGGAATACTACGACCGGATCCTGGCCTGGCTGCCCGTGTACGAAGGATTCGCGACCTACGGCGGCATGTCGACCAAGGAGATCGAAGCCATGGCCGTCGGTCTTCGAGAGATGACCGAGTTGGACGTCGCCGGCGCCGCTCCCGAGTTCGTCAGGCATTTCG
>MENB01000067.1:0-638 GCA_001768125.1 Armatimonadetes bacterium RBG_19FT_COMBO_69_19
CTCCATTTGGCATGGCGATGTGGGAGATGGCCGTTGCCGAGGTAAAGGACCAAGCGTGGGACGGCGTCACGGTCGCCGCATATGCCTATCATTGGACCGGGCCCCAGGCCGACGACCTGCGCCGGATCGAGCAGGCTGTGCTCGCGGAGATGCGTGACTATAAGGAAGGAACGTCCTGATGCGGCTGGCAGGGCGCGTCGCGTTGATTACGGGAGGCGGCCGCGGCATCGGCGCCGCGATCGCGACGGGATACGCGCGGGAGCGCGCCGCGGTGATCCTGGTCGCGCGCTCCACCGGCGAGGTCGAGGCCACGGCAGGCGCCATCCGCGGGGCGGGTGGCCGTGCGCTGGCCATGACGGGCGACGTGACGAGAGTGGATGACGTACGCCGCGTGGTGGAGGGGGCGCTCCAGGACTTTGGCCGGGTCGACATCCTGGTGAACAACGCCGGGATCCCGGGGCCGCTGGGTCTGCTGCACGAGATCGACGACGACGCTTGGGCGGACACGCTCGCGACCAACGTCACCAGCATCTTCCTTGTCTGCCGGGCCGTCCTGCCGCACATGATTGAGCGGCGGGCCGGGAACATCGTGAATGTTTCCTCGGGGGCGGGAGTGAAGCAGCCGGGACGCGAGCGGG
>MENB01000067.1:918-2919 GCA_001768125.1 Armatimonadetes bacterium RBG_19FT_COMBO_69_19
GGAGAGACGATGAAACGGCTGCACCTCACGCTGGCCTGTGGAGACTACGAGATCACGCGTCCCCTGGTGGAGGGCGTGGTCCAGCCTGAAGGGATCGATCTGACGGTGCTGACCGGGCAGATGCCGGAGCGCAACTTCCGGATGAGTCGTTTTGAGGAATTCGACGTCTGTGAGTACTCGCTGTCAGGGTACGTCGTCGGCCGCTCCCAGGGCCGGGCGTTCACCGGCATCCCGGTGTTCCTGCACCGGCGCTTCCGCCATTCCTACGTCTTTGTCAACACAAGTCGCATCCATCGGCCCGCAGATCTCGCGGGGGGACGCGTGGGACTGCGGGAATGGATCGCCACCGCCGGCGTGTGGGCGCGCGGCATCCTCAAGCACACCTACGGCGTGCCGACGGAGACGATCGAATGGGTGACGAAGGATCCGGAGGACGTCCCCCTGGACTTCGCCCGTTTTCGCAACCACCGCGTGCGCCTCTCTGAGTCGGAGCGCCACGTCGATGAGCTGCTCGTCAGCGGTGAGCTCGACGCGGTAATCTTCCCGGAGACTCTGCCGTCGATCCGGCAGGGCCGGCCGGAAGTGGCGCGGCTGTTCCCGGACTCCAAAGCGGAAGAGATCGCCTACTATCAGAGCACGCGCATCTTCCCGATCATGCACGTGACGGTGATCAAGAATGCGATCCTCGAGCGGCACCCCTGGGTCGCGCGCAGCCTGTTCAAGGCGTTTGAGCAGGCCAAGCAGGTTGCCTACGCGCGGATGCGGGATCCGCGGCGATTCCCCTACGCCTGGGTCATGCTGCTTGGGGAGGAACAGGAGAAGATTCTGGGGGCCGATCCATGGGCCTATGGAATCGAGCCCAACCGCCACGTTCTCGAGACGTTCTTGAACTATGCCGTGGAGCAGGAGCTCTCGCCGACACGGTACACGGTCGACGAGCTGTTCCACCCGTCGGTGCTGGGCCCGCTGCCCGCGTACTTCTGAGGGGGTCGATCGGACATGCGGCTGATTGTGGGCATTTCAGGGGCGACAGGGGCCATCTTTGGCGTTCGTCTGCTCGAGGCCCTGCGCACCGTGGACCGCGTGGAGACCCACCTCGTGATCAGCAAATGGGGCGAGCGCACCATCGAGCATGAGACAAACATGACGGTAGACGGCGTTCGGAAGCTCGCCCATTTCACGTACGCCTCCAACAATCTGGCCGCGACCATCAGCAGCGGGTCGTTCCAGACCGACGGCATGATCATCGCGCCGTGCAGTACCAAGACCCTTGCGGCCATTGCCACGGGGTTCACCGATACCCTGCTGTCACGAGCCGCCGATGTGGTGCTGAAGGAAGGCCGGAAACTCGTCCTGCTGGCCCGCGAATCCCCGCTGAATGCCGTCCATCTGGAGAACATGCTGAAGCTGGCACGGATCGGGGTCATCATCGCGCCGCCGATGCCGGCCTTCTACAACCATCCAGCCACGCTGGATGACATGGTCGATCACATCATCGGCCGGGTCATGGATACCTTCGGATTAGCGTTCTCCCGCGTTCGGCGATGGGACGGCCAGTTGTGGAGTCTGGCGCAGGTTGCCGCTCCGGCCGATGACAAAGCGTAAACCGGCGGATTGTGCCGGATCCCTCATCTCGAGGGGATAGCTGTCCTGTCCTGGATCAGATAGATCCCGGACACCCTGAGGCGGGTGATCCGGCGAAGGACGGGTTTTCGACTGCACCTCAACGGTCGGTATGCTGGCGCCATGGGCATGGGCCAGCAGGTCATTCCCGGCAGCACGAAGCTCCTCCAACAGATCGGGTCGGGCGCCTGCGCGAGCTTATCCTGTCCGGCAACTGCTCGTCCGGCGCGAAGCTTCGCGAACAGGAACTGGCCCAGGTCTTCGGGGTGAGCCGCACCCCCGTGCGTGACGCGCTACGAAAGCTCGAGTCGGAAGGCCTGGTGCATTACCTGCCGCATCGCGGCGTCGTCGTCAGATCTCTTACGACGACCTGCTTGA
>MENB01000067.1:2979-3853 GCA_001768125.1 Armatimonadetes bacterium RBG_19FT_COMBO_69_19
GCCGGGGAGCCCCGACAGCCCATCTGATCTGACCTCGGCGGCGCGCCCGCCTCCTTCGTCGCCGAGCTCCGCGGGGGGGGACCGTCTAAACATTTTGCACGTTTTCGGCGCCTGTGCACGTCTTCGAGATTCTCTCCGGGCGGGAAGGAGTCTCCGCGCGAAGCTCGAACGAACGGGCCAATGTCCCTGGACTGTATGCTGTATACAATCGACCGGTAGCGGCCCGGCATGAGGGAAGCCGCCCGCCCCCACCTGTTTCCTACGATCGGCGAGGTGGTGTTCGACGATCTCCGCCGCCGCATTCTCTCCGCCCAGTACAAGGCCGGACGGAAGCTGGTCGAAGGTGAGGTGGCGCGGCTGTTCGGGGTGAGCCGCACCCCGGTCCGCGAGGCGTTCCGCAAGCTCGACCTCGAAGGGCTGATTCACTACTCGCCCCGGCGCGGGGTGGTGGTCAAGGGGGTCTCGTTCGAGGACGCTGCCCAGGTCTTCGTCATCCTCGAGGCCCTTCAGGGTGTCGCCGCCCGGCTCGCGGCCATCCACATCAACGCCGCCGACCTGGAGACCCTGCAGGGTCTGCACCGCACCCTCTCCGAGGCCTACCGCCGGGGCGACCTCATACAGGCGGTGCGCATCCACACCCAGTTCAACCGAGTGCTGTTCGCCGCGTCGGGCAACCGTCCCCTGGCCCGTCTGCTCGCCCAGTTCGACGATTACATCGCGCACACGAAGATGATCTCCGTGCAGTTGCCGGGCCGGGCGCTGGCGGTGCGCCGGGAGCACGACGCGATGGTAGGGGCCATCGTGGCCGGGAAGCCTGACGTCGCCGAAGCGGCGGCCCTGCGTCACGTCCAAAACGCCCGCCCGGCGTTCCTCA
>MENB01000067.1:3870-5176 GCA_001768125.1 Armatimonadetes bacterium RBG_19FT_COMBO_69_19
AAGGTGCGTGGAGCAGAAAGTCGACGTGGCCGCTGAGGCCACAGGGGGGGCGGGGTGATGCAGAGGGTTCCGGCAGTTCTGCTGGTCGTGCTGGTCACGCTGTCGTTCGCGGCTCCGGCCATGAGCCAGGGGCGGAGTGAGGTGCCGGTTACGCTGGGCTTCTCGGTGGACGGCCGCGCAGCCTGGCTATACGTCGGCATGTATCGAGGCTACTTCTCACAGGAGGGGCTGAGTGTCCGCGTCCTGCGCGGGTTCGGGACGGAAGCCGCCGCGCAAACCGTCGACCAGAACCGCTTCCTGTTCGGTGTCAACATCGATCTCACGAGTGTCATGGTCCTTCGCCAGCGCGGCAGCGACGTGAAGGGCGTCATGGTCATCAACGCGCGCTCGCCGCACGGCCTGCAGGCGTTCGCCGACAAGAATCTGCGCACGCCGAAGGACCTGGAGGGGATGTCGATCGGCCTGCAGCCCGGCACCGCCGGGGCGCGCATGTTTCCCATCTTCCTCCGAGTGAACAACGTCGACCCCACCAAGGTGCGCATCGTCCCGCTGTCCAGCGATGTGTACGTCTCCGCCTTTCTCTCCGGTCGGATCGACGTGATCAACGGCTTCTACGATGCGCTCTACCAGACGGTGCGTTTGCAGGGCGAGAAGCGTGGCCGGCCGCTCGCCGCGCTGTGGAACAAGGACTGGGGTCTGGATACCTACGGTACGCTGCTGATCGCCAAGGAGGCGACGCTGCGGGACCGGCCGGACCTGGTCCGGCGCTTCATGCGGGCCGCCAAGCGCTCCATCGACGCCGCAAAGGCGGATCCGGAGAAGGCCATCACAATGATGCGCGTCTCGGTGCCCGAGGTGGACGCCGAGCTGGCGCTCGCCCAGTGGAAGGCCCTACTCGAGATCGGCGAAGACGGCAAGACACCGCGCGGCTGCGCCGACGTTCGTCGGATGCAGCAGTCGGTCGACGTCTATCGCGAAGCCTTCGAGATCTCGGAGCCGATGACGGCGGGCAGTGTCTTCACCAACGACTTCATGAGCTGGTGCAAGTAGGCACGATCGCGGTGGCACGGTCTCTCTCCATCCCGGAGCGCGGCACGCCGCTCGTCGAGGTCGCCGGTCTGCGCAAGACTTATGCGGCGGGGAAAGCCACAGTGGCCGCGCTCCGGGACATCTCGCTCACTATCGGCGACGGGGAGTTCGTCGCCGTCGTCGGGCCGAGCGGCTGCGGCAAGAGCACCTTGCTGCGGATCATCGCCGGGATCAGCCCGGCGAGCGGCGGGCACGTGCGTGTGGGCGGCGAAGATCC
>MENB01000067.1:5186-7396 GCA_001768125.1 Armatimonadetes bacterium RBG_19FT_COMBO_69_19
TCGGCATGGTCTTCCAGACCCCCGTCCTGCTGCCGTGGCGTTCGATCCTGGCCAACGTCTTGCTGCCGATCGAGATCGCCGGGGGTGATCGCCGGGCCGCGCTTGAGCGGGCACGTGAGCTCCTTGGCATGGTGGGTCTGTATGGTTTCGAGGAGAAGCGGCCCTACCAACTCAGCGGCGGCATGGAACAGCGCGCGGCGCTGTGCCGGGCCCTGATCACCGACCCGGTCCTGCTGCTGGCCGACGAGCCCTTCGGCGCGCTCGACGCGCTGACCCGAGAACGGCTGAACCTGGAGCTGCAGACGGTGTGGATGGCCACCCGGAAGACTGTCATCTTCGTCACCCACTCCATCGTCGAAGCGGTGTTCCTCGCTGATCGCGTTCTCGTGATGCGGGCGCGGCCGGGCACCATCGAGCGGGACATCCCGGTGCCCCTGGCGCGGCCCCGCGAGCTCGCCGTCCAGGATACCGCGGAGTTCGGGCGCTGTACGCGGGAGATCCGCCGGGCCCTGGAGCTGGCGTCAACGAGAGGGGAAGCCTAGCCGTGCGCCCGATCGTGGCCCGCCTGGCCGGCCGGCTCCTCTTCAATGTCAGTTACGCAGCGCTGCTGCTGATCGCCTGGGAGGTCCTGGTGCGCGTCTTCAACGTCGCCGATTACCTCCTCCCGCGCCCCTCGGACGTGCTGCGCGTCCTGGCGGCGCAGTCCGGCCTGCTCTCCCGGCACGCCGTGACCACCCTCGTCGAGATCATGACCGGGTTTGCCATTGGATCCGCGCTCGGCGCGGCGCTGGCGGTGACGATCCACCTGGTGGAGCCGCTGCGACGCACGCTGCTCCCGCTGCTCGTCGCGCTGCAGTCGGTGCCCAAAGTGGCCCTGGCGCCGCTCATCATCGTCTGGTTCGGGATCGGGCTCAGCGCGAAGATCATCATGGTGACGTTTTTCTGCTTCTTCCCCGTGCTCATGAACATGCTCGGCGGGTTGAGCCGCATCGAGCCGACGGTGCTCGATCTGATGGGCGTGCTGCGGGCGAGGCGCTGGCAGACGTTCCGCAAAGTGGAACTGCCGAACGCCCTCCCTGCCCTGTTCGACGGCCTGAAGATCGCGCTGCCGGTGGCCGTGATCGGGGCTATCGTCGCCGAGTTCACGAGCGCGGAGCGCGGGCTGGGTCACCTCATCCTTGTCGCGTCCAATCAGATTCAGACCGACATGACGTTCGCCGCGCTCATCGTCCTGACATTTATGGCGCTGCTGCTGTTCACGGCCATCGCGCTGCTGGAGCGGGTCTCCGTGCCCTGGTCCACGGCGTACCGGAAGGGGGAGCGGTAATGCGCATCATCCCGGAGCTCGAGGAAGCCGCGGCGCGGCACATTGCGGGCCGCGCCGGCACGATCGGCGCCGTCCGGGTCGATGTCCGGCATGAGCGGCACCTGCATTTTACCGCCCTGGCCAAGGGAGGTGGGGCGGAGTTCGTCCTGTCGATCGACGAGCCCCCGGAGCGGGGCGGAGCGAACGAGGGAGCGGCGCCCCTCCAGTTCTTCCTGGCCGGGGCGGCCTCGTGCCTGCTCACGCAGTACGCGAAGCTCGCGATTGCACGGCACCTCGACCTCACCGATCTGCGCGCCGCCATCCGGGGGCACATCCGCCACGAAGTGAACGGCCGGTTCCTCGATCTCGTCATCGAGGTCTCGATCGCCGGCACGGCCTCGGCGGAGGCCGTCAAGTCGCTGGCCCAGGATGCCGAGCAGTATTGCTATGTCTTCAACACCCTGCGCGCCGTCGTTCCCTGGACGACGCGCGTGCGCTACAACGATGCCGATCTCACCGTCATCATGTCCATCCCCAACGCAGCATCCTCCAGAGGAGCACAGCCATGATCGTCAGTATCGACGTAGGCGGCACATTCACGGACTGCCTGGTGCAGGAGCGCGGACAGCCGGTGCGCGCCTTCAAGACCCCGACCACCCCCCGGCATCCAGCCGATGGGGTGGTCAACGTCCTGACGAAGGCCGCAGCCTTCTACGGCCGCCCGCTCGCCGCGTTCATCGGCGGCATCGAGCTGCTCGTGCACGGCACGACGCTTGCGACCAACGCCCTCCTCGAGCGCAAGGGCGCGGAGGTCGGCATGCTCACGACGCGAGGGTTCCGCGACATTCTCGAGTTGCGGCGGGGCTACCGCCACGTCGGCGGGCGTTCCATCTACGACGTATTC
>MENB01000067.1:7454-9095 GCA_001768125.1 Armatimonadetes bacterium RBG_19FT_COMBO_69_19
CCGCTGAGGTGCGGGAGGCGGTGGCACGGCTGCGGGCGGACGGCGTGCAGTCGATCGCGGTGTGCTTCCTGCACTCGTACGCGAACAGCATGAATGAGGCCGTGGCACTCGACCTCGTCCGCGCCGCGGCGCCGGATCTTCACGTCGTGGCCTCGCACGAGATCCTCCCGGTCTGGGGAGAGTTCGAGCGCTTCAGCACGACGGTCGTCAGCGCCTACGTCGGGACCATCGTCTCCCGGTACCTCGACGATCTGCAGTCGCGCCTGGAAGGGATGGGCCTCGGCGGCCGGTTGCTGCTCGTCCAGGCGGACGGCCACGTGCAGTCGCCATTGGAGGTCGCGCGCAAGGCGGTCTACATGGTCGGCTCGGGCCCGGCCGCGGCGCCAACTTCGGCGGCATTCCTCGGGGGGCTCGGCGGCTGGGGCAACATCATCTCCGTGGACGTGGGCGGGACCAGTTGTGACGTCTGTCTCGTCCGCGACGGCAGGGTGGAGGCGACGACGGAGTCTTGGGTCGGCGAGGAGCGCATCGCCATCACGATGCGCGACGTGCACACCGTCGGTGCTGGCGGCGGCAGCATCGCCTGGAGCGACTCGCTGGGCCTGCTCCGCGTGGGCCCGCAGAGCGCCGGGGCCGACCCCGGGCCGGCCTGCTACGGCAAGGCCGGGGAGGCGGCGACGGTCACCGACGCCGCCCTCGTGCTCGGCTACGTGCCCGGCGATAACTTCCTGGGTGGCGAGATCCCGCTGGACACGGATCTCGCCCGCGCCGCGCTGGTCCGCGTCGGCTCGTCCCTCGGTTTCTCAGCCGAGCGCACCGCTCAGGCGGTTTTCACCACGATCAACTCGTTCATGGCCGACCAGATCTCCGAGATCTCCACGCGCCGCGGCAATGACGTGCGCGACTTCATCCTCATCGGGGGCGGGGGCGCCGGCCCGGTCCACGCCGCGTTTCTAGCCGAGCTCCTCGGGGTGCGTACCGTGGTCATTCCCCAGGCCGCGGGGCTCTACAGCGCGCTCGGCATGCAGGTCATGGACATCGGGCGGGAGTACGCACGCACATATGTCAGCCCGGCCCCGACGCTCAACGTGCAGGAGGTCAACGCCCTGTATGCGGCGATGGAGGAGGAAGCGCTGACCGCCTTCCGGCGGATGGGACTCGAGCCCCGGGACGTGCACTTCGGGCGCAGCGCCGACATGCGGTACTACCGCCAGTTCCACGAGATCCCCGTACCGCTGCCGGCGCGGCCGCTCAGCGGCGACGATCTCCCCGCCGTGCCCGAGGCTTTCCACCGGGCGCACGAGGACCTCTACACATTCGCCATGCCGTTCCGCGCTGCGGAGTTCATCACGTTCCGCCTCCACGCCAGCGTCTCGCGGCGCGAAGACGTACAGTTCCCCACCGCCGCGTCCTCGGACAGGACGCCCACGCCGAAGCGCGAGCGGGCCGCCTATTTCGGCGGCCGACAGGTCACCGTGCCAGTCTACGACGGACCGGCGCTCGCCCCCGGCCAAGGCTTCCGGGGTCCGGCGATCATCGAGGAGGCCACGACCACGGCCGTGATCCCACCGGGGTTCGAGGCGCGCGTCGATGCCTACCACAACTACGTGCTCACCCGGGAGGGCTAGGGAATGGCGGTCA
>MENB01000067.1:9127-10531 GCA_001768125.1 Armatimonadetes bacterium RBG_19FT_COMBO_69_19
TGGCACTCAATGCAGAGCTACTGCCGCGAGATGCGTCACGTCATCATCCGCACGGCCCAAAGCATCCTCATCTCGCACCTGCAGGACATCTCGGTGGGGATCTGGGACGGGCAGGGGCGGACGGTTGCCATCCCGATGGGGCTGCCCTCGCAGTTCCTGGGCGCGAAGTACACGATCCAGTACCTGCTCGACCACTTCAAGGGCCGCATCTTCCCGGGAGACGTCTTCCTTCTCAATGACGTCTACAAGGGCTACGGGAACCACCTGCCGGACTGGGCGTTCATCCGCCCGATCTTCCACGGGGACCGGCTGGCCTTCTTCGCCCTCGCGCGGGCTCATCAATACGACACCGGCGGCGCCTTTCCGGGTGGGTACTTCCCCAACGCCTACGACATCATCGCCGAGGGGATGAACATCCCTCCGGTCAAGTTCATGGAGCGCGGTGTCGAGAACGAGGACCTGTTGCGCCTGATCTACAACAACGTGCGCTGGCCCGAAGGCGTGCGGGTGGACAACCTGGCGATGATCGCCTCCACGACGATCTGCGAGCGCCGGCTGCGCCACCTCCTCGACAAGTACGGTCAGGACACCGTCGAGGCCTCGATCGACGAGATGTTCCATCGCACCGAGCGCGCGGTGCGCGAGCAACTGCGACGCTTCCCGGACGGCACCTACAGCGCCGAGTCAGGATGCGACGACGACGGGACGGTGCTTGACGAGCCCGTCTACGTGCGTCTCGACCTGACCGTCGCCGGCGACACGCTGACCCTGGACTTCTCGCGGAGCGACAAGCAGCGCAAGGGGTTCGTCAACAGCACCTTCTCCGCCGTGTACAGCCAGGCCGTGGCGTCGGTGCTCCTGTACTTCGACTCCTCGATCGCCGACTATCACAACGAAGGCAGCATGGCCCCGATCACGGTGATCAACCCCGCCGGGCTCGTCACCAACGCCCAGTGGCCGGCCACTGTCGGCGCCGCGCCGATCACCGTCGGGTCGCAGGTGATGGAGAGCGTGATCATGGCCCTGGCGCAGGCCATGCCGGATCGGGCCGTCGCGCCGTGGGCGCGGCACTACCGGCACTACATCTTCGGGCCCGACCCGCGGACCGGGGACCGCTACGTCCAGACGATGTTCGAGCCAGACGGAGGCGCCGGGGCGGTGAGCGGATTCGACGGGTTCGAAGGCGCCGCCTCAATCACCACCCTGGGCGTCGTGCGCCGGGCAAACGTGGAGGAGATGGAGGTCCGCGTGCCCTGGCGCATCCGGCGCTACGAGCTGGCTACGGACAGCGCCGGAGCGGGGAAGTGGCGCGGGGCCTGCGGCGTGATCTGGGAGATGGAGAACGCCGGAGCGGAAGCCAAGATGTCCACCGGCAACGCCGACGCCGAGGTCGTGGTGCAACGC
>MENB01000068.1:0-488 GCA_001768125.1 Armatimonadetes bacterium RBG_19FT_COMBO_69_19
CGGCCGACACCGAGCGCCACAGGAACCCGATCTCGGGCAGCGCGTCCGCCAGGCGGGTGATCTGCCCCAGATCGGCCTTCGTGGACGAGCGTCGCAGCCCGGTCTCGAGGTCGATCACCTGCGGGGCGCAGCCGTCCGGCGAGAGGTACCCGTGCGCCCCGTCGATCGCGAGGTCCCGCTCGGGCCGGCGGCCCGCGAGCGTGAAGTGCCGGGGCGCGAGGGCACGCTTCTCCTCCACGAAGTGGGGGGCGAAGCGGATGCGTCGGTTCGCGAAGTCGACGTCCTGGCCGTGCTCGGCCATGAGCTCGAGCAGCTTGCCGCTGTTGGTCGCGATGCCGGTTCGCTGCAGGATCTGTAGGGCGCCCTCGCGGATGCGCCTGACCTGGTCGGGCTTGAGCACCTCGACGTGGTACGTGAGCGGGAGCGAGCGGATGGGCCCGAGTGTCTCGATCGTCACCGGGCATCACCTCGGTACCTCGACGGGACCA
>MENB01000068.1:534-1153 GCA_001768125.1 Armatimonadetes bacterium RBG_19FT_COMBO_69_19
TCCGGCTTGTAGGTGGCCATCCACTCCTCGTGCGGCGGCGTCTGCTCGCCGACCACGTGAAGGAACCAGTACGCCCCCAGGTTGCCCAGGAACTTGAAGCTCCTCACCAGGTCCGTCTGCAGGGCGTCGTAGGTCGGGAAGGAGCGCAGGTACTTCTTGAAGGAGCCGTGCGCTCGATCCAGCTCGAGCATGGTCTCGGCGTTCTGCACGGTGGCTTCGATCTTCGCCCGGTTGCGGATCAGGCGAGTGTCCGCGACGAGCGCATCGACGTCCGTCGGCGACAGGTTCGCGACGTGCTCGGGATCGAACCCACCGAACGCCTCGGCGGTGCCCGACCACTTCGCCTCCACCACCCGCCAGCTGATCCCGGACTGGAAGACCGCGCGGGTGAGTACGTCGAGGTAGTCGGTCAGACCCTTCGGCTTGATCCTCCTGGGTCCTTCCTCCGTCTGCGGCATGTCGCTCATCCTCTCATCCGGATCGGTGAGCGAACGCGTTCCTCACCTGGATGGGTCGAGGGCTCGGTCTCCACGAGCCCCGATGCGCTGGGCACCTCGGGGTGCGGTCGCCTTGATCGTCGCACGGAGTGTCTCGAGCGCCCGGCGCTGATCGTCCGGGA
>MENB01000068.1:1226-1355 GCA_001768125.1 Armatimonadetes bacterium RBG_19FT_COMBO_69_19
TGGCCACCCCTCCGGCATCGATGGGCAAGCGCATCCTCGCGGTGCGCTCGAACCGTCACTCCCGGGCCCGCGCCGAGCCCCGTCATCGTCGGCTCAGGCGATGTCTCGGCGCCGGAAGCCGGCCAGGCC
>MENB01000068.1:1420-1705 GCA_001768125.1 Armatimonadetes bacterium RBG_19FT_COMBO_69_19
CCGGGATCTTGGGAACATGCGTGAACGGGGAGATGTCCATCACCCACTGAGCGAACCCGAACAGCGGGCCGAGCTCACCGAGCAGCACGAACGCCACGAGCGCGACCCATCCGGCCGCGATCAGCCGCGGCGACAGGCCGAACGCCGCCACCACGATCCCGGTGAGCACGCATGCGGCAGGCACCTGCGCGAGCGCGCCGCCGAGCACGCCGAAACCCTCGCCCATGTCGCTGACCTGCGCCCCGTGCGCGAGTCCGGCGCCGGCACCCGCGACGACGATGAGCA
>MENB01000068.1:1840-2051 GCA_001768125.1 Armatimonadetes bacterium RBG_19FT_COMBO_69_19
CGATGACGCTCAGGCAGACACGGATGTAGGCGTCGACGAGCCCTTCCTCGCCGCCCAGCTTCGTGATGAAGTCCCGCGCCTCGGGAGTGGAGACGAAGTCGCCGACGTGCGACGCGATGTTGCCGAACACCAGACCGAGCAGGGCGAACGCCGCGGCCCAGCCGAGCAGCCCACCCCGCTGCAGCCGCCAAGCCAGCGCGAGCGGGCTGCG
>MENB01000068.1:2065-2935 GCA_001768125.1 Armatimonadetes bacterium RBG_19FT_COMBO_69_19
GGTCCGGGACCAGGCCCGCCCCCAGGTCGCGGCGCGCGAGCAGCGCGTAGGCGCCCGCCGCTACCGCGATCGTGAAGCCGACGGTGATCAGCAGGACCCACCAGCGGTTCCCCGCGTACGGCCGGAACTGCTGCCCCCACCCGATCGGGGACAGCCAGGTCAGCCATCGCGGACCGGTGCGATCGGCGGTGTCGCCGATGGCCCGCAGGACGTACACGAACCCGAGGATGGCGCACGCGATCCCCGTGGCGGCACGGGCGCTGCGGGTCAGCTGCGCGGCGACGCTCGCGATCGCCGCGAATGCGATCCCGACCCCTGCCCATGCGAGCCCGAACGCGAACGAGCCATCCGCGGGCAGCCCGGCGGCGATCAGCCCGAACGCGGTGAGCACCGCGAGAGCGAGGTTCATGCCGAGCGCGACGAGCAGCGCCGCGGAGAACGACGCGTAGCGTCCGACCACGGTGGCACCGACCAGCTCCAGCCGCCCGGCCTCCTCTTCGGCGCGCGTATGCCGAACCACGATGAGGATGGCCAGCACGGCAACGAAGATGGCGCCGATCCCGCCCATCTTGATCATCGCGATCCCGCCGAGAGAGGTGGGGTCGTAGATCCGGCCGTACAGCGCCACCAGCGACTGCGTGCTGTTGAGGCTCGCCGCCGCCATCACCCGCGACTGGACCGTCGGGTACAGGTCGATGCTCGCCACCGCGGAGCTCGTCGCCATGCCGACGAAGACGATGATCCACACGGGCAAGAGGAGCCGGTCGCGCCGCAACGCGAGGCGGACGAGCGCCCGTGTGCCGATGAGCCCGGTCACGGCGACCCCGGCCCCGCGGACGAGGTAGACCCGTCGCGGGCGACGTCGTCCTC
>MENB01000068.1:2945-3079 GCA_001768125.1 Armatimonadetes bacterium RBG_19FT_COMBO_69_19
AGGGTCGGCGGCTGGCTGACCAGACTCCGGAGGCCGGCGCTGCTCAAGCGCCGGAGCACCTCATCCAGTCTGTCGGCCTCCACCTGGCAGCGCACCCGGCTGCCGTCCACCTGGAGGTCGTGAACGCCGGGGAG
>MENB01000068.1:3169-6247 GCA_001768125.1 Armatimonadetes bacterium RBG_19FT_COMBO_69_19
TGATCGTCACCCGGTCGCACAGCGCTTCGACCTCGGCCAGGATGTGACTGGCCAGGAGCACGGTTCGCCCCTGCTCCCGTTCCTCCTCGATGCACTCTCGGAACACGGCGGCCATCAGCGGGTCCAGGCCCTCGGTCGGCTCGTCCAGGATCAGCAGCTCGACGTCCGAAGCCAGAGCGGCGACCAGAGCCACCTTCTGTCGGTTCCCCTTCGAGTAGGCCCGTCCCTTCTTCGTGGGGTCCAGATCGAACCGCTCCAGGAGGGTGGCCCGCCGCTCGGGATCGAGCCCTCCGCGCAGCTTCCCCAGGAGGTCGATCACCTCGCCCCCGGTGAGGTTCGGCCACAGCGCGACGTCGCCCTGGACGTAGGCCAGCCGCCGGTGCAGCTCGGCGACGTCGCGCCAGGGATCGCCGCCCAGCAGGCGGGCGGTGCCGGAATCCGCCCGCACCAGCCCCAGCAGGATCCGGATGGTCGTGGTCTTGCCGGCGCCGTTCGGGCCGAGGAACCCATGCACCTCTCCCGTCGCGACGGCGAGGTCCAGTCCGTCGAGCGCCCGGGTCCTGCCGAAGGACTTCCGCAGACCCGCGACCTCGATCGCCGTTTCCATCTTCCACACGAACTATATGAGGAGCTCACCGCACCGGGGCCCCGGAGGGGTTCTCCCGGTTCTCGAACGGTTCGCCTGGGTGGCCAGCGGCGACACACGATAGACAGGACCCTCGGCCCTTGGGCCCGGCGACGCAGGGACGGACGCTACACGAGTGGGAGGGCTTGGGGTGCGCGCTCCTGGGCGTCGAGCTCCGACCGGCAAGACGATGAACCTGCTCCCGGGCGGCTTCGCCGTCATCGGCACGAAGCGCCTCCGCGGCCGGTACGGGCGGCTCGCGATCGCGTCGGTCGCATGCGCCCTCGTCGGGACCGCCTGTGCTCCTACGGGTACCGAACCCCACGCCTGCGGCAGCGTCGGGCCGGTGGAGCCGCCGGCGACGGAGGTCGCGCCTCCAGCCGGTCCGTTGCGTGCGAACGGCTCCGGTCGGTTCGTCCTCACGGCTGAGGGCAAGCCGTTCTTCTGGCTCGGGGACACCGCATGGGTGATGGTCAACAAGGCGTCCCGGGCCGACGTGGATCGCTACCTCCTCGACAGGTCCGCGAAGATGTTCAACGTCGTCCAGATCCTCGTTGGGCGCGACACCGGCGACGTTCGATACTGGTCGAAGGTCGATCACCTCGTCGAGGGGGCCGCGGCACTCGGGATGTACGTCGCCATGGTGCCCTGCTGGCACTGCCTGGAGGACCCAGCGGGCTGCTGGGAGTGCGGGAAGGATCCCCAGGGAATCGACGAGGCGGCCATCGGCGCGTACGGCAGGTTCCTCGGGTCCCGATACGGGGACGACTCCGTCGTGTGGCTCCTGGGCGGAGATGGTGGTCAGGATGGACTCAGCGCCGCCGAGCACGATCGGTACACGCTGCTCGCCGAGAGCATCGCCTCGGTCGCGGGCGGTCAGGAGGAGGTCTTCATCGGCTTCCAGCCGAGCGGCGCGATGTCCTCATCCGCCTGGTTCCACACGGACGCCTGGCTCGACTTCAACACCCTGCAGTCCAGCCACACGATCAACATGCCGAACTACGACCTCATCGCCGAGGACTACGGCAAGACGCCGGTGAAGCCGACCCACGAAGGGGAATCGATCTACGAGGGCATCGCCGAGAGGTTCTGGGAGAGCGTCGACAACGCGCGGGGCAGCGCGTGGGACGCGCGCAAGGGTGCCTACTGGGGGGTCTTCGCGGGAGGGTTCGGCCACACGTACGGAGCGGAGGGCGTGTGGGATTGGACGCTCGGGCGCGAGGTGGGCCAACCGAACTGCTGCAGCAACCAACCCCATCCGTGGTACGCGGCTATCGCCTTCCCCGGCTCATCCCAGATGCAGTACCTGCGTCGCCTCATCGAGTCGCGTCCGTTCCTGGTCCGCATCCCCGACCAGTCCGTCGTCACGTCGGGAGCCGGTTGGGGTGACTCCCGCGTGCAGGCGACGCGGGGCTCCGACGGCAGCTACGCCTTGATCTACATCTCCGACGGCCACGCCATCACGGTGGCCATGACGACGATCGTGTGCGGGAACGTGCATGCCTGGTGGTTCGACCCCCGCACCGGGGTCGCGACCTCGATCGGTACGTTCGCCAACACCGGCACGAGGACGTTCACGCCGCCGTCCAGCGGTCCGGGGACCGACTGGGTCCTGGTGCTCGACGACGCGACGAGGAACTACCTCGCTCCGGGGCAGGGGGTCGGAACGGTCACACCACCCTCCACCCCCACTGCCGATGCCGCCCTGGGCGCCATCGATCCTCAGCTCGGGTGAAGGACCCGGGTCCGGCCGGCCCACCAAGGTTGCATTCGGCTGGCTGCGTCGTGCGCCCGCCACCGAGCCTTCCGACAAGGCGAACGACACCGTGGCTCAGGTGCTGAGGCGGCTCCTCGGCAGGAACCTCCCCTGCCCGGGCTTGCCGTGGTACTCGCCGCCCTCGACGAGCACCTGCCCACGCTGCATCACGGTCTCGGGCAACCCGTGGACCGTCATGCCCTCGTAGCAGGAGTAGTCCACGTTCATGTGGTGGGTCTCCGCGGAGATGACCCGCTCGTGCTTGGGGTCGAAGACCACGATGTCGGCGTCCGATCCCGGCGCGATCGTCCCCTTGCGCGGGAACAGGCCGAACATCTTCGCCGGGGTGGTGGCGACCAGCTCCACGAACCGGTTCAACCCGATGTGCCCCTTCTCGACACCCTGGTAGATCAGCGTGAACCGGTCCTCGACCGAGGGCAGGCCGTTCGGGATCTTGGAGAAGTCGTCCTTCCCGAGATCCTTCTGGCCCACGTAGTTGAAGGGCGCGTGATCGGTCGAGACGACGCTGAGGTCACCGGCGCGGAGCCCGGCCCACAGGTCCTCCTGGTGATCCGCCGGCCGCAGCGGCGGCGAGCACACGTACTTCGCCCCCTCGAAGCCGGGCCCCGCCATGTCGTCGGAGCTCAGGTACAGGTACTGGGGGCACGTCTCGGCGAACGCGGGGAGTCCCCGGTCG
>MENB01000069.1:0-2636 GCA_001768125.1 Armatimonadetes bacterium RBG_19FT_COMBO_69_19
GAGACCTCCAGGGCTCCATTGGTACGTGTCACGTCGTGGATTTGCCTGAGGAATTTCTGGTCCACGGTGCGCAGGTATCGGGCGATCACCTGGTCGCTCGGGCCGACCTCACGAAGTGTCCCGGTCTCGAGCCACGCGACCTGGGGGCACAATCGCTCGACCATCACCAGGTCGTGCGATACGAAGATGATGGTCGTTCCTCCACGCTGCAGGTCAAAGATGCGGTTAATCGACTTACGCTGGAATCCCGTATCGCCCACCGCGAGAACTTCGTCGACCAGGAGCACGGCGGGATCGAACTGCGTTGCCACGGAGAAGCCCAGCCGGATCTTCATCCCGCTGGAGTAGTGGCGGACCGGCATGTCCAGGAACTCCTCCAGTTCGGAGAAGGCAACGATGCTGTCGAAGCGCTCGCGGATGGCGCGCCTGGGGACGCCGATGAGCGCCCCGTAGAGAAAGACGTTCTCGCGACCCGTCAGGTCCGGATGCATCCCCGCCCCGACGTCCACGAGCGCGCCCACGTGCCCTCGTACGCGAACGTGTCCTTCGTTGGGATAGGTCACTCCAGCGACAATGCGGAGCAGCGTACTCTTGCCCGCACCGTTGCTGCCGATGATCCCCAGGGTCTGGCCTTGAGGGATCTCGAGGGTCAGATCGCGCAGGGCCCAGAGGGTGGCCCCCTTCTCCCCATCGGCCCTCCGGCGTGTCAAAAGATCCGTCAGCATATATCGGAGGTGCTGCCGTTTGAGCCGGTAGCGCTTCCAGACCCCCTCGCAGGTCACTGCCGCGATCACGATCGATTCCTCGCCTCAGACGACATCGGCCACGAAGCGGTCCGCACGTTTGAACAGCGTGTAGCATACGACGAAGAGTGCCGCCGCTCCCGCGAACAGTCCCAGCATGACCCGTGGGTCCGGCACCTGCCCCTTGAGGATGACCTGCCGGTAGGCGTCGATGACCAGGGCCATAGGATTGAGGATCCCGTACAGCCAACGGAGGCTACCCGAGATGTGCTGCGTCGAGTACACGACCGGCCCCATGAACATCCACGCCTGTAGGACCAGCGGGACGACGTACTGCACGTCGCGATAGTGCGCGTTCAGCGCAGCGACTGTGAGCGCGAGAGCCGCCATCAGAATGACCTGGATCGCCAGAATGGGCACCGCCAGCACGGCGGTCCACGAGACATCCACGCGGTAGACGAGCAACAGCACGCCGAACAGGCTCAACGAGACCAGCAGGTCGACGCCCGAGCTAAGGATGCGCGTCCAGGGGAGGATCTCCCGGGGAAATGCGACCTTCGTAATGATCGAATAGCTCCCGGTGATGCTCCCGGTCGCGGCGCTGATGACGGAGGCAAAGTAGTTCCAAAAGATCAGCCCCGAGTAGGCGAACACCGGGTACGGGAAGCCCTCACTCAGCGACCGCCCGAAGCGGCCGAGAAAGATGTTGAACACCACCATCATCAGGACGGCAGGGAGGACCGCCCACACCGCGCCGAGGAAGGTCTGTTTGTAACGCACCCGCAGGTCGCGTTCCGCGATGGCGAAGAGCAACTCGCGGTGGGCAACGACGTTCTTAAGGTTCTCCCACAGCCGGGGTCGGGCGTCGGCCGAATAGACCGCCACACTCTCTGCCGGACGTGCGCCCGCAGTCAAGGCCGGATGCACGCGCCCCTCACTCACAGCGATCCTCCGGCAGACACCCTCTGCCCCATCCGCCCCCGCATCGCATCAACCGCCCCTCGCAGTCGGAGGCGAATACGGGTTCCCTTTCGGTCCAGGAACAGGAGGATGCCCCCCACGAGCTTCACTTCGCGCATACCCCAGTGGAGGACCTCGACAGGCCTGCCCCGATCCAGGGCAAGCCGCAGGCCGTTGCGTGCTTGATAATAGCCCCTGCTGGGCGTGGATGCTCGAGGAGGCGAGCCAAGAGTGTCGTGGTGCACCGACGCACGCGGCACCACGGAGATCCGCAGGCCGGACCGACGCAGGCGCAGGAAGTATTCCCACTCCCAGCACATCGTGAAGTAGTCAGCGCGAGGAAGCCCCAAACTCTTGACCGCCGAGCTTCTGATCAATGCCCCCGTGAACGTCACCATATCCACATCGACCATTTCGGGCCATTGTTGGCCGTTGTCGGTGAGGGGCACCGGGCGATTCCGCCAGCGATACCCCACGTTGCGCTTCCCCCCATGTGCCGTCAACGGGGCCAGGACGGCCACAGCTTCGGGCGCGCGGGATGCGGTATCCAACAAGCACGCCAGCGTGTCCCGTTCGACGAAGCAGTCGTCGTCGAGCGCGAACAGCCAATCGGGGTCGAGCCTGGAGGCCAGGTCCATGCCCACGGCAAAGCCTCCCGCGGGCCCCACGTTGCGTCCCATCCCGCAGACGCCCACGGCAGGAAACGCCTTACGTATGGCGTCTGCGGTGCCGTCGGTGCTTCCATTATCCACCACCAGAACCTGCCCCGGAGAGGCGTCGGCCGAGAAGAGCTTCTCCAGGCACCGCAGGACGACATCCCGGCGGTTGCGGGTGACGATCACCGCAACGACACCACCGGCGCCGGCCCTCCCTCGAGCCCCTGTGCTCCTCACCGCTTGGTCCTCACCCCGTCCGTGAGGCCTGCAGGCACGG
>MENB01000069.1:2645-2971 GCA_001768125.1 Armatimonadetes bacterium RBG_19FT_COMBO_69_19
TATCCCAGGAGGAAGAGGATATCGAGAGCGGCCCTCGATTGAGGATCGCTTCGTACAGCTGCTCGAGGGCCGCAACGCTTGTCCGGATATCGAATCGTTCGCGGGCCCACCGGAACGCGCCCATGCCCAACGTCGCTGCCTCCACCCTGTCCGTGGCCAACGCGATGATTGCCTCGGCGAGCGCGTCAGGAGAGCGGATCGGGACAAGCCGGGCGTGCCTCCCGCCGTCGGTGACATCCCGTATCGTCAGGAGGTCGCTGGCGACAGTCGGCTTGCCCTGAGCCATGGCCTCCAGAAGAGCCACGCCGAACCCTTCAAAAAGCGAG
>MENB01000069.1:3028-3441 GCA_001768125.1 Armatimonadetes bacterium RBG_19FT_COMBO_69_19
AGCAGCGTGACGTGACGTTCGAGACGCTCCGCCTCAATAAGCGCCTCGAGATCGCGGCGCAGCCACCCCTCCCCCGCAATCAGCAGGTGGGCGTGAGGGGACGCGCGAAGAACGCGTGACATCGCCCGGATTACGTAGCCCTGCCCCTTCTGGGGCACCAGCCGCCCCACGTTGAGCAGGAGCGGATCCGCGTTCGGCGCCAGGTGGTCCCGAATCGCCCGGCGTTCATCCCCCAATGGAACCACGGGCGCCTCGTCAAACGGGAACCCCCGCGGAACCACCGCGATCTTCTCAGGGGAGATGCCGAGGGTCCTGGTCGCCGATCGACCCACGGCCGGCGTCAGGGCGACGAATGCCGTCCCCCAGCGGCGGGCCGTCACCGCGTCCAGCCCGTGCAGCGCCCACACCTGCCA
>MENB01000069.1:3450-5499 GCA_001768125.1 Armatimonadetes bacterium RBG_19FT_COMBO_69_19
GTGAGGGTTGTCCATCCGCCACTCCGGCTCGTATGTCGTGTTGACCAGGGTCGTCAGGACGGGGAGACCCAGGATGCGACCCATGAGACGCCCAATCACGGACGCGTGGTACAGTGTGACGTGAATGATCTGGGGCCGCAGAACCTGCGCCAACCGCACGAGGCCGATGACGCCCCGCAGGAAGTCATAGCGGCTGTTGAGGCCGAGCGTGTAGAACGGGATCCCTGCAGCGGTCAGATCGCGGGCAAAGCGCTGGGGCCCCATCAGCGAACACAGGACGTGGCGAAATCGACTGCGATCCGACCGGATGAGGAACTGGGTCAGCTGGCGCTCCGCCCCACCGGTCCCAAGGGTGTCGATGACGTGTAGCAGCGTAATCATCCGGTACTCCGATGGAAACCTAGCGTACGCAGGGAAACAAGGTGTCCCCTCACTGGATCCCAACAGCGCCCCGGCGGGAGCCGGAAGCCTCCACTTTCGCCAACTCGGCGTCCGCGATCACGCGCTGGCAGATCTTGACGAACTCCAGGGCGTTGCGGCGGATGTCGAACCGCTCCCCCACGGCCTGGCGCGCCCGCCGTCCCAGGATCGCGGCTCCTTCGGGATCGTCCAGGAGCGCCGTCACGGCATCCGCGAACAGGTCGGATCGGCCGGCTGGAACAAAGAGCCCGGCACCATCACCCAGGACCTCGTGGAAAATCGGCAGATCCGAGACCACGCAGGGCCGGGCCGCGGCCATCGCCTCGAGCAGGGCCACGCCCGTCCCTTCCTGGGCCTCGCTGACCCCTTCGGCAACGGCCAGGGCCTCGTATCGGGCGCGGTACGGGCCTTCTCCAACCAGCAGCAGCGTCGCGCGGGGGTGGCGGTGGCGCACCGCCGGCAACGCCCGGATGATCGTGTCCTGCCCTTTCCGCGAGATCAGACGGGCCACGTTGATCAGCAGCGGGCCGGCGTCCGCCAGCCCCAGTGCAGGGCGCAGCGTCTCGAGTTCCTCCGGGCGCAGGCGGCGGAAATCGTCCAGGTCCAGCCCGCGATAGACCACGGCGATGCGGGCGGGCGCCACCCCGCGACGCACCAGGCCATCTCGCACGGCCTGGCTGATGGCCAGGATGTGATCAGCGGCCAAGCGAGCGCTCGTGCGCTCCTCCCAGGAACGGTTAACCTCCTCGTCGTGAGCAAAGGAACGCGCAGCAGTCGGCTCGCGAGCCTGGCGTAGAGCTTCGCGTAGTCTTGGTCGGCGTGGATGAGCGTCGGCCGCAGACGACGCACGAGCCGCCCCAGCCGCAGCAGGGCCAGCAGAGAGTACCGCTTTCCGCCGGAGAGATCGAAGACGGGAATGCCCAGGGCGCGGATCTCCTCTGCCAGCTCGTCCCGCGGGCCGATGTGACAGACTACATGGCCGAACATCTGCGGGGGAATGTGGCGCAGGAGCAGGATCAACTACCGCTCCGCCCCCCCCGATTCCGAGACCGTCCAGACAGTGCAGGATCACTGGTGCGCCCATGCCGCCCTTCCGCACTTCCCGCTCCCCCCGGCGAATCGTTGCTCGTGCCGGCTGGCCTGTCGCCTTGGGACCAGATGTTTGCACTTCATCACCCCAACAAGAGCGGACGAAATGACTCATGCTCGTCCGACGAAGACTGCTGCGGTACGGCGAAGCAAATGCTCAAGAAGATCTCGACGATCCCGATCGGAACTCGGTCGTCCACCGCAACAGTGGTCGCACCACCCCGAGCATGGTGCCGACAAAGGGGCCGCGCGCGGAGTCGCCATCGGGGCTATCAACCACCTGAAAGGCCACGACATCGGATTCGTGGAACTCTCTAATATTCGGCGAGATGACCCGCAGACCGACTCCCACGAACATCATGCCTTCGGCCAGGAAATTTCCGGGGACCCAGACCACGCTCACGTACCGTCCCGTCGGACGGGGTCGCCCCTGCCAATCGGGGTCAACGTCGTGGGCCGAAAAGGCTCGGACCCCTTCCTCATTGTTAAAGTGGACATAGGGCATCAGGACATACCCCGATTTGCCGACCTCGTACTCCA
>MENB01000070.1:0-7526 GCA_001768125.1 Armatimonadetes bacterium RBG_19FT_COMBO_69_19
TCCCGCTCGGGCAGCATCTCCAGGGCCTGCCGCATCTGCACCGCCGTGGCCGCGTCCTCGACCGACAGCAGCGCGGCTTCGGAGGCCGGATCGGCCAGGCGCGCGGCCAGGGAGAGATCGCCGGCCCCTTCCTGCTCGAGCGAGTAGACCTGCTGCCGGTCCCGCCGCAGCGAGTTGAGCACGCGCCCGCGGATGCGGTAGGTCGCGAACGTCGAGAAGCGCACGCCGCGCTCGTAATCGAACCGCTCCACGGCTTCGATCAGGCCGATCGTTCCCTCCTGGATCATGTCCATGAGGAGCGGCGCGGGCGGCCGGACCTGCATCACGACCTTGAAGACCAGCGGCTGGTAGGCCTCGATCAACCGGAGGCGGCTGTCCCCATCCGCGTCATGCCGGTACCGGCGCCAGTGTTCGAGCTCTTCATTCGCCCCGAGGAGGGCAACCTGTTGGAGTTCCTTGAGATACTCGGTGAGCACGCAGCGCTCCGTCGTGATCGTGGGACCCTTCAAGTACCGGCAGAGAAACTCCTGCCCCTCCCCACTCGTGGGACGGAGCGCCGCAGCGATGTGTTCCCCGCGCGGGCGCGGAAGAAACCGTCAGAAGCGGTAGGTGACGCGGTACAGGAACTCGTAGATGCCGAAGTTGTCCACGGAGAAGGTGAACATCGTGCTCGGGGTGAGGCGGTACTCGAGCGCCCAGACGGTGCGCCGGGGCACGCCGAACTCCGAGGTCAGCGTCAGATAGAGATCCTTGATGAGCCGGCCGCCGATACGCAGGGTCAGGGGGCGGACGAAGTCGTACTCGATGGCGAACTCCTCGAAGCCGAACGCCCGGGCCACGGCGCGGCCGAACGACCCGAACAGCGCGTTGCTGAGCTCCGCCCGCAGTACGCTCTCCAGCGACTCGCCGGCCAGCAGCCGGGTCACGCCGACCTGCCGGGCGAGCCCGGCGATGATCTCCTCGCGCGCCAGCGGCGGATCCGAGCTGAGGGCCAGGTTCAGCGCATCCGGCGTCCCGGTGACGTGGAGGAAGACCCGCACGGTCTCGGTGCGTTCCGGCGCCCCCGCCGCCGGGCGCCGCACGACGTTGATCCGGGTTTCGGCATTCGCGTCGATGTAGGGCGTGATCCCCCGGAACTCGGTGAACGCCGCCCGGCCCTCGGTCAGGGTGAACGCGTTGTTGAAGGCGACGAACGTGCCTCGATCCGCGGTGGCCTCGCCGGCCAGGCGCGGCTGGCGCCAGGTCCCGGCCGCGTGCACCGCGCCGTGGATCTGCAGGTGGAGACCGCCCACGTTCACCCAGAGGGCGTCCCCCGCCACGAGGTCCACG
Source organism: Armatimonadetes bacterium RBG_19FT_COMBO_69_19 (assembly GCA_001768125.1). GTDB lineage: Bacteria > Sysuimicrobiota > Sysuimicrobiia > Sysuimicrobiales > Kaftiobacteriaceae > Kaftiobacterium. The sequence goes on from MENB01000070.1 coordinate 1,330, forward strand.
TCCAGGGCCGGGTTCACGCCGGTGCGAGCGGTCCCGCTGCCGTTCCCGTTGCCGAGGCCGTGGGAGAGCGACGAGACGAACAGGTCGCCGCGCGAGAACGTCGCCGTTCCGGCGAGCTCTGGCTGCGCGGCCGTCCCGCCGATCCGCAGGCCGGCGTCGACCAGCCCGGTGTAGAGCTGCGGCATCTCCAGCCGCACGCCCGTGGCGCTCAACTGCAGGGCGAGCCGATCGAGGCGGAAGCTACGGATCCCCACGGTGCCGGAGAGGGAGACGTCTCCGCCGCCCATCCGGCCGGTCAGGGTGACCACCCGCAGCGTATCCTCGCTCAGCGCGATCTGCCCGCCGATGCCCTCGAGGGCAGGATCGATCCCGCGCAGCTTCACCGTGCCGTTCACGGCGGTGAGCGACCCTTCCATGTGCGGGCGGGCGACGGTCCCCGTGACCGTCACCTCCCCGGAGAGCGGGCCTTCCGCGCGCTCCACGCGGTCCGTGAGGAGGCCGAGCACGCTGAGATCGGAGTCCACCAGCTCGAGGCGGAGGCTCATGGGCCGGGCCTCATCGAAGCGCAGGCGCGCGGGGTTGAACGGCACCGAACCCGTCAGACGGACCTTGTGCCGGTCCTCCTGCAGCAGCCCGTGCTCGATGTTCAGCTGACCGGTGCGATAAAAGGCCTGCACGACGAGGCGATCGAACGACGCCGCGCCGATCGAGCCGTCGGCGGCGCTGATCGAGACGCCCACGAGCGGATCGCTCAGCTCGCCGCTGAGCTGCAGGGTGAAGTCCAGCGTGCCGCCGAGCGGCCGGCGGATGTTGAAGATCGGCCGCAGCAGATCGAGGCTCAGCCCGGTCGCCCCGAATTCCACCTCGCTGGGCCCCCGCAGGTCGATGCGGCCGGCGCCGACGAGCTCCCCCTGCTCGGGCTCCACGCGCAGCGTGCGCAGGTTGAGGGCCTGGGCCGCGAAATCGGCCCGCAGGGCCGCCGAGCGGATGACGTGATCGCCCAGCCGGCCGTCGGAGAGGGTGAGGGCCAGTGTTGCCCTCGGGTCGTCGAGACGGCCCGAGGCCACCAGCGTTCCGTCGAGGGCCCCGCGCAGGGTGAAGGGCGTGTTGACCCGGGCGAGCCCGAGCAGCGTCGCGAGTTCGCCGCCCCGGGAGGTGATCTGGAGATCGAGGGTCCCCCCGCTTTCCAGCCCCACCGCTCCGGAGAGGATGAAGGCGCCTCCGTCCTGGCGCAGGGCGAGGGGCAGAAGCCGCAGCCGGCCGCGCTCGTAGCGCACCGCACCTTCCGCGCGCGTGAAGACCTGCCCGTTGAGAACCAGGTCGTTGCTCGTCACCGTCCCCGCGATGAGAGGCGACCGGATGCTGCCGGAGAGGGTGCCCGTGAGGTCGACATGTCCCTGGGCCTGCAGGGCGTCGATGCGCAGCGCCGCGACGTCGCGGAGATCCAGATGGGAGGCCGAGAACGTGATGCCGAGCGCGCCGCTGCGCGCCACCGTCCCCTGCGCCTCGATGGTCGAGGAGCTTGTCTGCGCGCTGAGCCGCTCCAGCTGAAGTTCCGAGCCCGTCCACCGGAAGGCGGCATCCGCGCGATCCACCCGCTGGCCTTCGATGTGGCCGGCCCGAAGCTCGATCGTCCCGTCCGCGTGCGGGGTTCTCAGGGAACCCCCGAGGTGGACCGTGCCCTGCACCGTCCCGCCTACGCGCACGGGGATATCGACGATCTCGAGCAGCCGTTGAGCCGCGACATCGCTGGCCTCGACGGTGAGATTGACACGGCCCGGGTCGGTCCACTGGAGATCCCCCGACGCGACGAACCGCCCTGCCCCGTCGAAGAGCACCATCCCCGGCGTGCTGAACCCCGCCGTGGTCAGCCGGATCGGGCCGCGCGCGTCGTCAAAGGGGAACGGGCCCAGTTGCCCGTCCCGGGCGCGCACCGCGGCGACCAGCGCGGGTGCCTCCAGCGAGCCCTCGACACGGCCCGCCACGTCCGCGGTCCCGGCCAGCCACCGCCGCAAGCCGAAGCGATCGGCAATCGTGCCGAGGTTCACGTCCAGACCGGACAGGGCGATGTCGAGCCCCCCTGAGCGGCTGACCGTGCCGGCGGCGGCAAGCTTCGTCGGGCCGCTGCGCGCATCGAGCCGCTCCACGTCCAGCTGCCCGTGGTCGTAGCCCACGATGGCGTCGAGCCGGTCGAACGCGACGCCGAGCGCCCGGCCGGGTCCCGCCACGACCCGCCCCTGGGCCAGGATCCCATCGGAATCTCCCGCCACGGCCAGCACGCCGCTGGCGCGGCCACGGAGAGTGGGATCGAAGCGCAGCCCCACGCCGGACAGCGCGCTCGCCTCGATCGATTGTGCGTCGGCCAGCACGAAGAACCGCCCCTCGCCGAAGTTCAGCCGCGCGTGTCCCTGCACGCGGCCGCCGCCCGCGGCGGCCGCGACATCGTCGAAGACGAGCAGCCCTCCATAATAGGAGAACCGGCCCGACGCATTCGCGAAGCTCTGGCGATTGATCGTGCCCGAGGCCTGAACGATTTCTCCTTCCAGACGCGGCGAACCGAATGGCCCGACGATGCGCGCGTCGCCCCCGGCGCGTCCGGCCAGGCGGACCCGGGCGTGCGGGAAGAGCAGCGTCTGCAGGGTGCGCAGGTCGAGCGCGTCCGAGCGCAGCGCGAGGTCGAGATAGACTCCGGCGTGGTGTGAGATGCTGCCGCGGACCCAGACCGGTGAGGCATCGACCGCCATCGTGAGCCCCGCGGTGGCCACCCCGAGGTTGTCGACGGCGAGCGGGCCGTCGATGTCGGAGAGCAGGGTCTTCTGCGGAAGGAGGAGAGCCTTGCCGTCCCGCATCCGCAGCGTCCCCCGGTAGTCGAGGGCGATGGCCGTCTTCCAGCGCGCCGCGAGGAGGTGGAACGTGCCGTCGAACGTCCCCCCGCTCCACTCCAGCCAGGGCAAACGCACGATGTACGGACCCCAGAAGTCGACCGATCCGCCGCGGGTGGTGAGGTCCAGGTCGAAGGTCGACTCCCCGAGCGAGGCCTTACCGGTCACGCGGGCGATGGCCGGGGTACGGCCGTCGGTGTTCACCAGGTCGAGCACGACGCCGACCGATGGCGAGCTGCGGAAGTCGAGCGTTCCGGTGATCCGGTCGAAGTGCGCGGCGAACGGCGACGGCGGCCGTGGGCCGGCCCGCTGCGGCACGCGCAGGGCGTCGGAGAAGACGACGGACCCCTCCGCGATCTCGACCTGGCCGCGAAACGCCACGGGGCCTCCCGCATCGCGCTGGCGGGAGAGCAGGTCGGCGTAGTTCCACTGACCGTCGGCGTCGCGGGCCAGGATCAGCAGCGGACGCTCGAGGACGACGCGGGTGATGCTGCCGGCGATGCCCCGCCGCCGGGCAAGATCGCGGACGAGCCGGCCGCTAGCGAAGTAGACGGTGACGCGCGGGGCGGCGAAGAGCGGCCCCGCCACTTGCGGGGGACTGCCGATGCGCACGCCGGAGAGGACGACGCCGCGGAAGGGATCCCCGGCGATGGCGTCGACCTGCACCTCGCGGCCCAGCGTCCGTGTCGCCTCGTCCACCACGCGGGCGCGGGTAGACTCCAGCAGGGCTCCGGTCCCGGTCAGCCATTGGAGCGCGGCGGCCAGCGCGACCACGAGCACAGCGACGGCGATGCCGATGTACGCTCTGCGCATCCGTCCACCCGACCCCTCCTACCTCATTCCCGCAAACCCGCGCGGTTGGACCTCGCTAGCGGACCAGGATCGGGATCTGGGTCTCTCCTTGAATCACCCAGTCGGTGCGGATGATCCGGCCGGCGAAGACGTCGAACTTCAGGAACTCCGCGCCATCGCTGGGCAGCCCGAAGGGCACCACGCGGATGAGGACGTCGGTGTTCTTGCCGAAGTCCTCGAACAGCGTAATCGCGTCCTCCAGCGCGTCAACCGGGCTCGGCGAGGGCTCACGCAGGAGGAACTGCAAGACGCGCTCCTCCAACGGGAACTCCACGGTAATCTGCGGTCCCGCCGAGCCGACGACGAGCACCGCCGGCCCCCGCGGGAAGTTCCGCGGCACGGCCACATCGATCACCCGGGAGTTCACGACCTCCTCCTGGAACGGCCGCACGTTCAATCGCACCCGCAGGGTCTCGCCGGCCGCCACTTCGCGGCGCTCCACCTGCGCATCCACCAGCGCCGCGGTCTGGCGCTTTGTCGTCAGGGTGATGTCCACGCTGACGTCGATCGGGTCGATCTGCGCCAGGTCGTTGTAGAGGAGGAAGTTCAGGGCCTCCGGCAGCTCCAGCAGCGAGGCCAGCGCGATGTCCCGGCTGTTGTAGAAGAGGTTCGTGCGGGTGATGACCCGCGGCAGCCCCTTCCCGCGAAGGTTGATCGTCACCGTGGCCGTCCCACCGCCGAGGACGGCGTCGCGCGAGCGGTCGATCGCCGTGAGCGCCATCGCCGTGGCGAAGATCTTGGCCAGGTCGGCGCGCCGGACGACCTGCGTCCCCTTCTCGACATGCGTGCCGGTGTCCTTATCGGTGACGGAAACGCGCACCGCGAACATCCGGGGCATCTGCCCCAGCACCCCGCGGATGGCGGGGCCGCGGTCCTGGTCGATCTTGCCGATCATCTCGCCCAGGTTGCCTTCCTTGAAGGGCCGCTCCAGGGTGCGGACGACGGTGACGATGTCAGAGGTCGTGAGGACGTACTCCACCTCGCCGAGGTTCTCCCAGGGATGGCCGCAGATCAGCAGCTTGTTCCCGACGCGCAGCGTCGCCGTGCAGATGCCGCCGAAGCTGAGGTCTCCCTTCGCCTGCAGCACCCCGACGGAGCTGCCGTGCGTGATCGCCGCCGCCTTGAAGGCGGTGGGCTCGGCCTCGCTCTGGAACAGCGGCTGCTTCAAGCCCAGCGCGCGCTCCACCAGCCGGAACGCCCGCGGGGACAACCCGGACACGGTCGTGGGGAAGCTGGCCGGCACGAAGGCGCTCACGCCGGAGAGCGCGGCCTCGATCTGTTCCGCCTGCGGGACATCCTGCGCGATGACGACGCGGTCCACGAGGCGCTCCCCGATGCGCAGCGGCCGCTCGGCGCGGAAGGTCCGCGGCCACGCGGACGACGGCGCGCCGGAGGGCAGGTCGAGGACGCGGAGCATCTCTTCGATCGGTGTGGCAAGGGCGAGGTCACGCTTGTCGGGTTGGAACAGATAGCCGGCGCTGAGCGCGCCGATCAGCTTCCCGTTGATGTACAGCGGGCTGCCGCTCATGCCGGCGGCGGTGCCGCCCGAGCGCTCCGCGACGGGACCCGCGATGCGGAACAGGATGAGGTGGCGGACCGGGATGATGCCGCCGCCGCCCCGCAGCGTGCCGATGATCTCGATGTCGAACTGCTCGATCTGCTGGCCGCGGATGACCGTGCGGCCGACGCCGCGCATCCCCGGCTTGATCTCGCTGATCCCCATGATCGGCGGGATCCCCGCACGAGCTGCTGTCTGCGCCCAGCCGATCGCGGGCACCCCCAGCGCCGCGATCAACACCACGATAGCCACGATCCGTGCCACGACCCTGCCTCCCCTCGCCTCGATGCCAGGCATGTGCATTTCGCGCCGGCGCGCGGCAAATCCCCCACAGGCCCGCTCGCCGCAACAAAAAAAGAAACGACCGGGGGCTCCCCCCGGCGCCCGTCACCCCGCGCGCCGTGCGTCCGCTGTTCCTGCTACCTGGGATCGATCCGGGCGACGACGTCTCCGCGCTCGATGCGCTGGCCGACCTTCACCAGCACCTCGCGCACAATGCCGTCCCGCGGCGCCCGCGCCGCGACCGCGGTGGTCCCGGTGAGCACCGTGCGCACGTAAACCAGCGGCTGCGAGTCGTCGACGCGCGCGCCTTCCTCCACGAGGTCGTCGGCCAGCACCGTCCCGGCCAGCGTGCTCTTGACCTCCAGCACCGCCGGGCGCGGAGCGGCCGCCGCCGTCGCGGCGATCAGCATGAGGACAACCAGCACAACGTTCGCGGTCCGGTCCATCATCCTTCATTATACCTCGGAGGGCGCCCGCTCAGCCCGCGAACTCTTCGGGGGGCGCAGCGCTCCTCCCGAAGTAGTAACGCAGGGCCTGGATGATTCGTTCCGCGGCGCGGCCGTCCCCGTAGGGGTTGTGGGCCTGGGCCATGGCCGCGTACGCCGCGGCGTCGGTGAGCAGGC
>MENB01000070.1:7564-13827 GCA_001768125.1 Armatimonadetes bacterium RBG_19FT_COMBO_69_19
ACCAGACGCAGCGTGCCGGCCGCCACCCCCTCCGGGCGCTCCGTCACCGTGCGCAGCACGAGCGCCGGGCGGCCCAGGGCGGTCGCCTCCTCCTGGATACCCCCGGAGTCGGTGAGGATGAGATGCGCGCGCCGCATCAGCTGCACCCAGGGGCCGTAGTCCGGGGGCTCGATGAGGTGCGCCCGGGGATGCCCGTGCAGCACGTCGCGCACGACCCGGCGCACTGCCGGATTGCGGTGCACGGAGAAGACGAGCTCGAGGTCGTCGAAACGCTCGAGCAGCTCGAGGAGCGCCAGGTAGATCTCACGCAGGGGCTCGCCCCAGTTCTCGCGCCGGTGCGTGGTGACGAGCACGAGACGCCGGCCGTCCAGGCGCGGCAGCCCGTCCACGGGCGGGATGCCGGCGAGGTCCTTCACCGCGTACAGCGCGTCGATCACGGTGTTCCCGGTGACGACGATCGACGTCGGGGCGATGCCCTCGCGGAGCAGGTTGGCCCGCGCGGCGGGGGTCGCCGCGAAGTGCAGGTCGGCGAGCGCCGAGGTCATCCGGCGGTTCATCTCCTCGGGGAACGGCTGGTACTTGTCCGCCGTGCGCAGCCCGGCCTCGACGTGCCCGATGGGGATGCGATGGTAGTAGGCGGCCAGGGCGCCGATGAAGGTCGTGTGGGCGTCCCCCTGCACCAACACCATCGCCGGGCGCGTCTCGTCCAGCACCCGGTACAGTCCCGCCAGCGCCCGGGTCGTGATGTCGACGAGGGACTGCTCGGGCAGCATGATGTCGAGGTCGTGGTCGGGGGTGATCCCGAACAGACGCGTGACCTGATCCAGCATCTCGCGGTGCTGGCCGGTCACCGTCACCGTAGACCGGAAGTCGGCGCAGTTCCCCAGCGCCCGCACCACGGGGGCCATCTTCACCGCCTCGGGGCGCGTGCCGAAGATGGTCATCACCGGGATCGTCGTTACAGACACCTCGTCAGTGCACCTCTAGGGAAGCGGGTCGGGCAGCTCGGGCGGGTGAGGCCGCAGCCGCAGCAGCCCCAGGTGCCGGGCGACCGCGAGCAGCACGACGACGATAACGGTGAGGATGATCAGGGATGCCGTGCGGTTGATCCCGGCCGCGGCCAGCCCGCCGAGCCCCAGCAGCGCGCTCAGCAGGTAGAGCACGAACACGGTCTGGCGCTGGCTGAGCCCGCGATCCAACAGGCGGTGGTGCAGATGGCCCCGGTCGGGAAGGAAGATCGAGACGCCGGTGCGATACCGGCGCACGATGGCGTAGCCCGTGTCGAGGATCGGCACGGCGAGCGCCAGCAGCGGCACGGCCAAGCTCAGCACGGTGACGGTCTTAAGCAGCCCCTCCACCGCGGCCGCGCCCAGGAGGTAGCCTAGGAGCATCGACCCGGAGTCGCCCATGAAGATGCGCGCGGGGTTGAAGTTGTGCCGCAGGAACCCCAGCGCGGCCCCGCCGACGGCGGCGACGACGGTCATCATCGACCCGTCCCCGCGGGTGGCCCCGGCGGTGAGGAGCGTGGCGGCAGTGATCGTCGCGATGCCCGCGGCCAGGCCGTCCACGCCGTCGATGGAGTTCATCGCGATGGCCATCGAGCCCAACCACAGCACGGTGAGGACGTCGCCGACGAGCCCGAGGGGGACCACGCTGCCGTCGAAGGGGTTCGTGAGGAACGAGGTCGTCATGCCGAACCAGACCGGAACCGACGCCGCGGCGTAGATCAGCGGGAACTTCAGGCGGCCGGGGAGCGCGCGCAGGTCGTCCACGGCGCCCAGCGCCGTGATCGCGAGCGCCCCGAGCAAGAGACCGATAAGCGGGCTGCCGAGCGGCCGGTACGGCACGGCCAGCACGACGTAGCGCGGCTCGCGCACGAGCGCGATGGGCTGGTCGATCGGCAGGCACAGGACGAGCGCGGCCATCACGCCGATGAAGATGGCCAGCCCCCCCATGCGCGGGATCGGCGAGGTGTGGATGTGACGGCCCCCCGGGGGCGCCACCGCGCCCAGCCGCCGGGAGATCCACTGCATCTCGTGGCTGAGGGCGTAGGTCGCCAGCAGGGCAACGAGGCCCGCCACGACGTACGGGGGGAGGCTCATATCATCATTCTAGGCGTACCCGGGGAAGGCCCGCCACACACGGGTCAGCGCTCGAACAGCTCGCTGACCGAGGTGTCCTGGTGGATCCGCCTGATGGCCTCGGCGAGGAGGGGGGCCACGGAGAGCACGGTGACCTTGTCGATAAGCTTCTCCGGCGCCAGCGGGATGGTGTTCGTGACGACCAGCTCCGTGATCCGGCTGTTGCTGAGGCGCTGCACGGCCGGGCCGGAGAGGATGGCGTGGGTGGCGCAGGCGTACACCGTCGTCACCCCACGCTTGAACAGGGCCTGCGCGCCCACCGTCAGCGTGCCGGCGGTGTCGATGATGTCATCCACGATGATCGCGGTGCGCCGGTACACTTTGCCGATGACGTGGACGACCTCCTTGACCTGGTTGGGCCTGTCGCGGCGCTTGTCGATGATCGCGATCGGGGCGCCGAGCTGCTTGGCGAACTCGCGCGCCCGGGGGACCCCGCCGACGTCGGGCGAGACGACCACGACGTTCTCGAGGTGCTTGTTCGCGAAGTAGTCGCCGAGGATCATCCGGCTGGGGAGATGGTCCAGCGGGATGTCGAAGAAGCCCCAGAGCTGCCCGGCGTGCAGGTCCACGGCCAGGATGCGGTGGCAGCCCGCCGCGGTCAGCAGGTTGGCCACGAGCTTGGCGGAGATGGGCTCGCGCGGGCGCATCTTGCGGTCCTGGCGCGCGTAGCCGAAGTACGGGAGGACCGCCGTGATCCGGTCTGCCGAGGCGCGGCGGAGGGCGTCGATGATGACGAGCATCTCGATCAGGTTCTCGTTCACCGGCGGCGAGGTCGGCTGGATGACGAAGACGTCCTCGCCCCGCACACTCTCCTCGATGCGCACGCCGACCTCCCCGTCGGCATAGCGGAAGATGCTGAGGTCGGCGAGGGGCACCTCGAGCACGTCGGCGATCTCCCGGGCGAGCTGCGGATTCCCGCTGCCGCTGAAGAGCTTCAGCCGCGCCCGCGAATCCCGTGCGCGGAGCAGGCGCTGGGGCTCAGCGCGCAACGTCTGCTGAAACATGCTTGATCACCCTCGCCGGGACGCCCACCGCAACGCCCCCCGGCGGCACGTCCTTGTTCACCACGGACCCCGCCCCCGTCACCGCGCCGCGGCCGATGCGCACGGGGGCGATCAGCATGCTGTCGCTGCCGATGAAGGCCTCGTCCTCGATCACCGTCACGTGCTTGCGCTTCCCATCGTAGTTGCAGGTCACCGTCCCGGCGCCGATGTTGACGCGCGTCCCGAGCGTCGCGTCGCCGATGTAGCTCATGTGGTGGACCTTCGTGTGGTCCCCGATCGTGGCGTTCTTGATCTCGGCGTAGTTTCCGATCTCGACGAACCGGCCGATCCGGCTACCCGGGCGCAGCCGGCTGTAGGGGCCGATCCGGGTCCCCTCGCCCACGGCGCTCTTCACCACAGTGGACGCCTCGACGGTGACGCGGTCGCCGAGCACCGCGTCCACCAGGCGCGCCTGCGGCCCGATCACGCACTCCCGGCCGATCACCGTCTCGCCTTCCAGGTAGGATTGGGGGTGGATGACCGTATCGCGCCCCGCCCGCACGCCGGCGTGGACGTACGTCGTCGCCGGGTCGACGACGGTCACCCCGGCGTCCATAAGACGGTCCAGGAGGCGCGCACGCATAATCTGTCCCGCGGCCGCGAGTTCGCGGCGCGAGTTGATGCCCATCGCCTCCTCCGCCGCGACGAGCAGCGCGGACACGCGCCGTCCGGCGCCCAGCAGCCAGGCGATGGTGTCGGTGAGGTAGTACTCGCCCTGGACGTTGTCGGGCCGGAGCTGGGCGAGAGCCTCGCGCAGGGCCTCCGCCTCGAAGACGTACGTGCCAGCATTGATCTCCCGCAGGCGCGCCTCCTCCGGTGAGGCGTCCGCCTCCTCCACGATGCGCTCGACGCTCCCCCCGGGACCACGGATGACGCGTCCATAACCCGTGGGATCATCGAGCGCAGCCGTGAGCATCGTCGCATCGGAGCGCGAATTACGGTGCAGATCCACTAGCGCCGTGATCGTCCCCGCCGACAGCAGGGGCGTGTCGCCGTAGAGGACGAGGACGGGACCCCCCGCGGGACCGAGGTGGGGGAGCGCCTGCATCACGGCGTGTCCCGTGCCGAGCTGCTCGTGCTGTTCGATGAACACGGCGCGCTCGCCCAGCGCCGCCCGGACGCTGTCTGCGGCGTGGCCGATCACGAGGAGCGGACGCTCGATGGCCGCTTCGGTCAGGACGTCCAGGACGTAGGTGACGAGCGGGCGGCCGCAGAGCAGGTGGAGCACCTTGGGAAGGTCGGACTGCATCCGCTTCCCCTTCCCCGCGGCCAGCACCACGGCGCGCACGCGCTCCATCAACGCCTCCGGAGATGACTCACGAGTGAATTCCGTGGCCGATGCCCCCAACCCTGCCCGTGGATGAATGACCGTCCCTACCCCGCGTCTGGCGGAGGTCGGCACCGCCGCCGCGAATTACACCATATCTCCATCATGCCCGACGTCGTGATCCGCAATGCGCTCATCTGCGACGGGAGCGGCACGCCCCCGTTCCCGGGGGACGTGGCGATCCGCGGCGACCGCATCGCCGGGGTGGCCCCGCACGTGGCGGGCGACGGCCGCGCGGAGGTCGACGCCCACGGCCTCGCCGCTGCGCCCGGGTTCATCAACATGCTGAGTTGGGCCAATGCCTCGCTGCTGGTGGACGGCCGGTCCCAGGGCGATCTGCGTCAGGGCGTGACCCTCGAAGTGCTCGGCGAGGGGACGTCGATGGGCCCGCTGAACGCGGCGATGAAGCAGGAGATGGCCGAGCGCCAGGGCGACCTCCGATACGAGGTGGCCTGGACCACGCTTGGGGAGTACCTGGACCATCTGGCCTCGCGCGGGGTCTCGTGCAACGTCGCCTCCTTCGTGGGCGCGACGACGGCGCGCATCCACGTCCTCGGCTACGAGGACCGCCGGCCGTCGCGGCGCGAGCTCGAGGGGATGCGCACGCTGGTGCGCGACGCCATGGCCGAGGGTGCGGTCGGCCTCTCCTCCGCGCTCATTTACCCGCCGGCCACCTACTCCGACACCGCGGAGTTGATCGCGCTCGCGAGGGTCGCATCCGAGGCCGGAGGACTGTTCATCTCGCACATCCGCAACGAGGAGGCGCGCATCGACGACGCCCTCGACGAGTTCTTCACCATCGTGCACGAAACGGGTGTCCGCGGGGAGATCTACCATCTGAAAGTCTCCGGGCGTCCCAACTGGCCGCGCCTGCCCGGCGTGCTCGCGCGCATCGAAGCAGAGCGCGGCCGCGGCGCCGAGGTCACCGCCGACATCTATCCGTACACCGCCTCGTCGACGGGGCTCGACACCGCCATCCAGCCGTGGGCGCACGAAGGGGGCGAGGCGGCGCTGATCGCCCGCCTGCGCAATCCGGCCACGCGGGGGCGTATCCGGGAGGAGATGGTGCTGTCCACCGACCCCGGCCAGATCCTCGTCGTCGGGTTCAAGCGCGACGCGCTCAAGCCGCTTACCGGCAAGACCCTCGCCGAGGTGGCCGCGGCCCGGGGGACATCCTGGCAGGATGCCGTCCTGGACCTCATCATCGAGAACGACGGGGACGTCGGCGCGGTCTTCTTCACGATGGCGGAGGCGAACGTACAGGCGATCATCGCGAAACCCTGGGTGAGCTTCTGCTCCGACGCGGGGTCCTACGCTGCGGAGGGGATCTTCCTCCGGCTCGGCACGCACCCCCGCGCGTACGGCTCGTTCGCCCGCGTGCTGGGGAAGTACGTGCGCGAGGAACGGGTGATCACCCTGGAGGAGGCCGTGCGCAAGCTCACCGCCCAGCCCGCGGACGCCCTGCGCCTCGTGGACCGCGGGCGGCTCGTCCCCGGCGCCTTCGCCGACGTCGTCGTCTTCGATCCCGCAGTGATCATCGACCGGGCCACGTACCAGCAGCCGCACCAGTACGCCACCGGCGTGGAGCACGTCTTCGTGAACGGCGTGCCGGTGATCCGGCACGGCGAGCACACGGGGGCGACCCCGGGCCGGGTCGTGCGCGGCCCGGGACGGCGTGGCGGACCTGCCTAGGTTTTCGCGGGACCATGTTCGGCTAGATCGCCTACCGGTTCCATCTATTACGAGTCGTGA
>MENB01000071.1:0-1409 GCA_001768125.1 Armatimonadetes bacterium RBG_19FT_COMBO_69_19
TGCTGCGTCTGGTGGAGCAGGGGACGATCAGCGGGCGGACGGCGAAGGAGCTGCTGCCGGAGATGCTCGCCTCGGGGGCAGATCCGGAAACGCTCGTGCAGGCGAAGGGCGTTCTGCAGATCAGCGACACCGACGCGCTGCGCGCGGTCGTGGACGAGGTCATCCGGGAGCACCCGGGTCCCGTCGCCGACGTGCAGGCGGGCAAGAGTCAGGCGCTGACGTTCCTGGTCGGGCAGGTGATGAAGAAGACGCGCGGACGCGCCAACCCTGAGCTCGTCAACCGCCTCCTCCGCGAGCGGGTGTCCTCGTGACGCGCCGCCCGGCCGCCCCGCCCACCCGCAAGGTCCCGACGCGACCGGCGAGCCGTCCGCTCCCGGCGAGCCGTCCATTGCGCCCGGGGCAGAAGGTCGCGCTGACGTTTCGCGCGATGGATCCCGACGGGTCGGCGGTCGGCAGCGCCGGCGCGTATGCCGTGGCGGTGCCGTTCGCCATCCCCGGTGAAGAGGCCCTCGTCGAGATCGTCCGCGGCGGTCGCCCGGCCGAGGGCCGCATCGTCTCCCTGATCCGCAAGTCGCCCCTCGCCGCCGCCCCGCGCTGCCGGCACTTCGGGATCTGCGGGGGCTGTCAGTGGCAGCACCTCACCTATGAGGCGCAGCTGGAGTACAAGACCACGCTGGTGCGCGAGCAACTCGCGTTCGCGCTCGAGCCGGCCGGCGTCCAGGTCGCGCCGGCGATCGGGACGACCCCGTGGGAGTACCGGAGCCGACTGCAGGCCACCTTCGCCGTGCGGCAGGATCGTCTCGTGGCAGGGTATCACGCCGCCGCTGAAGATCTGCGGATTATCAACGTGCGCGAGTGCCCCATCCAGCATGGCGTGAACGTGCGCGCGCTGGGGGCGGTAAGGGACGTCATCGCCGGGCTCGACTGGCCCGTCTACGACCACGCCTCCCGGCGGGGGCTGGTGCGCGGCATGATCGTGCAAACGGCGGCGGCGACCGGGGAGATCATGGTCGTCCTTTCCACGGCCGCGGAGCTGCCGGACCGGATGGCCTACGTGCGGGCGATGCGCGAGGCGCTGACCGGTCTCATCAGTCTGGTCCTGTCGATCCAGCCCCGGCACAGCCCGGAGCTGCTCGGACGTCTGAACTTGCTCTGGGGCCGCGCCTACATCGAGGAGGAGATCGACGGCCTGCGGGTGCGGCTGTTTCCCAGGGCGTCGACCCCGCCCACCCCCCGCGCCACGGTCGGATGGCTCGAGGCGATCGCCGGGGCGCTGGCGGCCGGTCCGAACGACGTGATCATGGACGCGGCCTGCGAGGACGGCCTCGTACCGGTCTGGCTCGCGCGCCGCACCGCCCGGGTGGTGGGGATCGCCCCCGACCGGGAGGCGATGCATCACGCCTGGGAGC
>MENB01000071.1:1444-2001 GCA_001768125.1 Armatimonadetes bacterium RBG_19FT_COMBO_69_19
CGCCCCGGCCCGCGTCGTGGCCAAACTGCGCGAGCGGGGCGGGCGGTTCGACGCCGCGGTCCTGACCTCGCGCCGGGCGCCGGCACCTCCGGAACTGTTTGCCGGGCTCGCCGACGCCGGCGCGCAGCGCCTCGCGCTGGCCGGGTCATCGCTGCCGCTGCTGGCGGCGGATCTGCGCACGGCCCAGGGGGCCGGGTTCCATCCGCGCGCCGTCCAGCCGGTCGATCTCCTGCCTCAGACGAGCCGCATCCACAGCGTGGTGTCATTGGTCCGCGCGCAGGGTAGGTAACTGATGGACGTCGCACGCCTGGAGGAACCACCGTGCCGCATGCTCACGTCGTAACGCGAACGCTCCCCGGCCCAAAATCGAAAGCCCTGCTGGGCGAGAAGGAGCAGTACGTCAGCAACGCCATCGGCATCCACCTCCCGGCGGTAATCGAGCGCGCCGAAGGCGCGCTGCTCCACGACATCGACGGGAACACCTTCATCGATCTCTCCGGGGGCGTGGGCTGCCTGAACGTCGGCCACTCGCACCCGGCGGTCGTGCGGGCGGTGCA
>MENB01000071.1:2026-4654 GCA_001768125.1 Armatimonadetes bacterium RBG_19FT_COMBO_69_19
ACCGACTTCAGCGTGGCCCCGTACGAGCCGTACATCCGCCTCTGCGAGATGCTGTGCCGCATCGCCCCCGGCGCGCGGCCGAAGAAGGCCCTCCTCTTCAACTCCGGCACGGAAGCCGTGGAAAATGCGGTGAAGATCGCCCGCGCGGTAACCGGCCGCCCGGCGATCATCGCCTTCGAAGGCGCGTTCCACGGGCGCACGTACATGAGCCTCACCCTCACCAGCAAGATCGATCCCTACAAGCGCAACTTCGGCCCGTTCATGCCCGAGGTGTACCGGGCGCCGTACCCGGATCCGTACCGCACGAGCGCGCCCGATCCGACGGAGTGGGCGATCCGCGGCCTCGAGCACCTGTTCATCACGGACGTACAGGCCGACCGCGTGGCCGCGATCGTCGTGGAGCCGATCCTGGGCGAGGGCGGCTTCGTCGTGCCGCCGCCGGACTTCCTGCGCCGGCTGCGTGAGGTCGCGGACCGGCACGGGATCCTGCTCATCGTGGACGAGATCCAGACCGGGATCGGCCGCACCGGGAAGATGTTCGCCGTGGAGCACTCCGGCATCGAGCCCGACCTGATGACCGTGGCCAAGTCGATTGCGGTGGGCCTGCCGATCTCGGCCGTCGTCGGGGCGCGCGACTACCTCGACGCCCTGCCCGAAGGGGCGCTGGGCGGCACCTACGTGGGCAATCCCGTGGCCTGTGCCGCCGCGCTCGCCGTCTTCGACGTGATGAAGGAGGAGCATCTCCTCGAGCGCGCCGCCGCGCTCGGTACGCGGATGCTCGAGCGGTTCCGCCGGCTCCAGCAGCGCGCGCCCCTCGTGGGCGACGTCCGGGGGCTGGGGGCGATGGTGGCCATCGAGCTCGTGCGCGACCGCACGACGAAGGAGCCCGCCGCGCGCGAGACCGCCGAGATCATCCGCCGCGCGATGTCCCGCGGCGTGCTGCTGCTGCGGGCGGGCGTGTACAACAATGTCGTCCGCATCCTCACCCCGCTCGTCATCACCGACGGGCAACTGGACGAAGCGCTCGGGGTGCTCGAGGCGTGCCTGCTCGAGGTAGCGGGGGAGGGCGCGGCCGCGTCGGGGCGCGCCCGGGGCGTCGCCGAGTAGCGCTTTCCGCTTCCGCAGGGGCCTGTTACAATGACCGAGAACCCGGATAGAGGTTCTCCGTCATGCCCACCCCATTTGTACACTGCCACCTGCATACCGAGTACTCCCTCCTCGACGGTCACAGCCGCATCACTCCCCTCATGACGAGGGCGAAGGCGCTCGAGATGCCGGCCATCGCCGTCACCGACCACGGGGCAATGTATGGGGCGGTGGAATTCTACACGAAGGCGAAGGAGGCAGGGATCACCCCGATCATCGGGGTGGAGGCCTACGTCGCTCCCCGCACCCTGGCCGATCGCGACCCGAAGCTCGACAGCAACGCTTTCCACCTCGTGCTGCTCGCCACGAGTGAGGAAGGCTATCGCAACCTGATCAAGCTCACCACGACGGCGCACCTGGACGGCTTCTACTACAAGCCCCGCATCGACAAGGACCTCCTGGCCGTGCACAGCGGCGGGCTGATCGGTCTGTCCGGCTGCCTGAAGGGCGAGGTGACGCAGGCCATCCTGCGCGGCGACGTGTCAGCGGCCCGCGATCTCGCGGGTCGCTACGGTGAGATTTTCGGGCCCGGCAACTTCTACCTCGAGGTCCAGTCGCACGGGATGCCCGAGCAGGCGCAGAATATCGCCGGGATGCGCGAGCTGGCCCGCGCGCTTGAGCTGCCGCTCGTCGCGACGAACGACGTGCACTACGTCGAACGCGCCGAGGCCGACGCCCAGGATGCGCTGATGTGCATCCAGATGAACATCAACCTGGACGCCGCGGACAAGCCGCGGATGGGCGGCACGCCCGAGTTCTACCTCAAGTCGGGCGAGGAGATGGCGCGCGTGTTCGGAGAGCTGCCGCAGGCCCTGGCCGCCACCCTCGAGATCGCGGAGCGGGCCCGGTTCGACCTCGAGCTGGGGAGCATCAAGCTGCCGCACTTTCCCGTCCCCGCGGGCGAGACCCCAGAATCCCACCTGCGCGATCTCTGCGAGGCCGGCTTGCGCCAGAAATACGCGCCTGCCGCGCCGGAGGCGCGCCAGCGACTCGACTACGAGCTCGGCATCATCGAGCGGATGGGCTTCGCGCCGTACTTTCTTATCGTCCAGGACTTCGTGAACTTCGCCAAGCGCAGCGGCATCCTCACCACGGTGCGGGGCTCGGCCGCGGGCAGCCTCGTCCTGTACGCCCTGAACGTGACGGACGTCGATCCCATCGCCTACCGGCTGCCGTTCGAGCGCTTCCTCAACCCCCAGCGCGTGACGATGCCGGACATCGACGTGGACTTCATGGACAGCCGGCGCGACGAGGTCATCCGCTACGTCATGGACCGGTACGGGGCCGACCACGTCGCGCAGATCATCACCTTCGGCACGATGGGCGCGCGCCAGGCGGTGCGCGACGTCGGCCGCGTGATGGGCCTGCCCTACGGCGACGTCGACCGCATCGCGAAGCTCATCCCCTTCGGGGCGCCCCTCGAGGACGCGATCCGCTCAGAACCCGAGCTGCAGCGCGCCGCGGAGGAGAGCGCGCAGGTCA
>MENB01000071.1:4694-6867 GCA_001768125.1 Armatimonadetes bacterium RBG_19FT_COMBO_69_19
CCGCCATGCCAGCACGCACGCCGCCGGGATCATCATCTCGCGCGATCCCCTGATCGAGCACGTCCCGCTGCAGCGGGCGACGAAGAGCGAGTCCACCGCCGGGGCGCGGCCCGCCGAGGGTGAAGCGGCGGTCATGCCGATGACGCAGTACGACATGACCGCGGTCGAGAAGATTGGGCTGCTCAAGATGGACTTCCTCGGCCTGGCCAACCTGACGATCCTCGACCGCGCCATGACGATCATCCGCAAGACCCGCGGCGTGGCGATCGAACTGGCGGCCATCCCCCTCGATGACCGGAAGACCTTCGACCTCCTCGCCGCCGGGGAGACGGTCGGCATCTTTCAGCTGGAAGGCGCGGGGATGACCCGCTACGTCAAGGAGCTGCGCCCCAGCGGCATCCAGGACATCATGGCCATGGTGGCGCTGTTCCGGCCCGGGCCCATGGCGAACATCCCGAGCTACATCCGCCGCAAGCACGGCCAGGAGCCGATCACGGTGCTGCACCCGGTCCTGGAACCCGTGCTGCGCGAGACCTACGGCGTGCTGGTGTACCAGGAGGACGTCATGGCCGTGGCCCAGGCCGCGGCGGGCTTCTCCTCGGCCGAAGCGGACGTGCTGCGCTATGCGATCGGCAAGAAGATCCGGGACAAGCTGCAGCAGCAGCGGGCGAAGTTCATCGCCGGCTGCGTCGACAAGGGGCTGCCCCTCCACATCGCCGAGCAGATCTTCGAGCTGTTCGAGCCGTTCGCCCGGTACGGGTTCAACCGGGCGCACGCCGCCTGCTACGGCCTCATCGCCTACTACACGGCCTACTTGAAGGCCAACTACCCCGTCGAGTACATGGCGGCCGTCCTGAGCAGCGAAGCCGGCAACGCGGAGAAGGTGGCCGCGGCCGTGACAGAGGCGCAACGCATGGGGATCAGCGTGCTGCCGCCGAACGTGAACGAGTCCTTCGAGACCTTCACGGTCGTGGCCGACGCGATCCGCTTCGGGCTCGCCGCGGTGAAGAACGTCGGGCTGGGCGCGGTGGAGACGATTATCCAGGCGCGCAAGGAGGGGGGCCC
Source organism: Armatimonadetes bacterium RBG_19FT_COMBO_69_19 (assembly GCA_001768125.1). GTDB lineage: Bacteria > Sysuimicrobiota > Sysuimicrobiia > Sysuimicrobiales > Kaftiobacteriaceae > Kaftiobacterium. Next base: position 5,760 of record MENB01000071.1, read on the forward strand.
GTTCACGGCGCTCCTCGACCTGCTCGAGCGCGTGGACCCGCGGGCCGTGAACAAGCGGGTGCTGGAGAGCCTGATCAAGGCCGGCGCCCTGGATTCATTGGGGCGGCGGGCGCAGATGCTGGCCCTCCTGGACAGCTCGCTCGACGCCGCACAGCGCCTGCAGCGGGAACGCGCCTCCGGGCAGACCGGTCTGTTCGAGACCGGCCAGGCAGCGTCGGAGCCGGCGGCGGCGCCGATCGAGGTGGAGGAGTTCTCCAAAGACGAGCTGCTGCAGATGGAAAAGGAGATGCTCGGGATGTACATCTCCGACCACCCGCTGCGCCAGGTCCACGCCGCGCTCGCGGCACGCGTCAACGTCGCCCTGCACCAGCTGCCTGAGCTGCAGGACAAGGCTACCGTCGTCGTGGGCGGCATCATCACCGGGGTGAAGCGCACCACGACGAGGAGCGGCTCGGCGATGGCCTTCGTCACCCTGGAGGACCTCACCGGCGGCGCCGAAGTCATCATCTTCCCGAAGACGTACGAGCAGGTGCACTTCCTGCTCAAGCGCGACTCGGTGGTGGTCGTGCGCGGGAAGGTGGACGTTGCCGAGCAGCAGGCGAAGATCCTCGCCGACCGGGTCCTGCCGCTCGACGAGGCCGACGAGGTGGACCCCATCGCGGCGAGCGGCTCGCGGAACGGCGGCAACGGCGGACGTGCCCCGGAAGAGGCGCCGCACCTGCTGGTGTTGCACGTGCGCGTGGACACCGCCCGCGTCGGCGAGGAGGGGCTGCACCGTCTGCACGACCTGCTCGGCCGGCGCCGGGGCGAGCAGCCCGTGGTCCTGCACCTGGTCACCCCCGGTCGCGAGGTCGTGTTGAACGCACGCGAGCTGCGGGTGATGGCGACGCCTGAGCTGCGCACGGAGCTGGAGACGCTCTTCGGAGCCGGAAGCGTATGGCAGGAGTGACCATGCGCAACCCACGCCTGACGCTGTGGCACCTGGCCATGACACTGACCATGGTCCTGCTCGGCTTCCTCGTCATCATCCAGAGCCGGGCCGGCCGCGCGCTCACCTCCCAGGTGCAGGTGCCGACGCGCAACGTCTACGCGCTCGCGACGCTGCTCC
>MENB01000071.1:6928-7203 GCA_001768125.1 Armatimonadetes bacterium RBG_19FT_COMBO_69_19
GGAGAGTTACGAGCGGGCGGCGAGCGAGGGGCGCAGCCTGCAGGAGGCCATGGGCCGCGAGCTCGAGACGCTGCGCGTGGCGCTCGGCCTGAAGGCGATGCGCGGTCCCGGCGTCATCGTGCGCCTGGCCGATCCGCGCACGCAGCCCAAGGGCATGAACCCCGTGGTGGTCAACTACCAGGACATCGTCGCGGTGATCAACGAGCTCTGGGCCGCCGGGGCGGAGGCGATCGCGGTGAACAGCCAGCGGCTCACCGCGATGACCGGGCTGAGCC
>MENB01000071.1:7417-9369 GCA_001768125.1 Armatimonadetes bacterium RBG_19FT_COMBO_69_19
GCCTTCCGAGTGACGGCCATCGTGAGCGACGCGACGTACGACGTCGTCATCGCCGGGGCGAGCTTCGCCGGCCTGGCCGCGGCCCAGCGGCTCCACGGCCGCACGCTGCTCCTCGACAAGGCACCGCTCGGGGACAATCAGACGTCGGCCTGCGGCGCGCCGCGCTCGACGGTGCGGGCGATGGGGGCCGAGGCGTCGATCCAGCAGGTGCATGATGCCCTCGTCCTGCACACACCGCGCCGGGAAGCCCTCTGGCCGCTGCCGGAGCCCTTCTGCACCTTCGACTACCGGCGGTTCTGTGAGCTCGCCTTCGCCCGCACGGCCGCTGAGTTCCGGCAGGCCACGGTGGTGCGCCGGAACGGACACAGTGTCCTCACCGGTGACGGGGAAGTGGCCGGCCGGCTCCTCGTCGACGCCACGGGCTGGCGCGCCGTCCTCGCCGGCGGACCGGCCAGCGGCTACGTGAACCGCCGCATGATGGCGTTTGGGATCGAAACTGAGATCGCGGTCGACTTTCCGCCCGGACTGCATTTCTACTTCCTCCCCGAGGTGCGCGACGGCTACGCCTGGGCGTTTCCCTGCGGGGAGACCGTGCGCTTCGGCGTGCTGAGCTACCTGGGCCGAACCAAACTCGGGGACGGCCTGTCGCGGTTCCTCGCCCGTTTCAATCTCCAGATGCGGGAGATCCACGGTGGGTACCTCGCCTCAGGGCTGCGCGCGCCGGTTGTGGACAACGTGTTCGTCGCCGGCGACGCCTCGGGCCAGTGCCTGCCGCTGACGGGTGAGGGGATCCGCACCGCGGTGCTGGCGGGATTCCGGGTGGGGGAGCTGCTCCAGCGGGTGCTGGACGGCGAGGCGACCTTCGCCCAGGCCGCCGCGGACTACACGGCGTTCACGGCGGACGCCCGGCGGCGGTTCCGCGCGCTCACCTGGGGGAACATCGCGCTGCTGCTCATGCCGCTCCGCCTCACCGGCGCCGCGGCCGCGTACCTCTCCCGTCCCGGACCGCTGAGCGGGTTCATGCGGCACTACCTCGGCATCTTCGCCGACGCCTCCCCCGCACCGTCTCCCGTACTACGGTAGCGCTCAACCACGACGAGCAGCGGCCCGATCACCAGAGCCAGCACGTACCCATACGGCAGCAGTCCCGCGATGAGCCCGATGAGCAGCGCGATACGCAGCTGCGAGCGTGCATCCTCCAGCCGGCCGACCAGCGCCATCAGGGCGAGTCCTTCGAAGAGCAGCAGCACGCCGAGCATCGGCAGCGGGAAGACGTGGATGATGCGGTCGAAGCCCCCGCTGAAGAACAGCCCGAGGATGAGGTACAGGGAGCCGTAGATGATCACCGATCCCCCGGTGCGTCCGCCGAACGTGTAGTGTCCGACGAGCCCGCCTGAGCCGTGACAGGTGGGGATGCCGCTCAAGAAGGGGTTCACAAGGTTCATCAGGCCGTAGGTGGTTCCGATCCTCCGGAGCGTGGGGGCGCGGTCCGGGAAGAAATCGCGCGCGCTCTGCTGCGTGGCCAGCACGGAGTTCCCCAGCGACAACGGGATCTGCGGCAGCGCCAGTAAGATCAGGCCCGAAAGCACCTCTACGCCTGTCGGCACATGGAAGGCGGGGAGCCGGACGCCTAGGCTGTCGGCGACGATCCCGGCGTCCAGCGTGAACACGAACGCATACGCCACCCCGAGCGCGATAACGAACAGCGCGGCGGGGAAGCGCCGGTTCCCCAGCAGGAACGCCACGATGACGAACGCGACGGCGGCCAGCACGTACCCCGGGACGCCTTCCGCGAGGACGTACTGCCGCAGGGCGAGCGAGGCCAGCTGTAATCCCAACCCGAACTGGATGCCGCGGATCACCGTCGTCGGGACCGTCCGGGCGAGCCAGGTGAGCAGCCCGGTTACCGCGAGGATCAGCATGAGGATCCCGACGGCGAGCCCGCCCCCATA
>MENB01000071.1:9426-10745 GCA_001768125.1 Armatimonadetes bacterium RBG_19FT_COMBO_69_19
CTGCACCGGCATCGGCATCCGGTACACCAGGCCGGTCATGATCTGCATTCCTCCGAACATGATCAGTACGCTCGCGCTGTCCAGTTGTGCGGCGAGGATCATCCCGACGATCAGGGGGAGGTCGGTGCCGATGTCGCCGAAGGCGCCGGCGAGCTCGTTGCGGTCGAAGCGGATAGGCGGGCGAGCTGCGGCGCGGTCAGACACGCTGAGGCTAGTTCGTAGACACGCGGGGAAACCCTTCGCTGACTGCTGGTGCCGGGGGTGGGAGTCGAACCCACACGGGCTTTCGCCCACGGGATTTTGAGTCCCGCGCGCCTGCCAATTCCGCCACCCCGGCGTCCGCAACCAGAGTATAGATTTGACGGGGAGGGACGTCAACGCAATGTGCCAGCCGGATGGTGCTGCCACTGCGTTCTCGCCGGACCACTGCGGAGGGTCGGCGGACCGCCGCTCGAGGACGATACTGACACGGCTGCCGCGGTCCCTCGCTCCGTACGGGCCGCAGGTTCATCGTGCACGCGCTGACATTCAGACCCGCGCGGCGTGAAGGCGCCACTCTCCTGGAATCCCTTTGAGGGCATGGGTGCCTCGATCGTCGAAGGTGATGCCCGATCCCGCGACGAGTTCCTTCATGGTGCTCGATACAAGGATCTCCCCCGGAGCGGCCAGAGCCGCGAGCCGTGCCCCGATGTGCACGGCGACGCCCCTGACAGCACGGCCCGCCACCTCGACCTCACCGATATGCAGGCCCGCTCGGATCTCGAGCCCGGCCGCGCGAGCACCGTCGATCGCGGCGGAAGCGCACCGGATGGCGCGCGCCGGACCGTCGAACACCGCGAGGAATCCGTCCCCGGCGGCGTCCACTTCGCGTCCGCGGTGGCGCTCCAGTTCGCGGCGAATCATCGCGTGATGGAGGTCGAGCGCGTCCCGCCACCCGCGGTCGCCGAGTTGGACAGCACGTCGCGTCGAATCGACGATATCCGTAAACAGCACGGTCGCCAGGACGCGGTCGGAGTCCATCACCGGCCGCTCCCCAGTCACAAACTCGGTGACGTGGTCGATGACCGCGTCCGCGGCGCCGTGGTCCGCCCAGATCATGTGATCCGTCCCAGGCAGCTCCACGAACGTCGCGCCCGGGATCCGCTCGGCAAGATATCGCGAATCCTCAATCTCCGCGTCGCCGGTGCGATGGAGAACCAGCGTCGGCACGCGGATCACGGGGAGGATGGCGCGGATGTCGATGTCACGGTTCATCCGCGCCAGCGCGATGGCCGCGCCCGGACTGGCACCCAGCCTCTGGTGCTGGGCGAACCACTCCC
>MENB01000071.1:10832-11051 GCA_001768125.1 Armatimonadetes bacterium RBG_19FT_COMBO_69_19
GGGCATCGTACACGTCGCGGGCCGGGGCCCACGGGACGTCCTCGGTGCGTGTCCCCGTGACCATCGACGCATAGAGGATCAGAGCGTGCGTGCGCTCCGGATGGGTGGCCGCGAACACGACGCTCATGGGCCCGCCTTCCGAGGCTCCCATGAGGACGGCCCGCTCCACCCCGACCGCATCCATGACCGCCCGGATGTCGTCGGCCCGTTCCTCCAGCG
>MENB01000071.1:11078-11188 GCA_001768125.1 Armatimonadetes bacterium RBG_19FT_COMBO_69_19
TGCCCGTCCCTCGCTTGTCGAACAGGACGACTCGAAACGAGCGGCCGAGACGCGTGATGTACCTGGCATAGGAGGGCTGCTCCCAGGCCGATTCGAGGTGGGAGACCGCG
>MENB01000071.1:11195-12713 GCA_001768125.1 Armatimonadetes bacterium RBG_19FT_COMBO_69_19
TGTGGACCAGCGTGACCGGGCCGCTGCCGACAACGTGGTAGGCGATGTACACGTCGCCGCTGCGAGCATACTTCGTTTCCGGTCTCATCCCGTCGGCCATGAATGTGGACTACAATATACCAGATGACGTCAGGCGATTCCCCTGGGCGTAAGCTCGTCCTCATCGACGCCAACGGCCTCGTGTACCGGGCCTTTTTCGCGCTGCCGTACTTCACCACGACGGACGGCCGGCCCACGAACGCCGTCTACGGCTTCACGAACATGCTGCTGAAGATCCTCGACGAGGAACGGCCCGACTACATCGCCGCCGCGTTCGACAAGGCCGCCCCGACCTTCCGCCACGAGGCCTTCAAGGAATACAAGGCGACCCGCCAGCGCATGCCGGACGATCTGCGGCCCCAGATCGCCACCTCGAAGGACGTCCTCGAGGCCCTGGCCGTCCCCATCTACGAGGTCGCCGGCTACGAGGCGGACGACATCCTGGGCACGATGGCGCGGAAGGCGGCGGCCGAGGGGTTCGACGTGCTCATCGTCACCGGCGACCTGGACTGCCTGCAGCTCGTGGACACGAAGATCAAGGTGATGATGACCAGCCGCGGCATCACCGAGACGGTCGTCTATGACGGGGCGAAGGTGCGGGAGCGGTTCGGGTTCGAGCCGGTCCGCCTGCCCGACTACAAAGGGCTCAAAGGCGACACGACCGACAACATCCCCGGCGTGCCCGGGGTGGGGGAGAAAACGGCGAGCCAGTTGATTCAGCAGTTCGGCGAGGTGGAGGACATCATCGAGCACCTCGACCAGCTCACCCCGAAGCTGAAGCAGGCCATCGGGCAGGCCGCGGAGCAGGTGCTGCAGAGCAAGCATCTGGCCACGATCGTGACCAACGCGCCGGTGCTGTGGGACTGGGAGGACCTCCGCCGCCGGCCGCCGGACCGCGCCCGGGTGCGCGAGCTGTTCACGAGCCTCGAGTTCAAGAGCCTCATCGATCGCGTGGGCGTCGTGCCGGAGCCGAAGCCGGAGGGGCTGTACACCGCGTCCGCCTCCGCCGAAGACCTCGCCCGGTGGGCACGTCCCGCGGACGCGGTGGGCGTGGTCCTTGTCAGAGGAGAGGGCCATCCGCTGGTCGCAAGGCTGCAGGGCATCGCCCTCTCCATCGCCCCCGGTGAAGCGCGCTATCTCCCGGTCGACGACGTGCTGCCCGAGGAACTGCGACCGTTGATGGAATCAGCCGCGGCGAAGACCAGCGCCGACGTGAAGGCCGATCTCCTCACGCTCAGGCGCTTCGGGCTCCGCCCTCGCGGACTTGACTTCGACGTCGCCCTCGCGTCCTATCTGATGAATCCCGGCCGGCGGACGCACACGCTGGGGACGGCGTCGTGGGAGTTCCTCGGCTGGCGGCTGCGGTCCGAGGAGGAGGAGCAGGAGCCGGATGGCGTCCAGGGAGGCCTCGACCTGGGGCGGGATGAGACGGCCGAGGCATGCGAGGCCGCGGACGTGCTCGGGCGGCTGCGGGGCGTG
>MENB01000071.1:12887-18307 GCA_001768125.1 Armatimonadetes bacterium RBG_19FT_COMBO_69_19
GGGTCCACCAAGCAGCTCGGCTTCGTCCTTTTCGAGAAGCTCCAGCTCCCGGCCCTCAAGCGCACGAAGACCGGCTACTCCACCGACGCCGACGTCCTGGAGCAGCTCGCCCCGCAGCACGAGATCGTCGCGAAGATCCTGGCGCACCGCGAGCTCAGCAAGCTCAAGCAGACCTACGTCGACGTCCTGCCGGAGGTCATCAATCCGAAGACCGGGCGCGTGCACGCCGTCTTCAACCAGACCGTTGCCGCCACCGGCCGGATCATCACGACCGACCCGAACCTCCAGAACATCCCCATCCGCACCGAGGAGGGGCGCAAGATCCGGCGGGCGATCGTCGCCGGCCCGGGGCATGTGCTGCTCGCCGCCGACTACTCGCAGATCGATCTGCGCGTGATGGCCCACGTCACCGGCGATCCGGGGCTGCTCGCGGCGTTCGAGCGCGGCGACGACATCCATACCGTCACCGCCGCCGAGGTCTTCGGCGTGAGGCGGCCGGCGGTGACCCCGGAGCTCCGCCGCCGGGCAAAGGTCATCGTCTTCGGCATCGCCTACGGGATGAGCGAATACGGGCTGGCCGCGCAGTTGGGCATCGGCAGGGACGAGGCCCGCGCGTACATCGAGCAGTATTACGCCAAGTACCCGAAGGTCCGGCAGTACATGGTGGACATCGTCGCGCAGTGCCGGCGTGATGGCTACGTGACCACGATCATGAACCGCCGCCGGTACATCCCGGAGGTGCTGACGCGCAACCGCCCGATCCGCGAGTCCGCCGAGCGCACCGCGATCAATACGCCAATCCAGGGGGGAACTGCGGACATCATCAAGAAGGCGATGGTCGATCTCGCCCGCAACGTCCTCCCGCGGTTCCCCCGGACCCTGATGACCCTGCACGTCCACGACGAGCTGCTCTTCGAAGCGCGGGAGGATGAGCTGCGCGCGCTCGCGCCGGAGGTGAAGCGGGTGATGGAGGGAACGTTCACGCTCACGGTGCCGCTGCGGGTGGATCTGCGGATCGGATCCAACTGGCGCGACATGGAGCCGCTGTGAAGGTCGTCGGCCTCACCGGGGGGATCGCCAGCGGCGTGAGCCTCGTGGCGTCGATGTTTCGAGAGCTCGGCGCGGCGGTCATCGAGGCCGACCGGATCGCCCGCGACGTCGTCGCCCCGGGTACGCCGGCGTACCGGAAGATCATCGACGTCTTCGGGCGCGAGGTCGTCCTTCCCGACGGCGCGCTCGATCGCCGGCGCCTGGGCGCGCTCGTGTTCAAGGATCCGTCCGCGCGCCGGCGCCTCAACACCATCACTCACCCGGAGATCCGCCGCCGAATCGCGGAGCAGGTGGAGCGAACGGCCGCGGAGCACCCGGACGCGGTCATCCTCGTGGACATCCCCCTCCTGCTGGATACCGCCGGTCCCGACGCCTTCGACCTCGACGCGGTCATCGTGGTCCAGGCCACGCCCGAGCAGCAGATCGCCCGCCTCATGGCACGCGACGGCCTTACGCGGGAGGAAGCCGAGAGCCGGCTGGCCGCGCAGCGGCCGATCGCGGAAAAGGCCACGGAGGCCGACTGGGTGATCGACAACAGCGGGAGCATCGAGCAGACGCGGGCACAGGTCGACTCGCTCTGGGGCACGCTCCGCGCCCCGAACACCTGATCGAATCTCTCTACCGAACACCTCTCCAGTCGCCCTGAGGGGGATGGGTGGACCCACTTTCTGACCCGATGGTATACTTTCTTTATGCACTTCCGCCGGAGGGCTTGCCGCAGTGCCGCAGTTTGAGATGGTCACGGAGATGCAGCCGAAGGGTGATCAGCCCCAGGCGATCGCCGAGCTGACCGAGAGTGTCCGGCAGGGCCACCGCTACCAGACCCTCCTCGGTGTCACCGGCAGCGGCAAGACGTTCGTGGCCTCGAAGGTGATCGAGCAGCTCCAGCGGCCGACCCTCGTCCTGGCGCACAACAAGACACTCGCCGCCCAGCTGTACAGCGAGTTCCGGGAGTTCTTCCCGCAGAACGCCGTCCGCTACTTCGTCTCGTACTACGACTACTACCAGCCCGAGGCGTACGTCCCGCAGACCGACCTCTACATCGCCAAGGACGCCTCGATCAACGACGAGATCGACCGCCTCCGCCACGCGTCCACCAAGGCGCTGATGGAGCGGCGTGACGTCATCGTCGTCGCCTCCGTCTCGTGCATCTACGGTCTGGGCCGGCCCGAGGACTACAAGGAAGTCATGGTCCTCGTCCGCAAGGGCGAGCGCCGCAGCCGGGAAGAGATCCTCCGCGGCCTCGTGGACATCCAGTACGAGCGGAATGACATCGACTTCGCCCGCGGCCGGTTCCGCGTGCGCGGGGACGTCATCGAGGTCCACCCGGCCTACGAGGACCGGGCGGTGCGCATCGAGCTCTTCGGGGATGAGGTCGATCGCATCATGGAGCTCAACCCGCTCACCGGCGAGGTCCTCGAGGAGAAGAACGCCGTCGCGATCTGGCCGGCGAAGCACTGGGTGACGACCGACGAGCGCCTCGAGCGCGCCCTGGAGACGATCCAGGCCGAGCTGCGCGAGCGCGCGGAGTGGTTCAAGTCCCAGGGCAAGCTCCTGGAGGCGCAGCGGCTGGAGTTCCGCACGAAGTACGACATGGAGCTGCTGCGCGAGGTCGGGTACTGCCCCGGCATCGAGAACTACTCGCGCCACCTCGACGGCCGGCGGTCCGGCGAGCGCCCCGGGTGTCTCCTCGACTACTTCCCGAAGGACTTCCTGCTGTTTATCGACGAGAGCCACGTCACCGTGCCGCAGGTGCACGGGATGCTCGAGGGGGACCGTTCGCGCAAGCAGAACCTCATCGAGTTCGGCTTCCGGCTGCCGAGCGCGTTCGACAACCGCCCGCTGTCGTGGGAGGAGTTCGAGAGCCTGATCACCCAGGTCGTCTTCGTCTCCGCGACCCCCGCGGCGTATGAGCGGCAGATCAGCGAGCGGATCGTCGAGCAGATCGTGCGCCCGACGGGGCTCGTCGACCCCTACGTCGAGGTCCGCACGGCCAAGGGGCAGATCGACGATCTGATGGCGGAGATCAAAGCGCAGGCGGACAAGGGCCAGCGCACGCTCGTCACGACGTTGACGAAACGCATGGCCGAGGACCTCACCGCGTACCTCCAGGAGATGGGCCTCAAAGTGCACTACCTGCACTCCGAGGTCGAGACTCTGGAGCGGGTGCAGATCCTCAAGGATCTGCGCCTCGGCACGTACGACGTCCTCGTCGGCATCAACCTTCTGCGCGAGGGACTGGACCTGCCCGAAGTCTCGCTGGTCGCGATCCTCGACGCCGACCGGGAAGGGTTCCTGCGCTCGGAGACCTCGCTCGTCCAAACGATGGGGCGGGCGGCCCGGCACGTGGGCGGGCGCGTCCTCCTCTACGCCGACGTCGTTACCGACTCGATGACCCGGGCCATCGCGGAAACGAACCGCCGCCGGGAGATCCAGCTGAGGTACAACGAGGAGCACGGCATCACCCCGGAATCGATCGTGAAGCCGATCCGCGATCTCATCGATCTCGCCCAGGTGGCCGAGGAGATCGAGAGCTACCAGCCGTCGCAGGAGGTCCTCACCGCGCAGGAGCTGATCAAGCTCGCCGAGACCCAGCGGGCGAAGGTGCCCTGGGACATCGCGCGCTTGCTGATGCTGTCGCCGCAGGAGCTGGAGCAGACCATCGACTCCCTCGAGCGCGAGATGCGCCGGGCCGCCGCGAACCTCGAGTTCGAGAAGGCCGCGGTGCTGCGCGATCAGGTCAACGAACTGCGGAAGGGGATGGGCGAGCCGTTCTTCGCCGGCGCGGGTCGGGGCCGAGGTCTGGGGGGACCGGGGCGAGGCCGGGGACGCCGCGGAGGAGGCCGGTGGGGTAGGCGCTAGACCATGCCGTTCGATCGCATCGTCGTTCGCGGCGCACGCGAACACAACCTTAAGAACATCACCGTCGAGATCCCGCGCGACCGCTTCGTCGTGCTCACGGGCATCTCGGGTTCGGGGAAGTCGTCGCTCGCCTTCGACACCATCTACGCGGAGGGCCAGCGGAAGTACGTCGAGTCGCTGTCCGCCTACGCCCGCCAGTTCCTCGGTCTCATGGAGAAGCCGGACGTCGACCACATCGACGGGCTCTCCCCCGCCGTCTCCATCGACCAGAAAGGCGCCCCGCGCAACCCGCGCTCGACGGTCGGCACCGTCACCGAGATCTACGACTACCTGCGCCTGCTGTACGCGCGGGCCGGCCAGCCGCACTGCCCCGTCTGCGGCCGGCCGATCCGCCGGCAGACCCGTGAGCAGATCGTGGACCGCATCCTGGCGCTGCCGCCGGAATCGCGCATCCAGGTCCTGGGGCCGGTGGTGCGCGGCCGCAAGGGTGAGTACCGCCAGCTCTTTGAGGATCTGCGCCGGCAGGGTTTCGCCCGCGTCCGGGTGGACGGCATCGTCTACGAGCTGGGCGAAGAGATCCCGCTCGACAAGAACAGGAAGCACTGGATCGAGGTCGTCGTCGACCGCATCATCACGCGGCCCGACGTGAAGACGCGCCTCGCCGACTCGCTGGAGACGGCCCTCAAGCTCGGACAGGGGATGGTGTACATCGACATCATCGACGAGCGGTCCGCCGCCGCTGGCGGGAAGCGCGCGCCCGCAAAGCGCGCCCACGAGGATCCGACCGAAGAGCTGATGATCTTCAGCCAGTTGTTCGCCTGTCCCGAGCACGGGTCGGTGCTGCCCGAGATCGAGCCGCGGGTGTTCTCCTTCAACAGCCCCTACGGGGCGTGCCCGACGTGCAGCGGTCTCGGGTTCAAGCAGGAGTTCGACCCCGACCTCGTCCTGGACTGGGACAAGTCCCTGAGCGACGGCGCCGTGGTGCCGTGGGCGAACTCGACGAGCGAGTACTACTATGAGCTGCTTCAGTCGCTCGCCGCGCACTACAAGATCGACATGAAGACGCCGCTGCGGCGGCTGCCGAAGTCGTTCGTCGACGTCCTGCTGCACGGCAGCACCCAGCAGTTCCGGATCCGCTACCACAACAAGTGGGGCGCGCTGCGCGTCTACGAGACGAAGTTCGAGGGCGTCCTGCGCCAGCTGGAGCGGCGCTACCGCGAGACCGATTCGGAGTACATGCGCGAGGAGTACGAGCAGTACATGACCAGGCTGCCGTGCCCGACGTGCAGCGGCACCCGGCTGAAGAAGGAGTCGCTGAGCGTGCGGGTCGGCGGGAAGAACATCGCCGAGCTCACCGCGCTCGCCGTGCGCCAGACGCTCGACTTCTTCAACGTGCTTACGCTGACCGACCGCGAGCGCCTCATCGCCCAGCAGATCCTCAAGGAGATTAAGTCGCGGCTGGGCTTCCTGGTCAACGTCGGGCTGGATTACCTCACCCTCGACCGCAC
>MENB01000071.1:18324-18500 GCA_001768125.1 Armatimonadetes bacterium RBG_19FT_COMBO_69_19
GCGGCGAGGCCCAGCGCATCCGCCTGGCCACGCAGATCGGCTCGGGTCTGATGGGCGTGCTCTACGTCCTCGACGAGCCCAGCATCGGCCTGCACCAGCGCGACAACCGGCGCCTCATCGACACCCTGATGCACATGCGGGACCTGGGGAATACGATCCTCGTCGTGGAGCACGAC
>MENB01000072.1:0-5992 GCA_001768125.1 Armatimonadetes bacterium RBG_19FT_COMBO_69_19
GGGTTCGCGATGGAGCGTCTGACGGGGTGGCGCATCGACGATCTGGTGCGCCAGTACGTGACGGGGCCGCTTGGCCTCACGGAGACGATGTACACGCCCCCGAGCGAGCTGCGGGGCCGCTGCGCCGCGACCGAAGCCGGCCATGCCTACGAGCGGGAGAAGGTCGGTGACGAAGGCCGCGGCTATCCCTGGCAGGCGGAAGTGCTGGTGGGCGAAGTGCACGACGGCAACGCGCACTACGCGATGGACGGCGTCGCCCCGCACGCGGGCCTGTTTTCCACCGCCTGGGAGGTCGCCGTCGCCACCTTCCAGTGGCTGCGTCCCGGAGGATTCCTGACCGAGGCGGCGATCACCGAAGCCATCTCCGACCAGCGCGCGGGTGCCGAGGGCTACCCGCGCGGGCTTGGGTGGGTGCTCCACCACGACGGCACCTTCTTCGACGCGCTCGGGCCGCGCTCGTTCGGGCATACGGGCTTCACGGGAACGTCGGTGGCGGTGGATCCCGACCAGGATCTCGTCGCCGTGCTGCTCACGAATCGCGTCCACCTCGGCGGATCGAACACGAAGATCCAGGAGTTCCGCCCGCGCTTCCACCGGGCGGTGCGAGAGGCGTTGCGCGGATGATCCTGGCCGGTGTCGACGCGGGCGCGACCACGACGCGGGCCGTAGCGGTGGCCGACGACGGCCGGGTCGTGGGCAGGGCCTCGGCCGGTCCGGGGAACCCGCACAACGCCGGCGTCAAGGAGGCCGCCGCCGCGATCGCGCGCGCCGTTCGCGAGGCGGCGGGTGGGCCGATCCCGGACCTCGTCGTCGCCGGGGTGGCCGGCATCGAGGATCCGGCGATCAAGGAAGGCCTGCGGGCGGCGCTCGTCACGATGCACGCCGCCGGCAAGATCCACCTCGCATCCGACGCTGAGATTGCGCTGGACGGTGCCTTTCTCGGCGCGCCCGGAATCATCGTGGTTGCGGGGACAGGCTCGGTATCATGGGGGCGCGATGCCCGAGGGAACGAGGCCCGCGCGGGCGGATGGGGGCATATCCTCGACGACGCGGGAAGCGGATATGACGTCGGGCGGGCGGCGCTGGGGGCGGTGCTGCGCGAGCATGACGGGCGGGGGGGAGCGACGGCGCTGACGCATCGGGTGCTCAGCGCGCTGCATCTGGCCGGGCCGGAACAGATCGTGGGGGCCGCCCGCGGTATGACGCCTGCCCAGATGGCCGGCCTCGCTCCCCTTGTGATGGATGCCGCGGAGCTGGGGGACACAATGGCCGAGGCGATCGTACGCGAGGCCGGCCGACATCTCGCGGAGATGGCCGCCGCGGTCTGGCGCGGGCTGCGTTTCGCCGGGGCCCATCCCGGCGCAGGGATCGGGGGGCTATTCCGCCATGCCGTCCTGCGGAGCGCCTTCGCCGGGGGGCTGAGGCGCGCGTGTCCCGAGGCCGTTCCAACGCCTCCGCGACTTCAGCCGGCGGGGGGCGCCCTGTGGCGCGCATTCGCGGTGAAGGGCATCGAGCCGCCGCCAGGCCTCATCGATGCGTTGAGGGGGGAGTGACCCATGCGAGATGAGTTCGGCGCGCTTCTCACCGAGCAGCGCAATCCGAAGTCGATGCGGCTGGACGTGATAAGCACGAGGGAGATCGTGGCCCTCATCAACGAGGAAGATGCTTCCGTCGCCGCCGCCGTCCGGCGCGTGCTGGCCGAGATTACCCGCGCGGCAGATCTCATCGCCGACCGCATCCGGCATGGGGGGCGGGTGTTCTACGTGGGGGCGGGGACGAGCGGGCGGATCGCGCTGCTGGACGCCTCGGAGTGGCCTCCCACCTTCGGCACCAGCCCCGATCTCGTCCAGGTCATCATCGCGGGAGGCGTCTCAGCCGGGGTGCAGTCGGCCGCGCCGCTCGAAGACGATGCGACCCTGGGGGCGCGCGACCTCGCCGCGCGGGATCCGCAGGCCCGGGACGTCGTGGTCGGCCTCGCCGCGAGCGGCCGGACGCCCTACGTGATGGGCGCCCTGCAGCGCGCGCGTGAAGCGGGAGCGGCTACCGTCGCCATCTGCTCGAATCCCGGGGCGCCGATGATCGCCTCCGCCGACATCGCGATCGTCGCCGTGACCGGACCGGAGCTCCTCACGGGCTCGACGCGCATGAAGGCGGGGACGGCGCAGAAGATGATCCTGAACATGCTCAGCACCGCGGCGATGGTGCGTCTGGGCAAGGTCTACAGCAACCTCATGGTGGACGTCACGCCGGCCAACGAGAAGCTGCTCGAGCGCGCGCGGCGCATCGTCTCCGAAGCCGCGGGGATCCCGGCGGCTGAGGCGGCCCGGGTGCTGGACGCGGGAGGCCGCAACCTGAAGACGGCCATCGTCATGGCCGGGCGGCGCTGCAGCGCCGAAGAGGCGAACGCCGCGCTGGCGCGGGCGGGAGGGCTGATCCGGAAGGCGCTGGAGGAGCGGGGGCCGTGATGCGCACGTGGCCGGTGGAGAAGGATCGCCTGCTCGTCGTGGGCCTCATCTCGGGCACGTCGGTCGACGGCATCGACGCGGCCGTCGTCGAGGTCTCCCGCCACGCGGGGAGCGTCCACGTGCAGACGTCCGCCACGGTGGCCCGGCCGTTCGAGCCCGCGACGCGCCGGAGGATCCTCGATCTCTGCCGTCCCGACGCGCCGCTCGAGGCGGTGTGCGCGGCAAACTTCGACGTCGCCGGCGAATTCGCCGCGGTCGCGCTCGAGGCCATCGAACGGTGCGGGAAACCCCGGACCGAGATCGACCTCATCGCCTCGCACGGGCAGACCATCTGGCACATCCCCGGGCACAGCACGCTGCAGATCGGCGAGGCCGCGGTCATCGCCGAACGCACCGGTCTGCCGGTGGCCAGCAACTTCCGCGTGCGGGACATCGCCGCGGGGGGCCACGGCGCTCCGCTGGTCTCCTACGTCGACTACCTGCTCTTTCGTGACGCGCATCGCGGCAGAGCGCTGCAGAACCTCGGGGGGATCGGGAACGTGACCTGGATCCCCGCGGGTGCGGCGCCCGAAGACGTCATCTCGTTCGATACCGGACCCGGGAACATACTGATCGACGGGCTCGCACGGCTGGCCGCGGGGAAGGAGCGGGACGAGGGAGGAGCGCTCGCGGCCCAGGGCCGGGTCAGCGCGGACCTCCTCGCCGAGCTGCTGCGGGATCCGTACTATGCCGGGCGTCCACCCAAGACGACCGGGCGCGAGAAGTACGGCGAGGCCTACGCGCGGGACATCCTGACACGCGGCCAACAGCTCGGGCTGCCCACGGCCGATCTCCTCGCCACCGTGACGATGCTGACCGTGCGCTCGATCGCCGGCGCGTACAAGGCGTATCTCCCCGGTGCGCAGGAGGTGATCCTCAGCGGCGGGGGGGTGCACAACCAGACGCTCGTCCGCTGGCTGGGCGAGGCCCTGGCGCCGGTGCCTGTGGCCATTATCGCCCAGTACGGTCTCGATCCCGATTTCAAGGAAGCGATCGCCTTCGCCGTGATCGGTGCGCAGACCGCGTGGGGCCTCCCCGGCAACCTTCCCGCGGCGACGGGTGCAACCCGCCCCGTCATCCTCGGCGACATCACCCCCGCCTGACCGCCACCCGCGTCGTTTACCGCCGTCCCCCCGGGGGAAAAAGTAAGCGGGTTCAGACAGAGATGCGTGCTTCGCTCACGGGTTGGATGATCCTGACGGCCGTGCTCGCCCTGAGCGCCGGAGCCCTGGCTGGCTCGGGCGAAGTCCGGCGCGCCGGCATGGAAGGCAACCTCGTGCAGCTCCAGGCCGCGCTGGCGGAGCGCGACGCGCTCGTCGCCTCGCTCACCGCAGACCTGGCCCGCTACCGGGATCAGGTGGACACCGCGCGCATGGAGGCGCACGCCGCGGGGGCCGCGCTCCGGACCAACGAGGTCATGCTCAAAGAGACCGCGGAGCAGCTTCGCCTGTCCGAGGAGATGATCGACCGGCAGCGCCAGGATCTCGAGATGCTGAAGCGCTGCCTGACCGGCGCGATGTACGCGCTGCAGACCATGGCCGATGGCAACGCCTACGGGGCGATGCACCACATGGTCAACGTCGACGGCGCGTGCCGGGCGGCGCAAGGCCTGCTGAACCTCCAACGCGGCGGTGATTGAGGCGTAGAACCGTCGCCTGACCCAACGAGTCGGTCCGCCCGCCCTGGTCGTGTCGTCCGGCGACCTGGGCGGGTTTTTCATTTCCCCTCGTCGTTGACCGCCTGCAGGAACTGCACGGCGCGGTAGGCCGTCGCCGCCTCCGTGACGCGGAACCCCGCCTCCACCAGCAGCGCCGGCATCATCCCGGTGAGGTTCGCTTGCATGTTCTCCCGTCCGTCGAAGAGGCTTCCCGCGTGGAGCAAGATGCGCTGGGTTGCGCTCTGCGGCTTCCCGAAGTCGGCCAGCAGGAAACGGCCGCCCGGTTTGAGGACGCGCCGGACCTCCGCGAGCGCCATCCGTTTCACGGGCGTCGGGAGATGATGGAAGATCAGCGTGCTCACGACCACGTCGAACGCGGCGGAGCGGAACGGCAGGGCCT
Source organism: Armatimonadetes bacterium RBG_19FT_COMBO_69_19 (assembly GCA_001768125.1). Classification (GTDB taxonomy): domain Bacteria; phylum Sysuimicrobiota; class Sysuimicrobiia; order Sysuimicrobiales; family Kaftiobacteriaceae; genus Kaftiobacterium. Next base: position 4,562 of record MENB01000072.1, read on the forward strand.
GGGCATAAGCCTGCAGGAGGAGGACGCGGGGCGCCGCGTCCAGCTTTGTCCGGGCGCGCGCGAGCATGCGGCCGTCGGCGTCGAGGCCGGCAAGATGCGCGGCGGGATGGCGCGCGGCCAGGGCGGCGAGGAGCGTGCCTGTCCCGCTCCCGATGTCCAGGACCGTCTCGTGCCCGTGAAGCGCCAGTGCGGCCTGGACCCGCTGCATGAAGGGACGTCCGAATCCGAGGGCCGCGTTAAGCCCGTCATAGAGCGGGGTCAGGATGTGGAAGGCCAGCCCCGGGGTGAACGCCATCCTGCTACCCTGGTTATCCCGGCGCGCGGCGAGGACCTGCGCCCCGAGGAAGGAATGGAGAACGTGTGACGGCACAGACGGCCGATCTCGTCGGCCAGCACTTCATCGTCGATTTCTCCGGTCCTGAGATCACACCCGAGCTGGAGCGTCTCGTGCGCGACGGCCGCATCGGCGGCGTGATCCTCTTCGCGAAGAACGTGCGCACGACGGCGCAGGTGCGCACGCTTACCGCCGACCTCCAGCATCTGGCCGCGGAGGCGGGACTTCCCCCGCTGCTCGTGACGATCGATCAGGAAGGCGGGGTCGTGAATCGCCTGGTCGAGGGGTTCACGGTCTTCCCGGGCGCGATGGCCCTCGGCGCGACCGGGCGGGCGGAAGACGCGGCCGCCGCGGGACGGATCACCGCCCTCGAGCTCAGGGCAGTCGGCATCAACACCAACCACGCGCCGGTGCTGGATGTCAACACGAACCCCGCCAATCCGGTCATCGGCATCCGGGCCTTCGGGGATGACCCCGCCCTGGTGTCGCGCCTCGGGGTGGCGTATCTGCAGGCCGCACAGGCCGCCGGCGTGCTGACCACGGTGAAGCACTTCCCCGGGCACGGCGACACCGCCCTGGATTCGCACCTGGATCTGCCCACGGTGGCGAAGGATCCCGCCCGGCTGCGCGGCGAGGAGCTCCGGCCCTTTGCCGAGGCGATCCGGGCCGGCGCGGACGGCGTCCTCTCCGCGCACATCGTCTATCCCGCTTTTGATAGCACCCGCCCCGCGACGCTCTCGGCGCACGTGATGCAGGGCCTGCTGCGCGGCGAGCTCGGTTTCGAGGGCGTGGTGTTCACGGACTCGATGGAGATGAAGGCCATCAGTGACCGCTGGTCCCGGGGTGCGGCGGCGGTGGAAGCGCTGCGCGCCGGATGCGACTTCATCCTCGCCTGCGGCCGGCCGGACGGCCAGTGGGCGGCGATCGAAGCCGTGCGGCAGGCCGTGACCGACCGGTCCCTCGACGGAGCGGCGATGCGGGCGAGCGAGGCGCGCATCGCGCGGGTGAAGGCCCGCTACGCCGGGCGTCCCACGGAGTGGACGACCGAGAGGGCGGCGACCGGGACCGCGGCGCATCAGCTTCTGGCGCAGGAGATC
>MENB01000072.1:6041-6940 GCA_001768125.1 Armatimonadetes bacterium RBG_19FT_COMBO_69_19
TGGCGTCCGGACGGGTCGCGGTCGTGAGCGCCGGCAGCGGCGCCGGGGATCGCCCTCCGACCGGCCTCGGTCAGGAGCTCGCGCAGATACTGCCGGGCGTCACGGTGGCGGGGAGCCCCGACGAGGCAGCCCGAGGGTCGTGGGATGCCGTCGTTGTGGCGAGCCTGTCCCTGCGCAAGTACGATGGGGTTGACACCGTGCGCGCGCTGCACCAGCAGTTCGGTGAGCGCCTCGTCGTGGTGGGCACCGGCAGCCCGTACGAGCTGCTGCGGTTCCCCGAGGTTACCACCTACCTCGCCACCTATGGACCCGATCCCGCGAGTCTTCGCGCCGCGGCGAAGGTGCTGGCCGGCATGCTCGAGCCCTCCGGCCGTCTCCCCGTGGCGCTCCCAGGACTCTACGAACGAGGCTGGCGCTTCACAGCACGCGCGTAACCTTCCGCAGTCCCCGCGGCCGGTCGGGATCAAACCCCCGCGCGAGGGCCAGATGATGCGCGAACAACTGGAGGGGGACGATGTAGACGTGGGGGCTCAGCCGTTCGTCGACGGGCGAGGGCACAGGCAGCACGGTCCGGGCCAGCGCCGCGATCGCCGGATCGGACGAGACGGCGATGACGCGCGCGCCGCGAGCGGAGAGTTCCCGGGTGATCCGGGCCAGGTGCGGGCGGACCCGTCCCGGAGGCGCGATGACGACGACCGGAAAGCGCCGCCCCACCACGGCGATCGGTCCGTGGAGCAGATCCGCCGAGGACAGCGGCTCGGCCGCGACGTAGCTCGTTTCCTTGAGTTTGAGCGCCGCCTCGCGCGCGGTCGCGTAATTGTAGCCCCGGGAGATGACGAGGCACCGCTGCATCGTGCGGGAGCGCCTGGCGGCAACCGCAATCTCGTCTTCCGATGCGA
>MENB01000072.1:7042-12214 GCA_001768125.1 Armatimonadetes bacterium RBG_19FT_COMBO_69_19
TGTAGGTCTTCGTGGCAGCGACGCTGCGCTCCGGACCCGCATGGAGCAGCAGCGTGGTGTGCGAGGCGCGGGCCAGCGGCGAGCGCGCCTCGTTGGTGATGGCGATGGTGCGCGCCCCCGCGCCCCGGGCGGCGCGGACATACTCCACGATGTCCGGCGACCGTCCGGATTGCGACAGGCCGATGACGAGCATCCCGCGCAGGCGCGGCGTCCGTCGGTACAGCGTGACCACCGAAGGCGACGCGAGCGCGACCGGGATGCCGAGCATCGTCTCGAACAGGTAGTGACCGTACAGCGCGGCGTTGTCCGAGGAGCCCCGCGCGGCCAACACGACGGCCGAGGGGGAACGCCGGCGCAGGTCCGCCACGGCCGCATCCACGGCCGGGCGCTCCTCGTCCAGGAGGCGGGCCAGCACCTCCGGCTGCTCGTGGATCTCCTGAATGGTCAGCCGTCCGTTCACGTTAGGCCCTCCTATGGATAATGTTAGAACGAGGGGGAGGTTTTCCCCGTTTCAGGAAGAAGGCGGCGTGAAGATAGAGGAGGAACCGTGATGAGGTTTCCGCTGGTGCGAAGCGCGGCCTTGACCCTCGCCATCGTCCTCGTCATGACGGTGGCCGGACTCACCGCGCCGCAGACGACCACGCTCGAGTTCTGGACGATCTCGCTGCAGCCGTTCTTCACGGATTACGTGAACGGCCTGATCGCGGACTACCAGCGCGCGAATCCCGGCGTGCAGATCAAGTGGGTGGACGTGCAGTTTCAGGCGATCGAGCAGAAGCTGCTTGCCGCCATCGCGGGCGGGGTGCCGCCGGACGTCGTGAACCTGAACGTCGAGTTCACGGTGCGGATCGCGGAAAAGGGCGCCCTGCTGGATCTGGATGGGGCGGTGCCCGCCGCCGACCGGGCCAGGTACTTCGAGGGACTGTGGGGCGGCACCCGGTTCCGGGGCCGCGCCTACGGCATCCCCTGGTATATCGCCCCGCCGGTGCTTTTCTTCAACAGCGACCTCTTCAAGAAGGCGGGACTGAACACCCTGAATCCCCCCGACACCGAAGAGGAGATGGTCGCCGCCGCCCGGCAGATCAAGGATCGCACCAAGGCCTACGGCTTCATGCCGCTCATCGACGGCACGCGCCTCATGCACCGCTTCCTCGAGAACGGCCTGCCGATGCTGAGCGCGGACGGCAAGCGCGCGGTCTTCAACACCCCGGCGCACGTCGCCTATCTGCAGAAGTACGTGGACCTCTTCAAAGGCGACTACTTCCCGGATGACACCCTCCGCCGGGGGTTCAACGGTGCGGTCGAGCGGTACAGCGCGGGGCAGCTCGGCATGCTGCTGGTGGGGCCGCAGTTCCTGCTGCGGATCAAGGAGAGCAATCCGGAGGTCTACGCGCAGACCTTCGTCGGGCCGTACCCGGCGGGCAAAGGCAAGGTGATCCATGCCGGCCTGATGGCGCTGGCCGTGCCTAAGGCCAGCAAGCACCAACAAGAAGCGGTGAAGTTCGCCCTCTTCGTGAGCAACGACGAGAACCAGCTCGAGTTCTCGAAGCTGCCGGGGACCGTGCTCTTCCCCTCGACGAAGAAGGCCGCCGCCGATCCGTTCTTCAAGCAGAAGGGGGCGGGGCCGGAGTTCAAAGCCCGGGCGATCGCCGCGGACGAGCTGAAGTCCGGCCGCGACCTGACCGTGGTGGTCCCCAATCAGAGCGAGCTGTACAAGATCTTCCGTGAGGCGGTGGAGAGCGCGTTCTTCGGGAAGATGAGCCCGAAGGAGGCCCTCGACTGGGCCGTCCGGGAGTGGAATGCTCGGCTCTAGACTCCTGATCGTCCTGCTGCTGGCCGTGCCGGCGGCGACCTGGTCCCCCGTGCTGGGCGCTGCCGGTCGTGCTGTTCCGGACGCCTACGTTCCCACCGCCGCGTCCGGTGACCTGCTCCCCGCACCCAGGGAGGCCGCGCTGGGGAGAGGCGCGTTCCGCCTCGACGCGCGAACGACGCGGATCGTCCTGGCCGATGGCGCCACAGACGAGGACCTGTACGCCGCACGGGAGCTTACCGAAGAGCTGCGCGCACTGGGCGGACCGGCTCTCCGCGTCGCCCGCGAACGTGAGGTATCGGGGCCCTCCGGGCACATCCTCATCGGACAGAGCGCCGATCACGCCTTGCTCGCCCGCGCGCTCCAATCCGCCGGCGCCGGAGGTGTATCGCGCCCCGAAGGCTATCTGCTGCAGGTGACCCCCCGGCAGATCATCGTCGCCGGCGCGGACCGGCGGGGCACCTTCTACGGCGTGCAGACCCTGCGGCAACTGCTGCGACGGGGCAAGGGCGGCACCGTTCCCGAGGCGACGATCCGCGACTGGCCGGATCACCCCGTGCGCGCGGTGCACGTCCTGCTCGACGGCGCCTCCGACCCGTTCCACATCGAGCTCATCGATCGCGTCCTGGCGCCCTACAAGTTCAACACGATCATCGCCGAGGCCGAGTACGTCCAGTGGGAGAGCGGCCGTCCGCTCTGGGCGCCGGACCAGCGGGGCGCGACGAAGGCTCAGGTGCGGCGGCTGATCGAAGCCGCGCGCGAGCACCACATCCAGGTGATCCCGCTCATCGCCACCCTCGGCCACAGCGAGTGGGTATTCGCGGGGCTGCGCGACGAGGCGCTGTGCCGGCAGGTGGCCTACGGCCCCGGCGGCGGCGTGACCTGCGACCGGGCGCGCGCCGTCTTCCCCGCGGTCTACGATCCCGATCGGCAGATCACGGTCGATGGGAAGACGACCACGCTCAATGAGGCGTTGATCGTTCCGGTGCTCAAGGAAGCGGTCGAGCTCTTCCGTCCGGCCTTCCTGCACCTCGGGCATGATGAGGTGCGAGGCCCATCAGGCCTCCGGTACGACATGCGGCTGTACCTGCGCGACATCATCAACCTGTCGGGCGTCCTGCGTGCGATGGGCGTGCGACCGATGGTGTGGGGCGACGTGCTGTGGGAGCGGCGCGAGGAAGCCGCCTCCGACCCGCAGTTCGGGGAGCTCCCCCGCGACCTCACGGTTGTCCCGTGGAAGTACGAGGACGTCCGCGACTATCCGGAGGCGGCGCACTTCCGCCGGCTCGGCTTCGACGTGCTCGGGGCGACATGGTACCGCCTGCACAATAACTACTTCTTCAGCCGGGCCGTCCGCGCGGCTGCGGGTCTTGGGATGATCCGGACGACGTGGACCGGACACTTCCAGAACCGGGCCGCGCTCACACGCGCGTACCGCCAGCTGTACACGTACCTTAGTGCGTCGGCGTTCTTCTGGAACGCCGACCGCCCTGCTCCTGAGCAGTTCCCCAGTGAAACCGAACTCGCCCGCCGGTTCGCCGAGGCGTGGACCCGCGGCGCGTCACCCCCGGCGCAGCCGTCCGCGGGCACGCTGCTCAACCTGGCGTCCGTCGTGACCCAGACCCACATCGACAACGACGGCAAGGGCTGGCAGGGCAAAGGGGCCGACTATGACCTGCGCGCGCTGGCTCCCGGCCGCCACCGCGCCGGGGGCATCCTTTTCGAGGTGCTCGATCCCGCGCACACCCGGGGGAAGAGCATCATCATGCTTAGAGGCGAGCGCGACGTCGCCGCGGCGATGCCGCCGCACGTCACGGTACGCTGGGGCGGCCGCGCGGCCTGCCTGGCCATCGTCCACACCACGCTCGACCGAGCCGTGAACTTCGGGGAGGTCGTCGGAGGCTACACGATCACACTCGCCGGGGGGCGCACCGTCCCGATCGAGCTGCGCTACGGACAGAACATCAGCAGCTGGCTGTGGGACGCGGAGAGAGGAATCCCCTCCATCGAGCAGGAAATCGCGTGGTCGGGCCGCACCGCCGCGGGCAACGACGTGCTGCTGCAGATGGTCCGTTGGAAGAACCCGCAGCCGCAGACCCCCATCACCTCGATCGAACTGGTCAGCGCCGGCGGCCGGGCGAGCCCGGTCGTGTTCGCGATCACGGCGCTGGACCGATGCCCTTGAGACGCCGCAGCACCCTCGTCGCGTACCTGTTCCTGCTTCCCGCGCTCGGCCTGCTCGCCGTCTTCACCTTCTATCCGGTCATCTTCGGGACGGTGCTCAGCCTGTTCGAGTACGATATCATCAACCCGCCCCGCTACGTCGGCTGGCTGCAGTTTCAGCGGCTGCTCGCCGACCGTTATTTCTGGATCGCCATCACGAACTCGGCGAAGTACGTCCTGGTCGTCCCGGTCATCCAGCTCGGATCGATCCTGCTCGCCGTGCTCGTGAACCGGCAGCTCCGGGGCATCGGCGCCTTCCGCGCCGCCTACTACGTCCCGGTGATCACCTCCTGGCCGGTGGTCGGGATCATGTGGACCTGGATGTACGATCAGCAGGGCGTGGTGAACTGGGTGCTGCGCAGCCTCGACGTCATCGCGCGGCCGGTCTCCTGGCTGAGCCATCCGACGATCACGCTGTACGCGGTGATGTTCGTCACGATGTGGAAGGGTCTGGGCTGGTACATGGTCATCTACCTGGCGGGATTGCAGGCCATCCCGGCGGAGTACGAAGAGGCGGCGATGATCGACGGGGCGTCCCGCGGCCGGGTCTTCTGGAGCGTGACCATCCCGCTGCTGCGGCCGTACATCCTACTGGCGTCGCTGATCTCGACGATGGCGGCGGTGAAGGTCTTCGAGGAGATCTACGTGATGACACGGGGGGGGCCGTTCTTCAGCACCTACACGATGTTCATGTACATCTTCGATGAGGCGTTCCAGGAGCTGAACATGGGGTACGCCGCGGCGCTGGCCGTGGTGCTGGCCGCGGTGATCCTCGTCTTCTCCGTGATCAACTTCCGCGTCTTCCGCCGGGGCGGGCTGGAATGGTATTGAGGAAGCTCGCCCTCTACAGCCTGCTCCTCGCGCTGGCCGTGTTCACGACCTTCCCGTTCCTGTGGACGTTGCTCATCTCGCTCCGCACCCGCGGACCCATCTTCTCCATCCCGCCGGACCTGAGTCTCACCGGCTTCTCCGCGGCGAACTACATCGGCGTCTGGAGCACGCTCCCCCTCCCGCGGTACATCGCGAACAGCCTGTACATCACGGCGGTGGGGGTGACGCTCACGCTCGTCATCTGTTCGCTGGCGGCGTACCCGCTGGCGCGGATGCAGTTCCCCGGGAAGAACGCCGTCTTCTTCGCG
>MENB01000073.1:0-212 GCA_001768125.1 Armatimonadetes bacterium RBG_19FT_COMBO_69_19
GGTTCAGCCCCGCGCTGTCGAGGTAGCGCACACCGGAAAGATCCACCACCGCGCCGGTCGATGTATTGGGTACCCCATCCCACAGCTGCCGTTCCACCTCGCGGACGTTGGTCAGGTCCGGCTCTCCCGCGATGTGCGCCACGGTGATCGCGCCGCGTTGCTTTGTCGTCACGTCCACAGGGGAGTTCATGAGGGGGTGCCATCCAGCACGC
>MENB01000073.1:373-8568 GCA_001768125.1 Armatimonadetes bacterium RBG_19FT_COMBO_69_19
CGCCTGAGGGGCCGTAGGCATGCTCGATCGCGTTGCTGATCGCTTCGCCGGCCGCCACCAGCAGGGGGAACGCCGCCTCCGGCGTGATCCCCTGCTCGGCGAACCACCTGCGCATCGCCTGGCGCAGCACCGCGACGGAGGAGGGCTCGGCCGACACGCGCAGGGTCATCCGGTCGCCCTGAGGCACCACGCGCAGACCGAGCACAGCCACGTCATCGTGACCCGCCTCGAACTGCTGCACGTTCTCCTCGGTCACAGCCGTCACCTCACGCAGGCGCGTTGCCATCTCTTCGGCCCGCGCTCGCGCGGCGGTCTGCTCCGCCGTAGCCGCCCGCAGCCGGCCGGCCATCAGGGCGGTCAGGAAGAGCACAGCCGCAAACATGACGACGACCTGCGGCGCCGCCGTAACGCTGAGCAAGAAGGTGGGTGGAACGACGACGAAGAGCCCGACCGCCAGCGAGAACGCGACCGCGAGCAGCCCCGACGCCAGGCCGCCTGCGTAGCCGGCGATCGCCGTGGAGAAGACGAAGACGAAGAGCGGAACCCCCGCGTAGCCGGGGAGCCTCGTTACGATTCCAAACGCGACCAGGGCCGCCGCGAGCGACACGGCGGCGGCCAGGCCGAATTGGAGCAGGAACGCGCGAGACCAGACCGGCACGTACCGTCCGTCCGCGTTGCGACGTGGGAAAAGTGCAGTGCTTCTCGGCGGGCCCGTCTATCGGTTCCTTCCGGCGGGCCTGCACAAAGGGTTTTTCCCCTAATAGGAGGGTTCACGCGCCCCACCGAAGCACACCGTCGCGATGCAGGCGCTGCGGACGAGGATCCTGGCCGAAGGACGGAACCGCGGCTCATCGACGCCTGCGGCCGGAAGCTAGCGTGAGCGCTTCTTCCGCCTGACCCGCTTCTTCCCGCCGGCGACCAGCCGTCCGAGGAGGCGCACCGACCGGCCGCGGACCTGCATCCCGTAGCGCGCCTTGCGCCGCTTCCGCTCGCGCTCTGCCGCGTGCCGGTCCGCCTCGGTCATCGGGCCCCGATGAGGCCCTCGACGGCTTCCTCCCACAGACGCCACTCGATCGCCGCGCCGGGGAATTTGCGCGCGACACGCCCCTCGCGATCGATGAAGAACGTCTCAGGCACGCCGGTGATCCCGTAGGCGCGTGAGACCGTCCCGTCTCGGTCGCGCACCTCGGGGTAGGTGGCCTTCGTCTCGGCGATGAACCGCCGCGCCTCGGACTCGAGGTCCTGGATGTTCACCCCGACGACCACCACGCCCCGGTCCCGATAGTCCCGCCAGACCCGTTCCAGCAGGGGGGCTTCGTCCTTGCACGGGATGCACCACGACGCCCAGAAGTTCATCACGACGAATTTGCCCCGCAGCTCGGCAAGGGTCAGGGTGCCCCCGTCGAAACGCGGCAGCGTGAACGCGGGAGCGCGCGGCCGCCCCCCGCGCGCCAGCGTGGCGGTGATAGACTCCGGCTGCTGCTTGCGGATCGAGGCGTACCCGATGACGAGCAGCAGGGCGACGATCGGGACGAGCCACAGCAGCGCGCCGAGCGCGGCGCGGCGTGTGCCGGTCTCCGGCGGGGGAGCCCCGGCCGCCATCAGGCGGCCGGATACCCGACCGCGGCCAGGGCGCTGCGGATCTTGGTCTCGTCGACCTTCGCCGGATCGAACTCGACCGTGATCTGCTTGCTGACATCGCTCGCCTCGACCGTCTGCACGCCGGGGAGCTTCCGCACTGCATTGGTCACGGTATTGACGCATCCGCTGCAGTGGATCCTGGGGACCTTCAACGTTGCCTGCATGACGACTCCCTCCCTCGCTAGAGTGTGGCCGGCTTGAACCATCGCAGCCGGAGGCTGTTCGTGACGACGCTCACCGAGCTGAAGGCCATGGCGAGCGCCGCCAGCATCGGGTTGAGCAGGATGCCGAAGAACGGAAACAGCACGCCCGCGGCCAGCGGGATGAGCACCACGTTGTAAACGAACGCCCAGAACAGGTTCTGCTTGATCGTGCGCATGGTCGAGCGGCTGAGCCGCAGCGCCGTCAGGATCCCGCGCAGATCCTCACCGATGAGCACGATGTCGGCCGACTCGATCGCCACGTCGGTCCCGGCGCCGATCGCGATCCCGAGATCCGCCTGGGCCAGCGCGGGCGCGTCGTTGATCCCGTCGCCGACCATCGCCACAGCTCGCCCCGCGGCCTGCAGCTTCTTGACCTCGTCCGTCTTACGCTCGGGCAGCACCTCGGCCAGGAAGTGCTCGATGCCGACCTGGGCCGCGATGGCCCCGGCGGTCACGCGATTGTCCCCGGTGAGCATGACGACGTCCAGTCCCATCTTGCGCAGGCCCTCCACCACTTCGCGGGAGCGGGGCTTCAGCGTGTCAGCCACGGAGATGATCCCCGCCGGCTTCCCGTCGACCGCCACGTACATCGGCGTCTTGCCCTCCCGAGCGAGCTGGAGCCCGGCAGCCTCCCCCCCATCGAGCGCGACGTGATGCTCGGACAGCAGCAACGGATTACCGACCAGGACCCGGCGGCCGTCCACCTCGGCCTGGATGCCGCGGCCCGGCACGGCCTCGAAGCGCTCGGGGCGGGCGAGGGCAAGCCCCTGCTCCTCCGCGCGGCGCACGATCGCCTCACCGAGGGGATGCTCCGACCCCCACTCCGCAGACGCCGCCAGACGGAGCAGATCGGCTTCGGAAAACCCGTTCAGCGTGCGAACGTCGGTCACCGACGGCTGGCCCTTCGTGAGGGTGCCGGTCTTGTCCAGCACGATGGTGTTCGTCCGGTGCGCGGTCTCGAGGGCCTCGCCGCTCTTGATGAGCACACCGGCTTCGGCGCCGCGGCCCGTCCCGACCATGATCGCGGTCGGCGTGGCCAGCCCGAGCGCGCACGGACAGGCGATGATGAGCACGGCCACGAACGTCACCAGCGCGTACGTCAGCGACGGCTGCGGGCCGAAGATCAGCCACACGAGGAACGTCGCTGCCGCGAGCCCCATCACCACCGGCACGAAGTAGCTCGCCACGCGGTCGGCCAGGCGCTGGATGGGCGCCTTGCTCCCCTGCGCTTCCTGCACCAGGCGGATGATCTGGGCGAGCATCGTGTCCTTGCCGACCTTCGTCGCGGTGAAGGTGAACGCCCCGGTCTTGTTGATCGTGGCGCCGATGACCGTATCGCCCGGGCCCTTCTCCACCGGCAGCGACTCGCCGGTGAGCGTCGACTCGTCGAGCGCGGAGCGCCCGTCGTCAATCACGCCGTCCACCGGCACCTTCTCTCCAGGGCGGACGACGACCCGGTCGCCGGCGACGACCTCTTCCACGGGCACGTCGACTTCACGCCCGTCCCGCAGGACGCGCGCGCGGGGCGCCTGCAGGCTGATCAGCTTGCGGATGGCCTCGGAGGTCTGCCCCTTGGCCCGAGCCTCGAGGAAACGCCCCAGGAGGATGAGGACGATGATGATCGCCCCGGTCTCATAGTAGACCTGCGGCTCCAGACCGCCGGCGCGGAACCACTGCGGGAAGAACGTCGCAGCGACGCTGAACAGGTAGGCCGCACTCGTCCCCACGGCGATGAGCGTGTTCATGTCGGTGGACCGGTGGCGCGCCTGCGCCCAGGCCCCGCGGTAGAACTGCCACCCGACCCAGAACTGCACCGGCGTGGCGAGGGCCAGCTGGACGTACCAATTCATGAGGAACTCCGGCGTCCACACCTGCAGGCCCATGTGCGCCAGGCTGCCCCAGAGCACGGGCAGGCTCAGCAGCGTCCCCACGGTGAGCTTGCGTCGGAGCGTCCTGATCTCGCGCGCGCGGGCCTCGCGCTCGTAGTCCTCGGCCTCCGCGCCCTCGACATCGAGCACCTCGTACCCAGCCTCGCGGACGGCCCGCTTCAACTCTGCGAGCGGCGTGGTGGCGAGGATCTCTACGGTGGCGCGCTCCGCCGCCAGGTTGACGGCGGCGGAGAGCACGCCGTCGACGGCGCGCAGGGCATGCTCGACCTTCTCCACGCACGAGGCGCAGGACATGCCGCGCACGGAGAGCTGCACTTTGCGCACCGGGACGTCGTAGCCGAGCGAGCGGACGACCTCTACGAAGCGCGCCGTCGTGACGCGCTCCGGATCGTAGGCGACGGCGGCGCGCTGGGCCGCGAAGTTCACGGCGACGTGCTGCACGCCCGCGGTCTCCTTCAGGCCGGTCTCGACCTTCAGGACGCAGCTCGCGCAGCTCATCCCCTCCACGGGCAACTCCAGACGCTTCACGGCCATGGCCGTCTCCTCCCTACAGCTTGCCGGACATCTCGAAGACTTCGAGCAGTTCGTTGATCGTGCGCCTGCGCTCCGCCGGATCCGCGGCCGAGATCGCTGCCGCGGCGCAGTGCTCGAGGTGGTCCTCCAGCAGCATCGCGTTGATCTTGTCGATGGCGCGCTGGATGGCGAGCGTCTGCTTGATGAGGTCGATGCAGTACGCACCCTCCTCGACCATACGCACCACCCCGCGGACGTGTCCCTCGATGCTGCGCAGGCGCAAGGCCACCTTGGCGCGGATTTCCCGGCTGCCGTGCTGGACCTTCGTCTCGTGGACGCTGTGGGTGCTCATCGGGGTCTTCCTCCGTCCGTGATACCCCCTCCCCCCTGGGGAGGGCCAAGATCATGCTACCACGGAGGTCAGCCGAGCGCAAGACTTACGGGGATTCCCCCTCACCCGGGATGCATCAGAAAAGAGATCAGCGGCTGCCGCCGAGTGACTCCCTAGGAATCTCTCGGCTGCCACAGCCGCTGACGGTCCCGTTCTATAAGAGGCCCTACCCTTGCGCCAGGCTGCGGTGCGCGGCGATCTTCTGCTGCACCCCGGCGTCGCAGGACCCTCGTCGAAACGGGTGTTGAGCGTACCATGGGCGATACCGATTGTCAAGGCGCGTCTAACGCGCGGCGGCGAACGGGCATAGCCAGAGTGTGCGCCGCCATCTGGCCCGCGTGGCTGCCGTGCTGTGCCTCCTGGTATTCGCCTGGCCCTCTCCGGCCGCTCCGGCCACGGCCCAGAACCTCGATCCTGTACGCCAGATCCTCCAGGACGTCGCCGTCCGCATCGCGGTCGAGGGAGACGAGCACCGCGGCGTGTGCACGGGATGGATCGGGTGGAGCGAGGAGACCCGCAGCGCGGCCTACACCGCCGCACACTGCTATCGGGAAGGCGCGCGCTACCGCATCACGCTGGGCACCGGCGAGTCCTTCTACGCCACGCACGTCACGCGGTGGGACGGACTGGATCTCATGGCGCTGTGGCTCCCGCGCGGGCGGCTGCGATCGCTGCGCGGCTGGAAGCGTATGCCCGAGGGTCCCTTCCACATCCTGTACGTCCTGAGCGACCGGGGCAGTCCGCTGCGTTTCGTGGATGTGCCCATCCCCCGCGTGTACTGGGAGATCCGCTTCGAGAACAATCCGTCGGCGATCGCCCTGCCGCTCTATAGCGTGCCGGGGACAAGCGGGGCGCCGGTCGTGGACGTGGCGGACGGGTTGCTGATCGGCATGGTCGTGGGATACGTCACGGAGCGACCCGAGGTGGCCGCCGTCGTGCCCGCGCAGACGATCTATGACGCGCTGGCGAATCCGGCAGGATCCCGCTAGCCCGGCCGGCCGAAGCGGTACCGCAGCGGGCCGCGGTAGGCCGACAGCCGGAGCCGGGCCGACTCCCGGATCTCCACCATCAACCCGACCGACCGCAGCCCCTCGACGAACCCCCCCCGCAGGTTGAGGGCGCCCTTCATCACCGCCGGGTCGCCGATGGCCTGGATCTCGTAGGGAGGGTCCAACCGGAAGATGCCGGCCACCACGCTGTCCTCGACCTGGCGGAACCCGGTCGTCGCGAGGACCCGCACCCCGCTCACGGCGAGCGCCTCCGCTCCATTCGACCACAGCTCGTTCACCAGTCCGGCCAGGTCCCCGGCCTGGACCGAGGGGGCCACCACGGCGCCGGGGATCGGGCGCTCGCTGACGCGGACGATGACCCCAGGCCCTTCGACCGGGGTCAGGCCCAGCACCATCCGGTAAGAGTCCACCTCACGCGCCAGCGTTTCCGCCGAGCTCCGTCCCTGCGCCGCGGCGCTCTCATACTCGCCCATCTTGGCCCGGAGGTCCGCGATCTCCGCCTGGAGGGCGTGGAGGGCATCCTCCTGCTGCCGGACCAGGACGGCGAGCTCGCGGACGCGGAGGGTAGGGAGCTGTACCTCCCGGCGGATCGTCCGCCCGGCCCGGAGCTGAAGGACGACCAGGAAGCCGACCAGCACCAGGAAGATCGCGAGGGTAACCTGCCAGGAGGCGATCTGGGGCCGCCGCATCAGCATGATGGCCCCAGTATACCGCCCGGGACTATCCCGGGGCTTGATTTAGGCGCCGGGGATGGCACAATATGGAATGGTTAGCAGTGAACCCCCGAGAGTGCTAATCGCAGATCACCTGGCAAGGGAGGGTCAAGAGTATGCCGGCAAAGGTACTGCTGTACGATGAGGAAGCACGCCGGGCGCTCGAGCGCGGCGTGGAGAAGGTGGCGAGCGCCGTCCGCGTCACGTTGGGACCCAAGGGCCGCAACGTGGTGCTCGAGAAGAAGTGGGGTTCCCCGACGATCACCAAGGACGGGGTGACGGTCGCGAAAGAGATCGAGCTGGAGGATCCCAATGAGAACATGGGCGCCCAGCTCGTGAAGGAGGTCGCGAGCAAGACGAATGACGCGGCCGGCGACGGGACCACCACGGCCACCGTTCTGGCCTGGGCCATCGTGCGCGAGGGCCTGAAGCACGTGGCCGCGGGCGCGAACCCGATGCTCGTGAAGCGCGGCATCGACAAGGCCGTGGAGACGGTCGTCGACGAGCTGAAGAAGATCTCGATCTCGGTGGAAGGCAAGCAGGACATCGCCCACGTCGCCGGCGTGGCCGCGAACGACGCGGAGGTCGGCGAGATCATCGCCGACGCCATGGACAAGGTCGGCAAGGACGGTGTGATCACCATCGAGGAGGGCAAGGGCATCGAGACCTCAGTCGAGGTCGTGGAGGGCATGCAGTTCGACCGAGGCTACATCTCGCCCTACTTCATCACCGACCCCGACAAGATGGAGGTCGTCGTCGAGGAGCCCTACATCCTCCTCACCGAGAAGAAGATCAGCGCGGCGCGCGACATCGTGCCGGTGATGGAGAAGGTCATCCGCTTCGGGAAGCCGCTGGTCGTCGTCGCCGAGGACATCGAGGGCGAGGCCCTCGCCACCCTGGTCGTGAACAAGCTGCGGGGCGTGCTGGCCTCCGCGGCCGTGAAGGCCCCGGGCTACGGCGACCGCCGCAAGGCGATGCTGCAGGACATGGCCGTGCTCACCGGCGGCAAGGTCATCAGCGACGACATCGGCATGAAGCTCGAGAGCATCGAGCTCGAGATGCTCGGCCGGGCCGACAAGCTGAAGACGGACAAAGACGACACGACGATCATCGGCGGCAAGGGCGACCGCAAGGAGATCCAGGGCCGCATCGCTCAGATCAAGAAGGAGATCGAGGACACCACCTCCGACTACGACCGCGAGAAGCTCCAGGAGCGCCTGGCCAAGCTCAGCGGCGGGGTCGCGGAGATCAAGGTCGGGGCGGCCACCGAGACCGAGATGAAGGAGAAGAAGCATCGCTTCGAGGACGCGCTCAACGCCACCAAGGCGGCCGTCGAGGAGGGCATCGTCCCCGGCGGCGGCACGGCCTTCATCCGCGCTCTAGGGGCGCTGGAGAAGGTCGAGGCCGAAGGCGACGAGGCGATGGGTGTGAAGATCGTCCGCCGTGCGCTCGAGGAGCCGGCCCGGCAGCTGGCCGCGAACGCCGGCATCGAGGGCAGCCTCATCGTCGAGCGGCTGAAGCGGGAGAGCGGCCGCACCGGATTCGACGTCGCCAAGGGCGAGTTCACCGACATGGTGAAGGCCGGGATCGTCGATCCCACGAAGGTCACGCGCCTGGCCCTGCAGAACGCCGCGTCGGTGGCCGGGCTGCTCCTCACGACCGAAGCCGTGGTCGTGGAGAAGCGCGAGAAGAAGAGGGCTGCCCCGCCGATGCCCGGGGGGATGCCGGAAGACGAATTCTAGATCCCCGCGCAAACGCGCGCATCCGCGGGCCGTCGCCGTCAGGGTGGCGGCCCGCGGCGCTAGTGGTGGGCCTCGTGAGCCATCTTGAGCACG
>MENB01000073.1:8626-8927 GCA_001768125.1 Armatimonadetes bacterium RBG_19FT_COMBO_69_19
CTCCGTCAGGACCGTCTGACCGCTCGCAACGCGGCCGGCCCATCCCCTATTCCGGCCGAGCCGGCGGCTACTTTTCCGTCTCCACCAGGCCGCGTACGAACCAGCGCTGCATCGCGACGATGATCGCCACCGGCGGGAGCATCGCCAGCAGCGAGGTCGCCATGATGATCGGCCAGTCCACCAGCGACTCCCCCGTGCCGATCATCTTCGTGATCCCGATCACGACCGTCTCCATGCCCTGGCTCGTCGTCACGAGCAGCGGCCACAGGTACTGGTTCCAGCCGTAGATGAAGAGGATGAC
>MENB01000073.1:9019-9252 GCA_001768125.1 Armatimonadetes bacterium RBG_19FT_COMBO_69_19
CGAGCTCGTCGGGCACGGTAAGGAAGAACTGACGGAAGAGCAGCGTGGCGGTGGCCGAGGCGATGAGGGGGATGGTCAGCCCGGGGAAGGTGTTGACCAATGCCAGATCGCTAACCACTTTGTAGGTCGGGATGATGCGCACCTCGACCGGCAGCATCAGGGTGACGAAGATCATCCAGAAGAAGAACATCCGCAACGGGAAGCGGAAGAACACGACGGCGAACGCCGAGAGC
>MENB01000074.1:0-122 GCA_001768125.1 Armatimonadetes bacterium RBG_19FT_COMBO_69_19
GAAACGCGGCCGCCTCACGGCTGAAGACGCGGCGGACGCCGAGCCGCCGAAGGCGCAGGCCGAGCTCGAAATCTTCCCAGCCGTAGCCGGGGAACGCCTCGTCGAACATCCCCGCCCGCTGC
>MENB01000074.1:192-1880 GCA_001768125.1 Armatimonadetes bacterium RBG_19FT_COMBO_69_19
CGCCGCACCAGGACGTCGCTGTCGATGAACACGATGATGCGACCGACGGCGGCGTCGATGCCCGCGTTGCGCGCCGCGCTGCGCCCTCGGTTCCCCGGGAACCGCACGCCGCGCACCCGCGGGGCCGTGGCGCGGATCACCTCGGACGTGGCATCGGCGGAGCCATCATCGACGACCACGAGTTCGTAGGTCGCCGGGTCCAGGGACTGATCCAGCAGGCGCATCAGGCACTCCCGGAGCAGCCCCGCCTGATTATAGGTGGGGATGACGACGGAGAGCTCCATCAACTCTCGACGAGCTGCAGCCCCGCCAGCCTCGCGTAGACCCCATCACGTGCCATGAGTTCTTCGTGCCGGCCGTCGTCGACGACGCGGCCCTGGTCCACCACGATGATGCGGTCGGCCTTGCGCACGGTAGAGAGGCGGTGCGCGATGACGAAGGTCGTGCGGCCCGCAGTCAGCCGGTCCAGTGCCTCCTGGATGAGCCGCTCGGATTCCGCATCCAGCGCCGAGGTGGCCTCGTCGAGGATGATGATGCGCGGGCGGTTCAGGACGGCGCGGGCGATCGCCAGGCGCTGCTGCTGCCCGCCCGACAGCTGAGACCCGTCCTCCCCGAGCATCGTCGCGTAGCCCTGCGGGAGCGCCCGGATGAAGTCGTGCGCGTTGGCCGCCCGCGCGGCGGTCAGCACGTCCGCGTCGCTGGCGTCGGGACGCGCGTAGGCGATGTTGTCGCGCACAGTCCCACGGAACAGCACGGTATCCTGCGGCACGAGCCCGATCTGGCGGCGCAGCGAGAGCCTCGTCACGATGCGGATGTCCACCCCGTCGATCTCGACCGTCCCTTCCGTGGGATCGTAGAAGCGGGGGATGAGGTTGATCAGCGTGCTCTTGCCCGCGCCGCTCGGTCCCACGATAGCCACGCGCTCGCCGGGCGCCACGGTGAGGTTGATGTCCCCCAGGACCGCCGCCCCACCGTCGTAGCTGAAGGACACGCCGCGGAAGCGGACGGCGCCCCGCACCGGCGGCAGGTCGCGGGCGTGCGGGGCGTCCCGCACGTCGCCGGATGTCGCGGTGAGTTCGAGCACCCGCTCGAGCGCGGCCAGCCCCTGGCGGACCGATGCGTAGAAGCGCGAGAGAGCGATGGCGGGCTCCACCGCCAGACCCGCGTACACGAAGAACGAGACCAGGCCCCCGGCTGTGAGCGAGCCGGCGGTCACCAGCCGCCCGCCCTGCCAGAGTACGGCGACGAGCCCGAGCGCCGTGAGGAAGCTGACGACCGGCACCTGCGCGGCGATGAGCTGGCTGATACGCAGGTGCTCGCCGAAGGTGCGCTCGTTCTCCCGGCGGAAGCGGGCGATCTCGCGGTCCTCCTGCACGAAGGCGCGGATGACGCGAGCGCCGCTGAAGGCTTCCCGCAGCAGGACGGCGAGCGTGGCGACGCGCTCCTGGGCGCGCTGGGAGATACCCTGGATCTCACGGCCGAAGCCGCGCGCCGCGCCCAATAGCAGCGGGATGACGATGAAGGTGAACAGCGCCAGGCGCCACTGCAGGTAGAACAACATGCCGAGGATGCCGGCCAGGGTGAGGGCGACGCCCGCCATGTCAAACAGCCCGGTGAGCAGGGTGGTCTGCACGACCTGCGTGTCCTGCAGGCTGCGCGCGATGGCGTCGCCGCTCGTCCACCGCCCG
>MENB01000074.1:1926-2953 GCA_001768125.1 Armatimonadetes bacterium RBG_19FT_COMBO_69_19
GAGGTAGAAACCGAAAGAGATCTGGCCGTACAGCGCCAGGCTGCGCACGCCGAATGCGGCCAGGATGACGAGTGCCGCGGTGTTTAGAGCCGCCAGGCTCTTCGCCTCGACGATGCGGTCGATGGTCAGCCCGAGGTAGCGCGGGACGAACAACTGCGAAGCGGTGACCAGCAGCAGGCTGCCCAGTCCGGCCAGGAGGTAGGGCCAGTAGGGTGCGACGAGCCGGACGACGCGATTCACGATTTTCCGATGTTCCCTTCAGCCATGGCCAGGACCCGCGCAGCGATGCGCTCGGCGGCGCCAGGGGTGCTGAGCCCGAGGCCGCGCAGCTCCCTGCGGATGGTCTCGCGCCTGGACGGATCGCTCAGCAGCTCCGCCACTCGCTTCGCCAGATCGGGCGGCGTCCACCTGCCGACCCATTCCGGCACGACGAGCCGTCCCGCCAACGCATTCGGCAGCGCGACAAAGCGCAGCCGCCGCAGAGCCCGTCCCACCACCAGCCGCCGCAGGGCGCGTCCCACCACCAGCCGCCGCAGGGCGGGGCCCAGGGCCGGGACGCGCGTCAGCCACTCCGCCGCCCCTTCCAGCGGAGCGGCATGGAGTCCGCTCTCCTCGAGGACCACCGCGAACGGGACGCCGAGCATCGCCAGCTCCAGTGTATTCGTGCCCGGAATCGTGACCACCAGGTCGCTCGCGATGAGCGCCGGCCAGGGATCGCGGGTGATCCACCGCACCGGCACCTGCGGGAGGGGCGACGCGGCGGCGCGCGCGGCGTCCACGACATCGGGGGACAGGAATTCGGAGACGATGACTTGGGCCGCGGCGCGCACACCCAGGTCGGCCAGGGCGCCCGCCACGGCGAGGAAGGAGGGGGCCAGCACGGTGAAGAAGCGGTCGCGGCTGCCGGGGAGGAACGACACCACGTAGCCCGCGTCCGGCGCCGGTCCGGCGGAGGGCGCCTCGGAGCGCGCGAGCACGGCGTCCGAGCGCGGGTCGCCGCTCACGGAGATCTTCGACGGCGGCACCG
>MENB01000074.1:3065-3315 GCA_001768125.1 Armatimonadetes bacterium RBG_19FT_COMBO_69_19
ACGCGCAGGCGCCCGGCGAGCCGCGCCGAGATCCACAGCTCCCCACCGAGATGCACCAGCGCGCCGTGCTCGACGGGGTCGAGCCGGCCCGAGCCCAGCGCGAGACGGGCGACCGTCGCCGGCGGGATGATATGGTCGAACAGACCCCAGCGTCTGACGACCTCGAGCTCGCGCCCGCCCGCGAACTGAGACGGTGACAGCGCGAGCGTGAGGCGCAGCACCACCCCACGGGCGGCCGCCAGACGCCGCG
>MENB01000074.1:3332-8527 GCA_001768125.1 Armatimonadetes bacterium RBG_19FT_COMBO_69_19
GCGATCCAGCCGGTGAGCTCGCCCGGTCCGTTGCCGCTGAGGATGAGTTCCGTGCCGGTCATAGAACCATTCTACATACATCCTGCCGTGGTCAGATCCGCCGCCGTCGCCGCGTGCTTCGCGCTCCTCATCCTGGCCGCTCCCGCCCGGGGGCAGGCCCCGTCGTCGCTCGTGGTCGAGGCAGACCAGATCGTCTTCGATCAGGTGGCGCAGACCGTGGACGCCGAAGGGCAGGTGCGCCTCCGCTACCGCGGCATCCGCCTCACGGCCGACCGGGTGCGGTTCGACATCCTGCAGGAGCAGCTGACGGCGGAAGGCCGCGTGATCCTGGTGGACGCCGATGGGCGCGAGCTCCGCGGCCGCCGGCTGCGCTACGACGTGCGTCTCCGCCTGGCGGAGGTGGAGCAGGCCCAGGCCATCGTGGAGCGGGTGTACGTGCGCAGCGAGCAGCTGCGGGCCCAGCCCGACCGGGTGGTGGCGGAGCGCGCGATGGTCACGACGTGCGACCCGGCCCGGCCCGCCTACCGGATCACCGCGAGCCGGGTGGAGATCGTGCCGGGAGAGCAGATGGTTGCCCATGATGCGACCCTGTGGGTCGGGGAGCGCCGCATCATCACCGTGCCGGTCTACACGGTCTCGCTGCGGACGTCCGAGGAGACGGCGCAGAGCTTTCCCCGCGCCGGCTACAACCACGTCGACGGGCTCTGGATGGACTACCCGCTGACGTACCGGCTCGGCCCGGTGGAGGGTCTCCTCACCGGCAAGCTGGGATTCCGCTCCGGATTCATCGCGCGGAACACCCTCACCTATCCCCGCCCGGGGTATGCCTTTTCCCTCACCGTGGGGCGCAACCAGAATGAGGATCTGCTGCTCTATGACCTGGCCGAGGCCGCGCTCGACGTCCCGTCCGGGCCGCTGGCGCTGAGCGTGCGTACGGGATGGTTCCGCGAGCCGTCGACCGGGATGGAGACGTCACGCTCGACGTATGAGCTGCGATTCTCCACCCCGACTATCGCCCTGGGACCCGCGACGACCTTCACGGGGACGGCCGCCTACCAGGATGCCTACTATGGGACGGGGATGCGCTACACGGTGTCGCGGGCCGACCTCACGCTCGCGCGCCGTTTGGACGAGCACTCCGCGGTGAGCCTGCGGTATCGCCGGCTGGTGCCCAGCGGGGCGACCCCCTTCCTGTTCGATGCCGTTCCCGCCGACGACATCGTCAACACGGTGGGGCTGCAGTACGGGCTCACCGTCCCACGCGGGCCCGAGGTCACCGCGTCCTACGTCGCGGGCGTCTCGTACAACTTCCTGGATGGGACGCCGAGCGTCAACGCGGGATACGGCCGGCGGCGCGAGGGCGCCTACCACTGGAATCTGGGCGCGGAGTACAATCTGACGACGCACGCCGTCAAGGCAACAACCGACTCCGGAGCGGCCATCGGCCCGGGGACCTACGTGACGGTGCAGGCCGCCTATTTCGTGCAGACGGGTCAGTTCGAGTACCTCGACCTGCTGCTCAGGTCGCGCCTGTGCGACTGCTTCGACCTGAGCTTAAAGTACCGGTCCGTGCACCGGGAAATCTGGCTGGAGATCGCCCTCGCGCCGGACGCGCCGATGGCGTTTCCAGAGGAGGGGCCTCAGCCATGATCAATCCCGCCATCTTCCGCGAGTACGACATCCGGGGCGTCGTCGGCGACGACCTCACCCCGGAGGTGGCGGCGGCGATCGCCCGCGCCTACGCGCGGTGGCTGCGCCAGCGCGGCACGCCGTCGCGGAAGGTGGTGGTGGGGCAGGACAACCGCGCGAGCTCCCCGGCCCTCGCCCAGGCGGCCATCCGGGCGCTGCGCGCCGGCGGCTTCGACGTCGAGGACATCGGGACGGTCATCACCCCCGTGTTCTATTTCGCGCGCGTCCACCTGGGCATCGACGGCGGCGTGATGGTCACCGCCAGCCACAACCCCGCGCAGTTCAATGGGTTCAAGCTGGCGCAGGGCTTTGGCACCCTCTACGGGGAGGAGATCCAGGACATCCGCCGCCTGGCCGGAACGCCCGGGGAGGGCATATCCGCGCCCGGCGCACTCGGGAGGCAGGACATCGTGCCCGCGTACCTGGCGATGCTGCGGGAGAAGATCCGACTGGGTCCGCGGCGGCTGCGGGTGGCCGTGGACTGCGGGAACGGCACGGCCAGCCTGATGGCCCCCCAGGCGCTGCGCCAGCTGGGCTGCGAGGTCATCCCACTGTACTGCGAGTCGGATCCCCGCTTTCCCCACCACCATCCCGACCCGACGCAGGAGGAGAACCTGCGGGACCTCATCGCCTTGGTGCGACAGGAGCGCGCGGACGTCGGCATTGGCCTCGACGGCGACGGCGACCGGATCGGCGTGGTAGACGAGCAGGGAGGCATCATCTGGGGCGACGTCTTGATGATCCTCTTCTGGCGGGAGATCTTGCCCCGCCATCCCGGCACAGTGGGGATCGTCGAGGTGAAGTGCTCGCAGGCGCTCTACGACGAGATCGCGCGGTTGGGCGGGAAGCCGATCTTCTACCGGACGGGCCACTCCCTGATCAAGGCGAAGATGAAGGAGGTGGAAGCGGTCTTCACCGGCGAGATGTCGGGGCATATGTTCTTCGCCGACGAGTACTACGGGTACGACGACGCGGTGTACGCGGCGGCGCGGCTGCTGCGCATCCTGAGCCACGCCGATCGGCCGCTGTCGGCGCTGCTGGCGGACGTGCCGCAATACGCCTCGACGCCCGAGGTCCGCGTGGAGTGTCCCGACGAGGTGAAGTTCGAGGTCGTGCGCAAGGTCACGGAGGAGTTCGGACGACGCTACCAGGTCATCGATATCGACGGCGCGCGCGTCCTGTTCGAGGACGGCTGGGGATTGATCCGGGCCAGCAACACCCAGCCCGCCCTCGTCCTGCGGGCCGAGGCGAGAACGGCGGATGGATTGGAGCGCATCAAACGCACTTTGAGTGATCTCCTTCAGCGCTTCCCGACCGTGGGGGCAATCCGCTGGTGACCGCGTGGGGCAGGGGGCCCGTCGGCGCGAACAGAACAAGGTTCCGATGAGCGAGTCCTCCGACTACACGATTGACCTCCGGCAGGTAGCGGCCATCCTGTGGCTCCGACGCGCCGCGGTTATCGGGATCACGCTCGCTGCCGTACTTGTTGCCACGGTGTGGAGCCTGGTCTCTCCGCCTCTCTATGAGGCACAAGGCCTCATCCAGTTGAGTGAGGATAGCCCTCCGCCCTACGACATGGCTGCCAGGGCCGCACAACTGCTCAGGACACGGACCTTTCTTGCTTCCGTGGCGGGGACGGCGCATCTGTCGGAGTCGGAGGACGCGCTCTTGCGCGCTGTGCGGGTGGAGGCGCTCTATGACGCCCGGATGGTGCGTGTCCGGGTGCGGCTTCACGACCCGGAGCGCGCGCACACGGTCGCGCAGGCGATCGTGGGAAGGTTCGTGGCCAGGGCGACAGAGCCGGTGGAGCGCTCCCGACAGAACCTCGAGCGCAGGCTCGCCGCAGGCGACAGCGCCCTCGTCCTGACAACCGAGGTACTGCGGACGACCCGCGCGCTGCTCGAACGCCCAGCCGGCCAGGTCCCCGATCAGGGAGGCCGGGCGTTTCTCCTCAATGCGTTGAGCATCGCGTCCGAGCTGCACGCCGCACAGCTCGCCACGCAGCGGGAACTCCTGATGGAGCTCCGTGAGCTGGAATCTCCCGCGGTGATCGATGCGCCCGTGCGGCCTGTCGCGCCCATCGCGCCCAGGATGGGGTTCATTGTGACGCTCGGCTTCCTGCTTGGCCTCTTCGTGGGCGGCGTCGTTGCCCTGGTCCCGAGGGAGGAGGTTTCACCCCGGGGTGTCCCGCAGTCGGCTTCGGTCCGCGCAGTGGTGGATCCGCCCGCCCGAACGGAATCCCAGGTCTGAGCGAGACATCTGCCAGTCTGTCCCTCTACCCAGTGCCGTGCGCCATCACAGGGAACCCGCTGGTGATTGAGCGTCTCCTACCTGGAGGTCGATAGGGTGGCCCGAGAGATAGGGCGGTTGAGAGTGAGCGGACGGCTGCTTGCCCACAACACGTTCTACAATCTCTCAGCGAATGTCTTCGCCCTGGCGGTCGGCGTGGTCGCGATTCCGCTCCTCATGCGCCGACTGGGGGTGCACGATTTCGGCCTACTGACCCTGGGTTGGGTTCTCCTCGGCTATTTCGGCGTAGCCGATCTTGGGTTGAGCCGTGCAGCGACGAAGTACGTGGCGGAAGCCCTGGGTCGAGGCGAAGGAGAATGGGTCGCCGGCATCGTGTGGAGCGCGATCGGCGTCCAAGTGCTGGTCGGAGCTGCGGGCACGCTTGTGCTGGCGCTCGGGACCCCACTGCTCATGGGTCGGTGGTTGGCGATCCCCCCGGATTCCCTGCCGCGTGCAGTTGATACCTTCAGGTGGCTCAGTTTGGCACTGCCGGTCATGCTCGTGACGAACACGTTTCAAGGTGCGCTCGAGGGGGCCCAGAAGTTCGGCCCCGTGGCCATCGTGCGTCTGGTGGCCACCTCATCGGGTTTTCTCGCCCCCCTACTCGTGGTCTGGGCTGGAGGGGATATCAGAACCGTTGCGATCGCCCTTGTAGGAACGCGTGTGCTGCTGCTGGTCCTCGCCGCGGTCCTGTTCAGGGCAACGTTCCCTCAGGCGATGCGAGGCAGGCGGATCCATCCGCACCTGTTACGAAGCTTTGCGCGGTTTGGCAGCTGGATTACACTCTCCAGCCTGATCGGCCCCCTCCTTGTCTCCGCAGACCGATGGATCGTCGCGCTGATCCTGGGGTCGTCGGCCGTGGCCTCGTATGCGGTTCCGCACGAGACGGTCCTGCGACTGTACGTCCTGCCTGCAAGTTTCGTCGCCGTTCTATTCCCCGCCTACAGTGCACTAGGTTCAACGCCCACCCTCGATGCCGAGCGGCTGGCGACGCGAGGAATGAAGTACCTGTTGCTCACCATGGGGATGTGTAGTTGGGTCCTCGTCCTGTTCGCCAGAGACATCCTCCGCGTCTGGGTTGGCGCAGAGATGGCGACGAAGGGAGCCCCTGTCCTGCAGATCATGTCGGCGGGACTCCTGCTGCATTCCCTGGCCTACGTGCCGGGCAGCCTGCTGCTGGGGATTGGGAAACCGAATGTGACCACGGCTTTCCAGAT
>MENB01000074.1:8542-10759 GCA_001768125.1 Armatimonadetes bacterium RBG_19FT_COMBO_69_19
CCACCTCGGTGTGGCCTGGGTCCTCACGGAGCGGTGGGGTCTCGTCGGTGCTGCACTCTCCTGGAGCATCCGGGCCGCGGTCGACTTCGCCTATCATCTGGCGGTGACGATGCGCATGCGGTTCATCTCGAGACAGTCGCTGGTGAGAGAACACGTGGTACAGAGTGCCGGCGTGCTCGCTGTTCTGGGTGTCCTAACCGGTGTACTCTTGTCAAGTACCGAGCACGCGGACGCGAAGGCCGTTGCCGGCCTGGTCATGGCGGCCGGATTCGCGGCTGTTGTGTGGCGGGCGTTGCTCGATCCGGCGGAACGAAGCCTGTTGCGCGACGTTGTCTCACTTTCGAGGCGTAAGGAGAGTCGCATTTCATGAAGGAACGGTTCCGGATGGCGCTGTTGAAGCTCAATCCGATGGTGGTCGACGTGTATCGACGATGGCTCGAGCCGAGGACGATCCCGAACCTGAAAGGTGACAGGGATGTGGAATACTCGTGGATCGTGGCCAACCTTCCTGACGGGCCGGGCAAGGCTCTCGACTTCGGGTGTGGCTCGAGCTGGATGGGACTGGCGGCAGCGCGCAAGGGTTTTGGCGTGACCTGCATCGACCTCGTGGACCCCCGGTGGTTCTTTCAGCATCCCAACGTGAGCTTCCACCGAGCGGACTTGTTGCGAACGGAGTTGCCGCCTCGTGATTTCGACGTCATCATCTGCTGTTCGACCGTGGAGCACGTTGGCTTGGTCGGCCGATTTGGAGTGGGCGAAGAGCACCCCGACGGGGACCTGGACGCCATGGATCATCTGCGTTCGCTTGCGCGGCCGGGAGGCAGGGTGCTGCTGACGATTCCGGTGGGTCGTGATCGTATCCTGGCTCCCCATCACCGTGTCTACGGCGATCGCCGGCTTCCGCAGTTGCTGAAAGGTTGGGACATCTTACGGGAAGAGTACTGGGTCAAGGACGCGACCAACCGATGGCGTATGGCAGATCGCGGCGAAGCGCTGGCGGTTGAGCCGTCCGTGTACATATATTCCTTGGGTCTTTTCGTGCTGGAACGCTCCGCGTAATGCGAGTTTCGATGCTACCGTAAGGGGAAGCTTGAAATCTTCCCCGAGGTTTGCCGGGAGGACCTATTCACCAGATGATCGCCGACGGCCCGCTGGTGACCATCATCGTCGCAACCCTGAACAGCGCGCACCGGCTGCCGCGGTGCATCGCGAGCATCGCCACCCAGACATACCCCCGGCGGGAGCTGGTCGTGATGGACGGTGGGTCCACGGACGGGACGGTGGATATCATCCAGACGGCGAGCCCCGTCACATACTGGGAGTCGTCACCCGATCGGGGTATTTACCACGCCTGGAACAAGGCGCTGGCTCACGCGCACGGGGAGTGGATCTGCTTCCTGGGAGCCGACGATTACTTCTGGTCGCCCACGGCCCTGAGCCGGATCGCGGAGACGTTCGCCACGCGCCCGCCGCAGGCCCGGATCGTGTACGGCCGGGTGGCGGTCGTGAACAGTGGCGGTGAGGTGTTGGAGGACGCCGGCCGTCCCTGGCAGCGCCAGGACCGCGGCTCCTTGCGCCACCTGCCGGTCCCATATCCCGCGACGTTCCACCATGCGTCGGTATTCCGGCAGCACGGCGGGTTCGACGAGTCGTTCCGCATCGCGGGAGACTACGACCTGCTGGTGCGCGCGCTGGAGACGGCCGACGCCCACTTCGTCGATGAGATCCTGGTGGGGATGGAGGTCGGCGGTATCAGCAGCGCCGTGGTCAACGAGCGACTGGTGTGGCGCGAGATCCTTCGTGTCTGGCGGAAGCACCAGCTCACTCCCGTCGTGCCGCTCTGGTGGTGGTGGACTTACACGAGGGTCTGGGTCCGGGCTCTGCTTCGGGGCGCCGTCGGGGAGCGACTCGCCCGTAGGTTGCTCGACCTGTACCGTCGAGCCACCGGCAGACCGGGCGTCTGGAGCCGGCGTTAGGGGCTCCGGGATGAACAGAGCCGCCCGGATCGCATTCTATCTCCTGCTGGCCGCGCTACCCTTCGAGGGCATGGCGGCGCTGGTTGTCGGCGGAGCTGCGCTCTCCATCCCCCTTCTGCTCTCCGGGCTCCTAGTTGCTCTCCTGTTGGTCGAGGTGGTGCGGCGCGGCACGGTGACCCTGGGGACCGTCGAGCTGCTCTCCCTCGCGCTGGTCCTTCCGGCGGGGCTGTCTTCCCTCGGC
>MENB01000074.1:10771-17848 GCA_001768125.1 Armatimonadetes bacterium RBG_19FT_COMBO_69_19
GAGTACTACCGGTCACTGGCCTACGCTGTGTTCCTTCCGCTGCTCTTCGTGTTGAGCGCTCAGCTTCGCCTCTCGCCCCGGCAGGCGGAAGGTCTGGTGTGGTTTCAGGTGGCGATCGCCGCCGGCGTGGCCTTGGTCGGCGTGTACCAGGTCATCGCGAACAATACGGCCATGCCCGATCTCTACTTCCCGCTGGCCAATCCCGTCGTGGGCCTGCAGCGCGGGGGGACCTTCGGGCAGTATGAGCGGCCTGCCTCGTTCTTCGCTGAGCCCTCCTGGTTCGCCCACTATGCCGCCTATGGGACGCTGCTCGCCGCCGGCATGCTCGTCGCTCGCCGGCGCCGGCTCCTCCCGGTCCTTGCCGTTGCCGTGAATGCCGCCGGGCTCATCCTGGCGTTCTCACTGGGCGGGTACCTGGTCGTGCTCGCCGCGCTCATCGCCCAAGTCATCATATCGGGACCGCAGCGCGCGTCGCTGAGACGGCTCCTCGCGCCGGCCCTGGTCGCAGGGGTCGCGCTCACCCTGGTGGTCGGCACGCCGCTTCGACGGCTGGTGCAGGATCTGGTCTTCCGCGTGCATCTCATCCAGAATTCTGTGGACCTGCTGAGAAGCGCGCCCGGGTACATCCTAATCGGCCAGGAGTCGGTCACCGATCGGCTGTCGCTCTCCATCGTCGGAGCGGTTGCGTGGGCGGAAACACCGATGACTATGGTGTTCGGATGGGGCGCGGGGATGTTCCATGAAGCTACGGCAGCGCTCGTGGGGGTTCCCTACCCGTACAGCGGCTTCGGATGGACGAACGTCCTGGCTGAGCAGGGAGTGCTGGGGCTCATGGCCTATCTCGCGTTTTTCCTCGCGTTTGCCAGGTCCACCCAACATACGCCGCGCCGGGCTCCCGGCTACCGCTCCGCCGCGACCGCCGTCAGCCTGGCCGGCCTGCTCTTCCTCTTCGTCGGCTTCACCGGAGGATTCGGATTCGAGCGATCGCTCACACTGTGGACGCTCCTGGCGACGACGAACGTGGTGCGCCGCTCCCTGGCGATGGGAGGAGGGACGTGATGGGCGCGAGGCATGCGCGGGGGAACTACCGGAACCCTGCCTTATGGTCTGCGGTATGGAGTCGCGAGGTGGTCCCGGCGGCGGAGGACCTGCACAACAGCGTTCAGGCCGATCCTGTGTACCACCTCCTCCTCAAACTCGCCCGTCCGCGGCAGGGGGAGTCAATCCTTGAGCTGGGTTGTGGCTCCGGGCGACTTACTCTAGCCTTGGCGAGAGAATTCCATCTCCGGCCGGTGCTCGCCGATTTCTCGCCTCAGGCCATCGCCTTGGCAAAGCGGAACGCGGGGGCCCTTGGAGTTCGGGCGGAGTGCATCATCTGTGACACACTGGATGTCGCCTTCGCCTCGGATCAATTCGACCTCGTCTGGAGCGGTGGAGTCTTCGAGCACTTCATCGGTGCCGATCGTGGCCGTGCCTTTGCGGAAGCAACGCGGGTCTGTCGGCCTGGGGGACGGGTGGTCGTGATTGTTCCAAATGCCTGGAACCTGCTATCGCGAGCCGGCCAGCTGGTGAGCGAGCGTCTCGGCAGGTGGCCGCTGGGGGTGGAAGTTCCCTTCTCGCCGGGAGAGCTACGGACCCACGCGCGGCAGGCGGGGCTCGTCGTCGAGGCGATGGAGGGTGTGGATCTGCTGGCGAGGTACTGGGCGTTGAAGCTGCCGGGGGCACGGCCGCTCCTTGACCTTCGCTCCGCCCGAGCAGTAACGCTGCAGCCGACTGCGGCCGGGCGCTGGTTCGGCCACTATATCGGGTTCCGCGGACGGCGGCCATGACGGGGAGGGGAGTATCAGCTGTTGTCCTTACGAAGGATGAGGAGGCGCACATCGCGGACTGTCTGCGGGACCTGCGCTGGGCGGATGAGGTGATCGTGATCGACGCCGGCAGCACTGATGCTACCCGCGACATCGCCGCGCGCCACGGCGCGAGGGTGGTGCCGCGGGAGTGGCAGGGCTTCTCCGCCCAGCGCAACTTCGGGGCGGCCCAGGCCACCCACGACTGGGTGCTGTTCGTTGACGCCGACGAGCGCAGCACGCCCAAGCTTGCCGATGAGATTCGCGCGGTACTCCAGGCGCCGCGTCACGCCGGGTACCATATCCCTAGGCGCAACTTCATGTTTGGACGCTGGATGCGCCACGGGGGGTTGGGACGGCAGTATCATCTCCGCCTGTACGACCGGACGCGGGGGCGGTGGGTCCGCGACGTGCACGAGGTCGTCCAGCTCGACGGGCCGGCCGGCTACCTCGACGCCGTTATGGAGCACTACGCGTACCGCACCATCCGCGAGTTGCTGGAGAAGGTCGACCGGTACACCGACGCTGAGGCGCGGGCGCTTCGTGACCGCGCCGCGCGCCCGACCCCCGCGGTCCTCCTGCGGGATTGCCTCGGGCTCTTCCTCTATAAGTACTTCTGGCAGCGCGGATGCCTGGACGGATATCCCGGACTCCTCTGGGCGGGGTCGCTGGCATACTATCACCTGCTCAAGTGGCTGAAGCTGTGGGAGCTGTCGCAATCGTGAAGGCGCAGATCTTTACGCGGCATTTCGTCGGCGGCATCGCCGGGTTCGACGTCAGACCGGCGCATCCCATCGGTGGGGCGGAGGTCTACGTCGCGGACCTCGCCCGGATACTCCACAATGCCGGCTTCGATGTCGAGGTCCTCGCGGGGGGCGACGACGCGGGGACCGCCGACCTCGGATACTGCCGGGTGCGGGTGTTCCCGTTGCCCAGACGATGGGCCGCGGCGACCTTCCCCCTGATCCTGGCCCGGCGCTTCGCCGCCGCCGAGGAGCCGGAGGCATTGAGGATCTACAGCGAGACCCGATACGCGGCCCTCCGCCCCACGGGGTCGTCCGCCCGCACCGTGGGGATCCTCCACGGCGTCGAATGGGACACGACCTTCGTGCCCTACGTGCTGCGCGAAGTGCGCTACCGCGCCAGGAGCCTGCGCGGGTTGCCCGGCGCCGCGCTGAAATACGCGTACTTCTCCGGCGTCGTGCCCTGGCTCACCCGGCGCGGGCTGCGCCGTGTCGCCGCCGCAGTGTCGGTCGACCGGCACACCCTGGCCTACCTGCCGGCCGCGCTCGTGTCCCGCGTGACGGTGATCCCCAACTACGTCGACGTCGACGCCTTCACGCCCGAGGTGCCCCCGTATCAGGACGGACCCGACCGCTCGAAGCATGTGATCCTGGTGCCGAGAAACCTGAACGTGGCCCGGGGCGTGCACCTCATCCCCCCGGTGGCCCGGCTGCTGCGGGAACGGCGGAGCGACTTCGTCTTCTGGATCCTGGGGACGGGGCCGCTCCGAGCCTACCTGGAGCATGAGGTGGCGCGCCACCGGCTCGACGAGCACGTCCGGCTCATGGGCCATGTCGGCCGCGACGTCCTCCCGGGGTACTACACCCGGAGCACGGCGGTGCTGATCCCCAGTGTGTTTTCGGAAGCGACGTCGCTATCGGCCCTGGAAGGCATGGCCGCCGGGCGGACGGTGGTGATGACTGAGGTGGGCGGGCTGCGCGAGCTCGGCCAGGACGGCGCGACCAAGATCGCGGTGCACCCCTCGCCGCGGGACATCGCGGAGAAGGTTCACATGGTGCTGGAGGATGCGGCCCTGCGTCGACGAATCGGGGAGTCCGCCGCGGCGTACGCGCGCGCGCACCACAGCCGGGAGCTCTGGGAGCGTCGCTGGCGGGAGATCATCGCGCGGCATGGATGATCGAGCCGATTCGCCGTTGATCACCGCGATCATCCTCACCTGGAATTCGCGCGGGCACGTCGGCCGCTGTCTGGACACCCTGGAGAGGATCGCCGCAGGCATGACGGTCGAGGTGTTTGTCGTCGACAATGGGTCGACCGACGGCACGGCGGACATCGTCGCCGCGAGATCGCCCGCGACGCGCTTCGCCGCCTTCCACCTGATCCGCCTCGCCACGAACCGCGGCACGACGTGGTCCAGGAACCTGGCCATCCGGCAGTCGCGGGGGAGATACCTCCTCGTGTTGGATGCGGACGCCGAAGTCCTGCCCGGCGCCGTCGAGACGCTGGTGGGGGAAGTGCGGGACCAGGCGCGCGTGGGCATCGTCGGCCCGCGCCTCCTCGGGCCCGATGGCAGCACGCAGCCCGGGTGCAAGCGCTTCCCGACGCTGCGGACGAAGATCCTCAAGGTCTTGCCCGGGGCGCAGCCCCAGGGACTGGCGCGGGATGACGAATTATATGCTCAGGCACTGTACGAAGGCGACGCCGTCCGCGACGTCGACTACTGCATCTCGGCGGCGTGGCTGGTCAACGTCGCCGCAGTACGCGAGGTCGGGCTCCTGGACGAGCGGATCTTCTACGCGCCAGAGGATGTCGACTACTGCCTGCGGATGTGGCAGCACGGCTGGCGCGTGCGGTACCATCCGGGAGCCCGGGTGATCCACCACACTCAGCGGGTCTCCTACCAGAGTATGCGCATGATGCTCCTCCATGCCTGGGGGTTGGCCTACCACTTCCGCAAGCACCGGTATCTTTGGTCCCGGGAGTCCCTGTACCGCCGCCTCCCTCGGGGGAACTCGGCATGAAGCCCCAGGTCGCCCATCCGCCGGCGCCGCGGGATGTGGCCCCCACCCCTGCCATCCGATCCGGCGTCTGGCTGCGGTTGTCCGAGCGGAGGCTCCTCCTGGCCGCGATCGATCTCATCGTGATTGCGGCCAGTTTGACCGCCGTCCTGGCTCACCGCTTCCGGCGCCCGCTGCTCGAGATCCTGGAGCAGGGCCGGCTGTCCTGGTACCTGGTCCTCATCCTGACGTACCTGGCTGCTGCCTTCGTGTTTGACACGTACAACCTCCGGCGGGCGAGTGACGTGCGTCGCGGGGTGCCGGCCGCAGCCGGGAGCGCGCTGCTCGCGATCGGGATCTACCTGTTGATCCCGTACGTGACTCCGCCGCTCCCCCCATCACGATCCGCGTTGCTGATCTTCGTGGCGGCGGTCGCGGGGAGTGTCACGCTCTGGCGGACGCTCTACGCTCTGGTCCTGGTCGCGCCCGCGCTCCGGAAGCGGGTCTTGATCGTGGGGGGAGGA
Source organism: Armatimonadetes bacterium RBG_19FT_COMBO_69_19 (assembly GCA_001768125.1). GTDB lineage: Bacteria > Sysuimicrobiota > Sysuimicrobiia > Sysuimicrobiales > Kaftiobacteriaceae > Kaftiobacterium. The sequence goes on from MENB01000074.1 coordinate 15,884, forward strand.
TGGGCCGGCGAGACGATCGGCGCCGCTATCCGGGACTACGCCGCCCGCGAGTACGAGCTCGTAGGGTTCGTCGATGACGCGCCCCAGAAACAGGGTGCCCTGGTGGCCGGGGCCCGGGTGCTCGGTACCGGAAGCGACCTGGGACAGCTGGTGCCTGAGACCGGCGCCTCCGAGATCGTCGTCGCCATTACGGACGCCAGTCGGATTGCCGCGCCGACGCTGCAGGCGATCATGGACTGCCGGGAGCGGGGTTTGCAGGTCACCGCGATGGCGACGGCCTATGAGCGTCTGACAGGACGTGTGCCCGTCGAGCACACGGGGCGGAATCTCTATGCGGTCCTGCCCATCGATCCTGATCCTCTGCGGTTCGTTCAACTCGTGAAGCGAGCGATCGATCTCCTCATCGGCGCTGCTGGCGTCGCTGCCACCGTGATCCTGCTCCCATTCGTCTGGGTCGCCGGAGCGCTGGAAGGAGGCCGCGGCGTCTTCTACACCCAGGTCCGCGTCGGACGAGGTGGGCGGCCGTTCCGGTTCATCAAGTTCCGCACGATGATACGGGACGCAGAACCGCACGGTCCGCGGTGGGCGGCGGAGGACGACCGGCGGGTGACCCTGGTGGGGCGGATCCTCCGCCGTCTGCACCTGGATGAGATTCCCCAGGCGATCAACATCCTCAAGGGGGACCTGAGCTTCGTCGGGCCTCGCCCGGAGCGTCCCGAGTTCGTCGAGCAGCTTGCGGCCCAGATCCCGTTCTATCGTATCCGCCACGCCGTCCAGCCAGGGGTGACGGGGTGGGCTCAGGTGAACTACAAGTATGGGGCCTCAGTCGAGGATGCCTTATTGAAGCTCCAATATGACCTCTACTACATCAAGCACCAATCCCTGTGGCTGGATTTCGTTATCGTGATGAAGACGATCCCGCTCGTGCTGATGATGAGGGGTCGCTGACGTGAAGGCCATCATCCCCGTCGCCGGATTCGGCACGCGGCTGCGCCCGCACACCCACACGCAGCCCAAGGCCCTGATGCACGTCGCGGGGAAGCCGATCCTCGCCCACATCATCGACGAGCTGGCCGCGGTCGGGATCGACGAGGTGGTGCTCGTCGTCGGCTACCTTGGAGAAAAGATCGAAGCGTTCGCCCGTGAGCACTATAAGAGGATGAAGCTGTCCTTTGTCGTGCAGGAAGAACCCCTGGGCAATGGTCATGCCGTCTACGTTGCCCGCGAGCACTTGGATGGATCTCCGGTCGTGCTGGTTTTCGGCGACACGATCATCAAGGGAGACCTCGCCGGGCTCGTCCGGCGGCGCGAGTCGCTCGCCGGGGTGAAGGAAGTCGACGACCCCCGTCGTCTGGGGGTCGTCGAGCTGGACGCCAACGGCTACATTGTGAGGTTCGTGGAGAAGCCGGAGCACCCGCCGACCAACCTCGCGCTGATCGGCGTGTACCACATCCACAACTCAGGGGTCCTGGCCGACGCGCTGGACCGCCTGGTCCGAGAGAAGCGGCAGGCGCGCGGCGAGTTCTGGCTCGCCGACGGGCTGCAGCTGATGGTGGACGCCGGGGAGAAGATGCGGACGTTCCCGATGGAGCATTGGTACGACTGTGGGACGGCCGAATCGCTGCTTACCGCCAATCATGATCTGCTCGACCTGAGCACGCCCGACCGGACGAAGACACACGACACGACCATCGTCATCCCGCCATCGTTCGTGAGCCCGACGGCTGAGATCCATGGCTCGGTCGTCGGTCCGCACGTCTCGATCGCCGAAGGGGCGTCCGTCGTGAACTCCGTGATCCGCGACTCCATCGTCAACGCGAATGCCGAGGTCGCCGACGCGCTCCTCGAGCACTCCATCGTCGGGGAGCGCGCCATCGTCAAGGGCCGGCCGGCCCGCGTCAACGTCGGCGACTCCTCCGCGATTGAGCTCACCTGAAGGTAGACGCCGAGCCCCGTCTGTCTCGT
>MENB01000074.1:17922-19909 GCA_001768125.1 Armatimonadetes bacterium RBG_19FT_COMBO_69_19
CCTCTTGATTTTCAGAAGACCCGCCAGTGGCACGTGATGGACGCGGACGGCCAGGTGCTCGGCCGGATGGCCACGCGCATCGCCACGCTGCTGCGGGGCAAGCACAAGCCCGTCTTCACGACGCACCTGGACACGGGGGACGGTGTCATCGTCATCAACGCCGAGAAGATCCGCGTCACGGGGCGCAAGGCCCAGAACAAGATGGTGTACCGGCACAGCGGCTACCCCGGCGGGTTGAAGACGGAATCGCTGGGCAGTCTCCTGAAGACGAAGCCGGAGCGCGTGATCTCCGACGCCGTGCGCGGCATGCTGCCGCACACGCGGCTCGGGGAGCGCATGATCCGGCGTTTGAAGGTGTACCGGGGCGCCGAGCACAAGCACGCGGCGCAGAAGCCGGTTAAGGCGTAGCTCCTAGCGAGGTGAGCGCAGTGGCAGTTGACACGATCTCGAACGGGACGGGGCGGCGGAAGAACGCCGTGGCCCGCGTCCGCCTGGTCGCCGGCAGCGGCAAGATCACGGTGAACGGGAAGCCGTCGGAGGAGTACTTCCCCCGCCAGGCCCTGCAGACGATCCTCCAGCAGCCCTTTACCGTGGCCAACACGCCGGGGCGCTACGACATCATCGCCACGGTCACGGGCGGCGGGATCGCCGGGCAGGCCGGGGCCGTGCGCCACGGCATCGCCCGCGCGCTGGCGCGCAGCGATGAGTCGCTGAGATCCCCGCTCCACAAGGAAGGGCTCCTCACCCGCGACCCGCGGATGAAGGAACGGAAGAAGTACGGCCACAAGCGGGCGCGGAAGGGCTTCCAGTACTCGAAGCGGTAGTATCGTTGCACGGGAGAGGTGTGGGAAGGCAGGGATCCGGGCGTCCGGGTCTCTGCCTTCCTGTGTTTGGGCAAGGCATAGATACCACACGGGGCGAGGCTGCGATGCGACTGACGGGGATCCTCACGATCTGTGCCATCCTCACGACGACGCTGGTCCTGGCCGCGCCATCCGGCGCGTCCGCGGCCTCTCTGACGCACGTCGTCCGCGCCGGCGAGAACCTGTTCCGCATCGCCCTGCGCTACGGCGTGACCGTGGAGGCGATCGCCCGTGCGAACGGCCTCGTTGACCCGGAGCGCATCCAGCCCGGGCTGGTCCTGACCATCCCCCGCACCGTGAGCGACGACCAGCCCGTGCGCAGGGCCTCCGCGAAGCCGAAGAAGGCCGCCGTGCCGAAGGCCGTCACCGTCGCGCGCTCGTATCGCGTGCAGCGCGGCGACACCCTCTCCGCGATCGCCCGCCGGTTCGGCACCAGCGTGGGGAGGCTCAAGGCGGCCAACCGGCTGCGCTCCGACCTGATCCGTCCCGGTCAGGCCCTGCGCATCCCCGGCCGCGGCTCGGCCCTGCCGCGCCACCCGGCCATCCCCGTGCAGCCGGTCGTCATCCCGCCGCTGCCCGTGCAACGCACCACCGAGGTGCTCCCGGTGCCCGAGGTCGGCTCGGAGCTCCTAGCGCCCCAGGCTCTGCGACTCCGCCGCGGACCGAAGTCGTACTTCGCCGCCGTGACCCTTGTGGCTCCGGAGACGCCGCTGACGATCGTCAGCGAGCGGGACAAGTGGTACGAGGTCCAATTGCCCGAGGGAGAAACCGGGTGGGTGTACGAGGACGACCTTCGCATCGTCGAGCGGGTCACCCCCGCTGATCCCTCGACGATTCGCGGCGCAGACATCGTGCGCGATGCGCAGCGCTACCTGGGGGTCCGGTATCGGTGGGGCGGGACCTCGGAGCGGAGCCTGGATTGCTCGGGCTTCGTCTACATCGTCTTCAGCCAGCGCATCGCCGGATTGGCCCGCCTGCGCTCGTACGACTACTACATGATGGGGGCCCCGGTGAAAGGCGAGGACCTGCTGCCGGGGGACCTGGTCTTCTTCACGACGTACGCGCCCGGCCCGTCCCACGTGGGCATCTACGTGGGCGAGGGCAAGTTCATCCACGCCTCCTCG
>MENB01000075.1:0-1960 GCA_001768125.1 Armatimonadetes bacterium RBG_19FT_COMBO_69_19
ATCGAGGCCGGCCAGGTGCTGGACCTGCTGGCCCAACTGGTGGACCGGTCGCTGGTGCTGGTGCAGGAGATCCCCGGAGGGTCGGTCCGGTACCGGCTGCTCGAAACGGTGCGTCAGTACGGGCGCGACCGGCTGCAGGAAGCGGGCGAAACTGACCGGACGAGGACCCGGCACCGCGACTGGTTCCTGCTGCTCGCGGAGCGGGCCGAGCGGCAACTCCAGGGCGCCGAGCAGCGCATCTGGCTGGATGTGCTCGAGCTGGACCACGACAACCTGCGCCTCGCCCTGGAATGGTGCCGGACGACCGGAGACGACCCCGAGTACTGGCTCAGGCTGGCCGCGGCGCTCTACAAGTTCTGGGAGGTGCGCGGGTACTGGAGCGAAGGCCGGATGTGGCTCGGCGGCGCTCTCGCCCGATCCGCCGGGGTGTCGACACCCAGCCGCGTGAGGGTGCTGATCGGCGCCGCCTACCTGGCCGCGTTTCAAGGTGATTTCGCCCGAGCCGGTGCCCTGACCGATGAGAGCCTGGAACTGAGCCGCAAGCTGGGCGATAAACGCGGCACGATGTCCTGCCTCAACATCCTCGGTCTGGACGCCTGCCGTCTGGAGAAGTACGATCGCGCCGCCGAGCTGGGGCAAGAAAGCCTCGTGCTCAGTCAGGAGCTCGGCGACTGGTGGGGATCCGTTGATGCGCACGTCGTGCTCGCCTTCGTGGCCCGCGCGCGAGGTGAATACAAGCAGGCGGCAACGTTGCTGGAAGAGATCGTCCGACAGGTGCGACAGGTCGGTGACAAGTGGCGGCTGGCGATCGCCCTCAACAACCTGGGCCTCGTGGCGCGCGAGCTGGAGGACTACGCCCGGGCGAATGACGTGCTCGAAGAAACCCTGGCGCTGACCGAGGGGCTGGGCGACAAGTGGGGGGTCGCCTTCGCGCTGAGCAATCTAGGGATCGTGGCATGGTACCAGAAGGACTACGCCCGGGCCGAGGATCGGTTCGCGAAGAGTCTGCGCCTGCGCGCCGAGGTCGGCGAGAAGCGCGGCATCGTGATCTCGCTGCTGGGCCTGGCCGCGGTGGCCGCGGGGCAAGGGAAGGCCGAGCGAGCGGGCATCATCTTCTCCGCGGCGGAGACGCTTCGCGAATCCATCGGCGTCCCGCTCCCGCCCTTCATCCGGGGCAATTTCGAGCCGCTCGTGGCGGACACGCGCGCCGCTCTGGGAGAGGACCGCTCGACCGAAGTCTGGGCGAAAGGCGGTGCGCTCACGCTCGAGGCCGCCCTCGCCTACGCGCTCGGCGAGAGTTCCCCGGTGGCCTCGGCCTAGCGCGGCTACGCCAGACGGGCCTCGGCGTCGGACCGGGTGCCACGATACGGCCCCGGGTGTTCCATCTTCAGTGAGACGACCGCGGCGGCCAGCCGGCACGCGTACCCCGGACCGGCCGACAGGCGCGTCGCCACATACGTCGCAAACGTGGTGTCCCCCCGCCCCGTGCGCCCGCGTATCTCGCGCGGCGTGAATCGGGCCTCGTGGAAGCTCCCTTCCGCGTAGACCAAGATCCCGCCGGCGTGCGTCAGGACGACCTCCCACGGGCCGAGGTCGGCGAAGGCCCGTGCCGCCTGCCGGAGGTCGGTCAGTCCGGTCAACACCTCGGCCTCCGCATCGTCCGCCTTGAGATAGGTCACAGGGGCCAGGTCCGCGCGCTTCCCGGGCCAGTCCCGGGTGACGAGCGAGTCGCCCTCGGGGACGCGGGCGAATCCCTGGACGTCGAGCCCGATGGACCCTCGCGCGGCAAGGAAACGAACGAGGTCGCCGGACACCTCACCGGCCATGAGCGGCGTGATGATCGTGACCCGTGCGTCCACCACCGGCAGGTCGGCCGCCGAGAAGGGGCCGGCGGATCCCAGCGGGTGACAGATGCGGCGGTCCATGGTGCGGTCCGGGTAGATGTTCTCGATCCCCGTCG
>MENB01000075.1:1985-9050 GCA_001768125.1 Armatimonadetes bacterium RBG_19FT_COMBO_69_19
GATAATGCCTTCCCGCCGCAGCTCGTCGAGGTAGCGAAAGTCATCGGGATGCAACCTCGTGATGACGGCGACCGAGTGGCCGAGCCGGCGCACGGCCATCGAGCCATAGTACACGCCGCCCCCGGACGCAACCTCGGCCACCCCGGCGATGACGAGCCGGTCCCTTGCGAAGTGTCCCACGAACGCGACGTCGAGCATCCGCACAGTTGCTTCGGCATCGCGTCCGACGACCCCCTATCGCGCTCTATCGAGTGGACCCAGTTCGAAGGGGCGATGCCCCCGTCCGGTCTGCGCGAAATCCGCCTGCGGGCATATGCTTAGGTGAGCCGTTCAGGCATCCCATCAGAAGGTCAGAGGTGATCCGATTGAGGATCTGTCTTGTCGTCCTAGCCTTGGCACTGATGTCAGGAGTCGTCACCGCGCAGGAGTCAGGCATGCGGGTGGCGATGGACGTCCTGGCCACGGCGGTAGAGAACCGGCAGCCGGTGGAAGCGACGGCACCGATCCAGTCCGGCGTGGGTGAGCTGTTCTACTTCACCGAAGTGCACGGAGGCCCCGGCTCGATCCAGCACGTGTGGATCTGGCAGGGCCGCACGATGGCGACGGTCCCCCTTGAAGTGCGATCATCGCGGTTCCGGACGTGGAGTTCCAAGCGCATCCAGCCGGACTGGACGGGTCAGTGGCGCGTCGAGGCCCGGACAGCCGACGGCAAGGTGCTGTCGTTCAAGGAGTTCGTGGTCGAGTAACGCCACCCCGCGTCGAACGCTCGAGCGCCCAGGCGTGGTTGTCCGCCACCCTGGGCGCTCCCGGAAGCAGCGCTTTGCTTCATCCTCTATAGAGAAGGTTCGGCCGTGAACTCCAGCGTGGCTTCGCACCAGCGCGCCGCGTCCAGCAGCCGCTCTTCAGCAACCATGGGAGCGACGAGCTGGATCGCGAGCGGCAGTCCGGTGCGGGAGAGCCCGCTCGGAAGCGAGATCGCGGGGAATCCGGCGAAGCTCCAGGGCGCGCAGAACACCGGGTCGCCTGTGGTCCCCTCCGACAGAGGGGGAGCCGGGGCCGGCGCGGCGGGGAGCAGCAGTACGTCGCACCGCCGGAACACCCCGTGCATGTCCCGGCGGAACTGGTAGCGGTGCTCGTGCGCCAGGAGGTAGTCGACCGCGGACACGGTCTGCCCGGATTCGACCAGCTCGCGGATCTTCGGGCTATAGGCCGCGGCGTGCTGGGAGAACCAGCGGTGGTGATAGGCGGCCGCCTCCACGCGCAGGACGAGTCGGCCGACCTCATGGATGCGCGCCCCACTCTCCGGGAGCTCGACGTCCACCACTCGGGCCCCCGCGCGCGAGAATGCCGACGCGATGGCGTCGAGGTGCGCACCGACTTCCGGCGATGCGTACCGATCCCCGAATCCGCGCAGGAGGCCGAACCGCGGAGCCGCGGGCGGCGCGGTATCGGCGCGGCGCTCTGAATCGCGGGGTTCGGCCAGGATGGAGAACACCAGCGCCACATCCTCGACGGTCCGGGCAAGGATTCCGACGTGGTCGAGGCTCCCGGACAGTGGGGTGACGCCCTCCGTATTGATCCTCCCGAACGTCCCTTTCAGCCCCACGGTCCCGCAGTAGGCCGCGGGCCGTACCGTGGAGCCGATCGTCTGCGATCCCAGGGCCACCGGAGCCATCCGCGCCGCCACCGCCGCGGCCGATCCGCTCGAGGATCCACCGGGAGTATGCTCGAGGTTCCAGGGGTTGTGTGTGACACTGGGATCGGCGAAGGCGAACGGCGTGGTGACCGTCTTCCCCAGGATGACGGCGCCGGCTTCGCGCAGGAGCGCCACGCTTCGCGCATCGCGTTCCGGCCGGCGGTGGGCAAACGCCCCTGCGCCCGAGGCCGTGACGAGACCCGCCGCATCGAAGATGTCCTTGAGCGCAACCGGCACTCCATGCAGGGGTCCGCGGAACCGGCCTGCGCGGGCCGCCGCCTCGAGCGTCCGCGCCGCCTCGAGGGCGCCCAACCTATCGACGTATACCCACGCATGCACCTTCGGGTCGAGGTGCTCAATCCGCGCGAGGCACGCCTCGGTCACCCCCACAGGGGAGAACTCCAACGAGCGGACGCCTGCCGCGATTTCCGTTGCGGACAGCGTGTACAAGTCGCGCCGCGCCATGTATAGATGACTTCGCGCCTTCGGGCCTCAGCCCTCGGCGGAACTCAGGTTCCCGATCATGAAGCCGTAGATCCCCGGCTCGACGACGCTCGGCACGAGGTGGGTCAGGACGACGACCCCGCGCTCGAACGGGCACCGGATAACCTCGAGCTCCTCCATCGAATAGGGGCTGACGACGCGACCGAGCACCTGGCCGCCCCGCACTTCCCCACCCACCGCCGTCACCTCGGGGAGCAGCAGCCCGCCGTGGTGCGGGCGCACGGTCACGATCTCGCGCAGGACGGTCTGAGCCGGCGGCGGCGTGGCCTTTCCCGGAAGCACCTCGACGGTACGAAGGATGTTGAGCAGCCCCGCGATGCCGCGGGCCACGTACTCCCGCTGATCCACCCGCCCGCCCCCCAGCTCCACGACCACGGAGCGGATCCCCAGCTCGCGCGTCACACTGATCGACGTGCCGTTCAGAGTCTCCTTCGGCCGGTACAGCAGGCGCGAACCGAACGCGCGCGAGAGCTGCTCGGCGTTGATGATGTAGACGTAGTCCACCGTGGGGGTTGAACCGCCCGCATGCAGGTCCACGTAGACGTCGAGCTGCTTGAGGAAGTCCTCCACCATCTTGTGGGCGATCTGCTCGGTGAGATGCCCGCCCGCGTTGCCGGGGAAAACGCGGTTCAGGTTCATCATGTCGATGGGCGTCCCGCGCGACACCGCCGCGTACGAAAAGGGATTCGCGACCGGCATGACCAGCAGCCGGCCGGCCAGCCCGGCGAGATCCTGCGTCTTGAGGAATTGATAGACGATCTCGACCCCCGTGGCCTCCTCCCCGTGGATCCCGGCCGAGATCCCGACGGTAGGACCGGGCCGGTCTCCCCGGATCTCGTGCACGGGCAGGAGCAGCCCGGTCCCGCTGGCGAGCGTCCCGATGTGGATGGGGCGGTAGGTACGCGTGGGCATCAGCAGTCTCCTCTCGTCATTGCGGGCGAAACTTCGGATCGAGCAGATCCCGGATCCCGTCTCCCAGCAGATTGAACCCCAACACGGTCGCCATGATCGCGAGACCGGAGAAGGTGGCGATGTGCGGGGCGTCTCTCAGGTACCGTGTTCCAAAGGCCAGCGTCCAGCCCCACGACGGCGCCGGGGGCTGCACGCCCATCCCCAGGAACGAGAGCGTCGATTCGGCCACGACCGCGGTCCCCATGCCCAGCGTGGCCAGGATGATCACCGGGGACAGCACGTTGGGAAGGATGTGCCGAAGCAGGATGCGCAGGTCACCCGCGCCGATGGCTCGCGCCGCTTCCACGTAAGCCTTTTCCTTCTCCGCGAGGGTCACCGCCCGCACCACGCGCGCGTACTGTGTCCAGAACACGAGGGCGAGCGCGACGATCACGCTGGTGGCGCCGGCCCCCAGCACCGCGACGAGAGCGAGGGCGAGCAGGATCGCCGGGAACGCGAGAAACGTGTCGACCACGCGCATCGTCGCACCGTCCACCCAGCGCCCGTAGTAGCCGGCGAGGAGGCCGATGACAACGCCGATGGCGACCGCGCCGCCCACGGAGGCGATCGCCACGAGCAGCGAGATCCGCGCCCCGAAGACCAGCCGGCTGAGCAGGTCCCGCCCGAGGTGATCGGTTCCGAGCGGGTGGCCGGCCGATGGGGGGTCCAGCCGGGCGATCATGTCGACTGTCTCCGGGTTGACGCGGGTGAACAGCACGGGCACCATAGCGGCCAGGCAGATGACCGCGAGCACGAGTATCCCAACCTTCGCAGAGAGCGTGAGGCGGCGCAGCGCCTGGCCGCGACTACTCGTAGCGGATGCGCGGATCGATGATCGCATACGTCAGATCCACCAGCAGGTTGAAGAGCGAGAAGAGCAGCGCGAGTACGAGGACCGCGCCCTGCACCACGGGGAAGTCGCGCTGCCCGATGGCCTGCACCACGAGCCGTCCCATCCCCGGCCAGCCGTAGATGGTCTCGGTGACCACGGCGCCGCCCAGGGCATTCCCGAACTGCAGGCCGACGATCGTCACGATCGGCAGGAGGGCGTTGCGCAGAGCATGCCGGTAGAGCACCAGCCGCTCCCGCTGCCCCTTCGCGCGTGCGGTGCGCACGTAGTCTTCCTCGAGCACCTCGAGCATCGCCCACCGTGTCAACCGGCTCAGTAGCGCCAGGTTGAAGAAGGCCAGCGTGAACGTGGGGAGGATGAGGTGCCGCAGGCTGTCGGCGGCCACCGCCGTATCGCCGGTGACCAGCGCGCTCAGCAGCGGCTCGCCCCGCCCGAAGGACGGCAGCCAGTTCAGCTTGACGGCGAACAGCAAGATGAGGAGCACGCCGAGCCAGAAGACGGGCATCGAGACGCCGAGCTGCGCGAGGAGCATCGTCCCGGTGTCCACCGGGGTGCCTCGCCGGCGCGCGGCGAGCAGTCCCAGCGGGATCCCTGCCAGGACGGCGAGGAAGAGCGAAGCAGTGGCCAGCTCGAGCGTCGCCGGCAGGGTGGAGCTGATCAACCGGAGGACAGGGGTGTCGAGCGTGATCGAACGGCCGAAGTCGGCGTGCGCGACCCGCCAGAGGTACAGCCCGAGCTGCACCAGGACCGGGCGGTCCAGCCCAAGGAGATGGCGGAAGCGGGCCAGCTCCACCTCGGACGCCTCCTGCCCCAGGAGCGCCAGGGCGGGATCCCCGGGCAGGAGCAGGAGCAGCGCGAACGTCACGACCGCCGCGCTGAGGATGACCGGCACCAGCAGGAGCAGGCGCCGGGCGGCGTAGCGAGCCATCGCGCTCGCGGATCAGCCTATGGGACGCTCGTCGTCCACAGCGACCGGAAGCTGCCGCTGGGGATCGGGGTGAAGCCCTCGACCCGCCGGTTGACACCCACGATGTAGCCCTGGTACGTCAGCACGAAGTACGGCAGATCGGTCGCCACGATGCGGGCGACCTCGCGGTACACGCGCGCCCGCTCGGCCGGGTCGGCCTTCTGCCGCCCCTCATCGAGGAGCGCGTCCACGCGCGGGTTTGTGTACTTCTCCCAGTTCTGAGTGCCCTTGCTGTGGAACTGGTTGTACATCCCCCGGTCGGGATCGACGAGCCCCAGCCAGCCGACGAGCACGACCTGGTAGTTGCCGGAGAGCAGCGCCTGCAGCAACCCGGGGAACTCGGTGATCTCGACGCGCGCGTCGATCCCCGAGGAGCGCAGGATGCTCACGAGCAGCTCGACGACCTGGATGCGGTTCGGATCCTCGCTGTGCGTGCGGACGGAGATGGCCAGCCGCTGTCCGCCCTTGTCCAGCACGCCGTCGCGGTTGCTGTCCGTCCAGCCGGCCTCCGCCAGCAGCGCCTTCGCCTTCGTGATGTCGTGCCCGGGCTGGGCGATCTGATCGGTGAAGACTCCGGACCACGCCGGCAGCAGCACGGAGGTGGCGGGCCGGTCCATCTCTCGGTAGATCTGCTTGACGATCGTCTGCTGGGGGATGAGATGGGCGATGGCGCGGCGGATGCGCACGTCCCGCATCACGGGATCCACCATGTTCATGTTCAGGTAGGTGATGCCGAGCCCCGTCGTCTCCACGACGCGCACCCGCTGGGCGTTCTTGAGCCGCGCCACGTCCTGCGGGGAGAGCGGGGAGTGAATGAGATCCACGTCCCCGGACTCCAGGGCCGCGGCCCGGGTCGTGTTATCGGGGATGATGTTGAACACCACCTGGCCCAGCTTCGGCCGGCCCTTCCAGTACTCGGGATTGGCCTCGAGGGTGATCCGGCTGTTGCGCTGCCAGGAGACGAACTTGAACGCGCCCGTGCCGACCGGCTTCGCCGCGAACTCCGCCCCGAGGCGCTCCACCGCCCCTTTCGAAACGATCCCCATGTCCGCGTACTTCAGCAGCGGCGCGTACGGCGCGCTGAGCGTGAAGCGCACGGTCCCGTCATCGACCGCCTCGACCTTCGTGATCGGCGTGTAGAGCCCGCGCAGCGGCGCGCGCAACGCCGGATCCAGGATCGTCGTGTAGGTGAAGACGACGTCACCCGCGGTCAACGGCGCCCCGTCGTGGAAGCGGACGTTCCGGCGCAGCTTGAACACCCACACCGTGGGAGAGACCTGGGTCCAGGATTCGGCGAGCGCGCCGCGGACGCGCAGCTCCGGGTCGAGCTCGACGAGGCCGTCGAAGACTTGTTCGATCACACGGCGCGCCGTGGTGTCGTTGGCCAGCCGGGGATCCAGCGTGCCGGCGTCGACGTCAATCCCGATGCGCAGGAGCGAGCCGGCGGGCGCGGCCCCGACCGGGATCGCAGAACTCAGGACCAGGAGGGCTACCACGAACAGTGCCGGAAAACGCCGATGCAGTCCAGTCACAGCGAACTCTCCTCTTCTCCCGGAAGCGGGTGGGAATATGAGTGGAGAGGATTCGCGCAGGCGGCGTCTTCTCCTATCCTTTGCACAACCATCATGCGATCTTCATCCGCGCCGACTCCCTTCCGGGCGAGGGGCTGCATCGGGAATCCAGGAGGTGCACCATGCGGCCCGGCACGTGCGGCCGGCGGCGATGATTTCGTCTGCATCGTTCTCAGCAACCCGACCGTGGGCCACCTGCGTACCTGGCAAGGCCACCGGCTTGGACGTCCACGACCAGGCCACACACCCGAGCAGCCCCTCAGCCGCCCGACGGCCCTCCACCGAGCAAGAGGCCGCCGACCTGCAGGCGAACATGTGGACCCCATTTCCTCGTGTCCCGCGAAGGAGACGATTCACACAGGGCGTCGTTCATGGCCCACCCTCGGCGCTTCGCCGGACATCTACCGAGGTGGCTAGAACCAGCGCGTCGTGACGACTCGGCGCTCCGTGTAGAACGCCACGCTGTCTTTTCCAGTGGCGTGTAGGTCCCCATAGAATGATCCCTTCCAACCTACAAAGGGGAAGA
>MENB01000076.1:0-6714 GCA_001768125.1 Armatimonadetes bacterium RBG_19FT_COMBO_69_19
GCTGAACCCGCCGAGGCCGCCGAGCAGATCCTCCACCCCCTCGGGGGACCCCTCGAACGTCACCGTCCAGCCGTCAGGCGTCTGCCAGCCGCCCCCACCGCCGGCGCCGCCGAAGACACTCTGCCAGTCGACGCCGCCGTGCTGGTACGCCTCGTACATCTGGTCGTACCGCGTGCGCTTCTGCGAATCGCCGAGGACCTGATAGGCCTCGTTAATCTCCTTGAACCGGTCCTCGGCGCCCTTCGCTTTGTTGATGTCCGGATGGTACTGGCGCGCGAGCTTCCGGAACGCGGCGCTGATCGCCTTCTGGTCGCTGCCGCGCTCGACCCCCAGGATCTTGTAGTAGTCCTTGAACTCCATGCTACTTGGCGACACGGACGCGCGCCGGGCGCAGCATCTCGCCGTTCAGCAGATAGCCGCGCTGGATCTCCTCGACGACGGTGTCGGGGGCCGCGCCCAGGTCGCGGGCCGGGGCGACGTCGATCGCCTCATGGACGCGCGGGTCGAACGGCTTCCCCCGCGCCTCGATCGGCCGGACCCCCATGTTGTGCAGCATGTCCATGACCTGGCGGTGGGTCATGCGGATCCCTTCCAGGACCGCCCCCGGCTCCGATGCGGCGCTGTGCTCCAGCGCCCGCTCGAGGTTGTCCACCACGGCGAGGACGACCGAGAGCAGCGAGGTGCGCACCCGCTGCACCGCCTCATCCCGCTGCCGGACGGCCTGCTTCTTGTAGTTCTCCAGATCCGCGGCGGCATGGAGGAACTGCTGCCAGTTGCGCTCGGCTTCCGCCTTATAGCGGTCCGCCTGCGCCCGCAGCGCGGCGACGTCGTCGGTCAGCTCCGGCGCCGGCTGCTCCGGGGCCACCGCTTCGGGGCGGGGCTCCTCGGCCGGCCGATCAGAGTGCTCCTCCGTCACGGCTTCTCATCCTTCCGCTTGTAGTCGACGTCGATGACCTCGTCACCCGCCTTGGCCTCTCCGCCCTGGGGCGGCGCACCCCCGGGTGATCCCCCGCCGGGGCTGCCGGCCGCGGCCTTCGCGTACATCGCCTCCGCCAGCTTGTGGCTCGCCTGCTGGAGCTCCTCGACGGCGGCAGAGATCTTCGTCACGTCGCCCTGGGCGATCGCGTCCTTCAGCGCCTTGAGCTTCGCCTCCACCTGCGCGCGCTCGTCCGCGCTGATCTTCTCCCCGACGTCTTTCAGCATGCGCTCGGTCTGGTACACGAGCGTGTCGGCGCGGTTGCGGATATCGGCTTCCTCGCGCTTGCGGCGGTCTTCCTCCGCGAAGCGCTCGGCTTCCTTGACCATCTTGTCCACCTCGTCTTTGGACAAAGTGGACGTCCCCGTGATCTTGATCGACTGCTCGCGGCTGGTCGCGGTGTCCCGCGCCTTCGCATCGAGGATGCCGTTGGCGTCGATGTCGAACGTCACCTCGATCTTGGGCACCCCGCGCGGCGCCCCGGGGATGCCGTCCAGGATGAAGCGCCCCAGCGTGCGGTTGTCGCGGGCCATCTGCCGCTCGCCCTGCAGGACGTGGATCTCAACCTGCGTCTGGCTGTCCTGGGCGGTGGTGAAGACCTCGCTCTTGCGCGTGGGAATCGTGGTGTTCCGCGGGATGAGCGGGGTCATCACCCCGCCCAGCGTCTCCACGCCCAGCGAGAGCGGCGTCACGTCGAGCAGCACAACCTCGCGCACCGTACCGGAGAGCACGCCCGCCTGGATCGCGGCGCCGACCGCCACGACCTCATCCGGGTGCACTTCCTTGTTGGGCTCCCGGCCGGTCAGCCGCCGCACGAGCTCCTGGATCATCGGCATGCGCGTCGCGCCGCCCACCAGGATCACCTGGTCGAGGTCCTTCTCCGTCATCTTCGCGTCGGCCAGGGCCTGCTTGAACGGCCCGATGCAGCGCTCGACTAGGCCGGCCGTCATCTCCTCGAACTTCGCGCGGGTCAGGACGTAATCGAGGTGCTTCGGCCCGCTCGCGTCGGCGGTGATGAAGGGGAGGTTGATCGTCGTCTGCGTCACGGTGCTGAGCTCCACCTTGGCGCGCTCCGAGGCCTCCCGCAGCCGCTGGAGGGCCTGGCGGTCCTGCCGCAGGTCGATGCCGTTCTCCCGTTTGAACTGGTCGGCGAGCCAGTTCACGACGCGCTCGTCCCAGTCGTCGCCGCCGAGATGCGTGTCCCCGTTCGTCGCCTTGACCTCGAAGACGCCCTCGCCGATCTCCAGGACCGTGACGTCGAAGGTCCCGCCGCCGAGGTCGAAGACCAGGACGGTCTCGGCGCCCTTCTTGTCCAGGCCGTAGGCCAGCGCTGACGCGGTCGGCTCGTTGATGATGCGCAGCACCTTCAAGCCGGCGATCTCGCCGGCGTTCTTCGTCGCCGTGCGCTGCGCGTCGTTGAAGTAGGCCGGGACGGTGATCACGGCCTCGACGACCTTGTCGCCGAGATACGCCTCCGCGTCGGCCCTCAGCTTCTGCAGGATCATCGCGGAGATCTCCTCGGGCGTGAACGTCTTGCTGGGGGCGGGGAGCCGCACCGTGGCCATCCCGTTCGCGCCTTCCTCGACGCGATAGGGGATCATCTTGCGCTCGGTCTCCACCTCCGCGACCCGGCGCCCCATGAACCGCTTGATTGAGTACACGGTGTTCTCGGGGTTCAGGATCGCCTGGCGCTTGGCCATCTGGCCGACCAGGCGCTCCCCGGTCTTCGTGAAAGCGACGACCGACGGCGTGAGGCGGCTCCCCTCCGCGTTGGGGATGACCTGCGGCTCCCCGCCGATCACCACCGCGATGACGGAGTTGGTCGTGCCCAGATCGATGCCGACAACCTTGGGCATGTCAGCTGATTCCTCCCTCTGCGGCGGGACTTACTCGCCGACCCCGACCTTGACGGTCTTGGGCTTGGCCCGCTCGCTCTTCGGCACCTGGATCCCAGCGAATCAGACTCATCGTTCTCGCCTCCGTCGGATCGTGCGTTCAAACACCCAGCTCATCGAATTCCGCGACCCGCGGAACTCCATGCGCTCATAGACCTCCAGCAGGACCCGCACGCCGGCCAAGTTGAGCCCCAGCCCCTGCGTGAGGTGCCGGATGAGGCGGACGCGCTCCAGGTCCCGATCGGAGTACAGGCGCGTGTTGTTGCGGCGGGCCGGCTGCACGAGGCCCTTTTCCTCGTAGATGCGCAGGGTGCGCGGGTGCAGGCCCGCGAGGTCCGCCGCGATGCTGATCACGTAGACGGGACGATCGTCCCGGCGCTGCTTCACGCCACCACCTCCGGGCACCCTTCACGATAATCATTGACATGATGGCTGTCAAGAACCTTACCAATGGCATTGTCATGGGGGGTGGCGGGACGGCAGCGGGACGGAATACAATGGCGGACGGGGAACGTTCCAAGGGCGGAGGTCGGCACACAAGCATGCGCCACGTCATCATCCTCGGCTCGGGGCCGGCGGGCCTCACCGCGGCCATCTACGCCACCCGGGCGGGGCTGCACCCGCTGGTCGCCTCCGGCGCGGAAGCCGGCGGCCAGCTCATGCTCACGACCGAGGTCGAGAACTACCCCGGCTTCGCCGATCCCGTCCTGGGGCCCGATCTCATCGCGGCGATGCGCGCCCAGGCGGAGCGGATCGGCGCGGAGTTCGTCGCCGAGGACGCGGCCGCCGTGGATCTGTCCACCCGCCCCTTCACGGTCACGCTCCAGTCCGGGGAGCGGCACGAGGCCAGGGCCCTGGTGGTGGCCACCGGGGCGAAGGCCAAGCTCCTCGGCCTGCCCGGCGAGCAGCGGCTGATGGGCCGCGGGGTGAGCACCTGCGCCACCTGCGACGGGTTCTTCTTCCGCAACCGCGACGTGGTCGTGGTCGGGGGCGGCGACACCGCGATGGAAGAGGCCCTCTACCTGGCGAAGCTGGCGAAGTCTGTGACCGTCGTCCACCGCCGGGACCAACTGCGCGCCAGCAAGATCATGCAGCAGCGGGCCCAGGAGAACGAGAAGATCGGCTTCGTGTGGAATGCCGTCGTGGCGGACATCCTCGGCGACGGCAAAGTCAGCGGCGTCGCTCTACGCGATATGCTCACCGGCCAGGTCGCCACGCGCCCCGTGGACGGCGTGTTCGTCGCCATCGGGCACAAGCCCAACACCGACCTGTTCGCCGGGCAACTGCGGATGGACGAAAACGGCTACATCGTCCGGGTGCGGCGGTCGATGACGAGCGTCGAGGGCGTGTTCGTCGCGGGCGACGTGCATGACCACACCTATCGCCAGGCGGTGACCGCCGCGGGCTACGGCTGCGAGGCGGCGATCGACGCCGAGCGCTGGCTCACCGCGCAGAGGTAGAAAACAGCAACGGGGCCCGGGAGGTTCCAGGCCCCACTGCATAGGACCATTCGGACGGGGGCGCCGACGCGCCACCGTCAACTTACCTTCGCGCCCACCACCTGCTCGATCCGCTTCTTCAGTTCCTGCTTCGGCATGTAGCCGACGAGCCGCTCCACGAGCTGACCGCCCTTGAAGAGGCCCAGGGTCGGGATGCTCATCACGCCGTAGCGGTACGCCAGGTTGTTGTTCTCGTCCACGTCCACCTTGACGACCTTCAGGCGTCCCTCAAACTCGCCCGCCAGGTCCTCGACGATCGGCGCGATCATCCGGCACGGGCCGCACCACTCGGCCCAGAAATCGACCAGCACCGGCACGTCGCTCGCGATGACCTGCGCGTCGAAGTCCTTCTCGCTGACCGGAACCGCCTTGCCCATTCCGCTGACCTCCAGCTGATACTTTCCCGGCAGGCCCAGGAACGTCACCGGGCCGGGGGCTATTCCTACCGCATTATACGCTAGAAGAGCAGCCGCAGGAGGAAGGTCGCCGCCGCGGCGATGGCCGCGCAGGCGGGGAAGGTCAGGACCCACGCCGTGACGATCTCCAGCCCCACCCCCCAGCGCACCGCGGAGACCCGCCGCACCGCCCCGACGCCCATGATCGCGGTGTTGATGGTATGCGTGGTGCTGACCGGGATGCCCAGGCGCGTCGCGAGCTCGATCGCCGACGCCGCGGCCGTCTCCGCGGCGAACCCCTGATACGGCTCGAGCTTGGTCAGGCGCAGGCCCATGGTGTGCACGATGCGCCAGCCCCCGACTGCTGTGCCCAGCCCCATCGTGAGCGCGCAGAGGAAGATGACCCACAGCGGGATCCGGAACTCGGGGATCACGCCGCCCAGCATCAGCGCGAGCGTGAAGACGCCGATGAACTTCTGGCCGTCGTTCGTGCCGTGGCTGAAGGCCATGAACGCCGCGGAGAAGACCTGCAGCCGGCCGAAGAGACGCCGGGCCCGGCTCAACGGCGTGCGGCGGAAAAGCCACGAGATGGCGAGCATGATGGCGAAGCCGCCCCCGAAGCCGAGCACGGTCGAGAACCCCAGGCCGATGAGGACCTTGCGCCAACCGTCCCACTGCAGGACCTGCGGCCCTGCGGTGACGAGGCCCGCGCCAGCGAGCGCCGCGACCAGGGCGTGACTCTCGCTGGTCGGCAGCCCGCGCATCCAGGCCAGCGTGCTCCAGATCACGATGGCGAGCATCGCCGCGGCGATCGTCACGGTGTTGATCGTCTCCGGGTCCACGATCCCCTTGCCGATGGTCGCAGCCACGGCGGTGCCGGCCATCGTGCCGACGATGTTCAGCGCCGTGGCCATGACCAGGGCCAAGCCGGGCGTGAGGACCCGCGTGCTGACGACGGTGGCGATGGCGTTGGGCGCGTCGGTCCAGCCGTTCACGAACTCGGCGGCGAGGACGAGCAGGAGGACGGGGATGAGCCCCGCGGGGATGACGGCCGGCATCACGCGCTCACATGTTCTTCGCGTGGATACTCTCGAGCACGTGCGCGACGTGTTCGCACTGGTCGGTCGCCTCTTCGAGGGTCTCGTAGATCTCCTTCCACTTGATGACCTCGATGGGGTTCCCGTCCATGGCGAAGAGTTTCGCGATCGCGTCCCGCTGCACGTGATCGGCCAGGTTCTCGAGCCGATTGATCTCATGCAGGTGACCGGTCACACGGTCGAGCCGCTTGAGGTTGGCCATCGCCTCGACGATCGCCTCGCAGGCATGCACGATGATGTGCGCGAGCTCGCGGGCCTCCGGGGTAATCTCCGCCACATGGTACACGGCGATGCGGGATGAGGATGCTTCGATCCAGTCGATGACGTCGTCGAGTTGCTTGGCCAGATCGAAGATGTCCTCCCGGTCGAGGGGCGCCACAAAGGTGCGGTTCAGCCGGTCGATGATGCCGTGGGTGAGATCGTCGCCCTTGTCCTCGAGGGCCTTGATCTCCTCGGCGCGCTTCGCCACATCCCTAAAGTCGTCGAGGAAGACCTGGAGCTTCCGGGCCGCCTCGAGGATGTTCTGCGCCGACTCATTAAACAGAGTGAAGAACACTTCTTCCCGGGGGAGCAGGCGAACCATCTCAGGCCTCCAGCGGCAGTCATCCCATTTTGCCCGTGTTACGTCCTAAACACCGAGAGCGCAACCGCGGCGGCAACGACGGCCACCGCGGCGACACGCGTCAGGCACCCCGCGCGCCGGGCGGAGACGCCGGCGCGCTCGGGACGGCGCATCGACAGACGAGTGGCCTTCTTGAAGTGTTCGACCGCCTCACCGACCCGTCCCGTTTGTTTGTACAGCGCGCCCAGGTTCTGATGGGCGACCCAGTAGTCCGGATCGAGGGCCACGGC
>MENB01000076.1:6744-9803 GCA_001768125.1 Armatimonadetes bacterium RBG_19FT_COMBO_69_19
CATCCCTTTCTGGCGGTAGGCGTTGCCCAGGTTGCTGTAGGCGGGGGCGTAGCCGGGCTGCAGCGCAATCGCTTTCGAGAATTCGCCGATCGCGGCGTCGATCTGGCCCCGCTGAGCCAGCGCCACGCCGAGCTTGCTGTGCGCAACGCCCGAATCCGGGGCCGCGGCCACCGCACTTCGGAAGGCCTGCTCGGCGGCGGGGTGGTCGCCCGCGTTGAGATGGCGCTCGCCGGCTTCGAGGAACGCTCTGGCCTCCGCTTCGCCCACGGAGTCTACTGTTTCGGCGGGGGGCAGGTGGGTCCTTGAGGTCCATCACCTAGTGCCGATAAGACGGCGGCGATGGCCAGCGGCCTGGGAGGGCGCAGACGCATGCATACTCCCTTCGCACGTCCGCGCTGTGACCCTTCTTTGCCCGTGCGCGCCGGGCAAGAGCCTACGGCCCGATCGGGAGGGTGGAAAAGAGGGGAAGCATCTCAAGATCGTCCATTTCAAGGTCGGAGACGACGCCGTCCTGATCGAGCGCCTCGATCGCGGCGAGGGCGGCCTCGGCGTTCTGCTCGCGGGGCACGTACTTTACGGCGCTCCGGCGATACGCGTTCAGCAGGGCCCGGGTCTGCAGATAGAGCCCGGTGAGCTCGGCGGGGACGTGGGCCCGCCCCGCGACCTGTTCCACGATCTCCGCGGAGTCGGAGGAGACGTGGATGTGGCGCGTGCCGGTACCGCGCGCCTTCCACACCCCGTGGAGAAGCGCGCGGTAGGCTCCCTCCGCGCGGGATTCGGCACGCACGGCCCGGCGGATCACGCGGACGGTTTGTCCGGAGACGCGGATCACGATGCCCGATCCGGCCCGGCCGTCGCGGTACGCCGTGCTGGTGAACACTTCCAGGGACGTCACGTTACCATGGCACCTCCAGCGCCATCGCTGCCAGAACCATTATCCCCAGCAGCAACAGCTTGAATCGAATCAGCCGGTGGTCGTCGGCAAAGCGCCCCCACGCGGCGCCTAGCGCCGCGTGTACATGGCGCCGCGCCCGCGGCACGCTCCGGACCGGACGCGCACCGTGCAGCGCGACCGCGGGCGCGGACAGCATCCCCGGACCATTGCGCACGGCGACCGCACGGACGCTCATGCCTGGCCTCCCGCGTACCGGCGCATCAGCCCGACAACCTTGCCGATGATCTCGAACGCCTCGAAGATCGGCGCGTACTGCGGATTCTCCGCCTTGAGGTAGGGTCGCCCGCCATCGTACAGCAGACGCTTGACGGTCGCCTCCTCGCCGAGCAGCGCCACGACGATCTCCCCCGCCTCGGCCGCCGGTTGGGACCGGACGATGACGAGATCGCCGGGCTGGATGCCGGCATTGATCATCGAATCCCCTCGCACCGTAAGCAGGAAGCAGTTGTCGTCCTGCCAGCCGACCATCCGCCGGGGGACCGGGATCATCTCTTCCACGTTCTCTTCCGCGAGCAGGGGGACGCCGGCCGACACCCGGCCGACCAAAGGCAGGTGCGCCACGTTCTCGCCGTTCGGGACCATCCGCCGGTCGAGGACCTCGAGCACGCGCATGCGGTCACCGGCCCGCTTGATGTAGCCCTTCCGCTCGAGCGCGGTCAGGTGCTGGTGGACGGTCGACGGCGAGCGCATGCCGAGCGCACTGCCGATTTCACGGACGGAGGGCACGATGCCGCTGCGCCGGATCGATATGGCGATGTGCTCCAGAACCTGTCGCTGTCTGTCGGTCAGTGGTGCGGCCATTTCGTCACCTCCGCACCCATTATATAGCGAACATATGTACGAACATCAACCTGTCGCGGTCGCCATCTTTGACCGGGACACACGAACAAATGTCCGTATCCAGGCTCAAGCTCGTGATCGCTCGCGAAAGCTTGCGTTCTCGGGGTTTCTCGGGGTCAGGCTGAGAGAATGCGCTGGAGGACGGAAGGGTCGACGTTCCCACCGCTCAGCACGGCAACGGCCCGCGGTCCCGTCAACCCGGCGGATATGGCACAGGCGACGCTTGTGGCTCCGGAGGGCTCGGCGACCACGTGGCCTTCGAGAAGCACACGCCGGACAGCGGCCGCGATCTCCTCGTCGGGGACGGGCCTGAACTCGTCGACGTATTGGGAGGTCACTTCCCAGGTGAGGCGGCCGGGCGTGAGCACGCGGAGCCCGTCGGCGATGGTCTCTGCTGTCTCAAGGACAACCGGAACCCCGGCCTGGCGGGATCTCGCAAAGCGGGCCGCGCCCGCCGGCTCGGCCCCGATAACCCGCGCTTTGGGCCGCAGCAGCTTCACGGCCGCGGCCACGCCCGAGATGAGCCCTCCACCGCTCGCCGGGACCACGACCGCCTCGAGGTCGGGGCATTGTTCCACGATCTCGAGCCCGGCGGTGCCCTGGCCGGCGATGATGAACGGGTCGTCGTAGGGGGGCACGTAGTGCAGCCCACGACGCTCGGACAGCTCCCGGGCGAGAGCGATGCGCTCCTCCGAGTAGCGCCCACGTCGGATCAGCTCGGCCCCGTACCCCGTGATCGCTTCGGCCTTCGTGGCGGCGACGTTCTCAGGGACGACCACGACGGCGCGCAGCCCCAGCGTCTTCGCCACGTAGGCCACCGCCTGCCCGTGGTTCCCTGACGACGCCGTGATGATGCCCCGCGTGCACGCCTCACGGTTCGCCAGCACGTAGTTGAACGCGCCGCGGGGCTTGAACGAACCCGTGACCTGAAGGTTCTCGAGCTTCAACAGCGGGCCGCGGGGGAGGGGATGCAGCGGCGTACGCCGGACATAGGGCGCGATGCGCTCGCGGGCGGCACGGATGTCGTCGAGCGTCACTGGCCCCGCATCCACGGGGTGTACGTCAGCCCGAGCAGCAGTCCTTCGGGGCTGAGCAGGCGGGCGACCACCTGCCCCCACGGCTCCGTCTTTACGCCGGTGAGGAGGCGAGCCTTCGCATCCCGGACGACGGGCGCCACGCCGGCGACGAACAGGATCTTCATCGGGACCCCCATCGCAGATCGGGTTGCCGCGCCGCGCGCACCTCATCGAGGCGCTTCACCGGC
>MENB01000077.1:0-10177 GCA_001768125.1 Armatimonadetes bacterium RBG_19FT_COMBO_69_19
GAGATGACGTATGAGGAGATCCAGGCGGCGACGGAGGAGGCGCACAAGGCGGGCAAACACGTTGCCGCCCATGCCCATGCCACCGTGACGATCAAGGACTGCCTGCGGGCCGGCGTGAACACCATCGAGCACGGCCGGTATCTGGATGAGGAAGCTGCGTCGCTGATGGCGCGGGCAGGGGCCTTCCTCGTGCCGACCCTGTCGATTGCCCGCTCCATTGCCTACCGAGGGGAACAGTGGAACACCCCGCCGGATGCCGTTGAGTATGCGCGACGCGCTCTGAAGGCCGCCGAGGCCGGGGTACGCCTGGCGCGCGAAGCCGGCGTGCGGATCGCCGTCGGCACCGATCCGCCGCGGCTGGACACCGTGCCGATGGAGTGCGAGGCGCTGGTGGAGGCGGGGCTTACGCCCATGGAAGCGATCGTGGGGGCCACGTTGCGAGGCGCGGAGATCGTGGGGCGGGAGCAGGATTTCGGTACGGTGCAGGCGGGCCGGCGGGCCGACCTGGCCGCGTACGCCGCCAACCCGCTTGACGACATCCGCGTGCTCGCGCAGGTGGAGTTTGTCATGAAGGACGGGATGACCGTGAAGGCGCCCGTGGATAGGGGCGAGCACGTGACCGGCGGCGCCGCGCGCAGGGGGAGGGCACACTGATGGCAGCGGAGGGACAGCGGTTGGTGGTGCTGGCAGGGACGCTGATCGACGGGACGGGGACGGACCCGCTGGAGAAGGCGGCAATCGTCATTGAGGGCGGGCGTTTCAGCCAGGTGGGGCCACAGAACAAGATCAAGGTGGACCGCAAGGACGGCGCGGTGCTGGACCTGAGCGACCGGGTGGTGCTGCCGGGGTTGATGGACGCGCACTGCCACTTCTACCACATGTACCGGAACTACTACGAAGAGAACACCGTGGCGTTCGTGGCCCGAGCGATGCAGAACGCGGGGATGTGGCTGGACATGGGCGTGACCACGGTGCGGGAGATTGGGACGCGGGAGAACCTGGACCTGGGGTTGCGGGATGCGATCGCCGCGGGGCTGGTCCGGGGGCCGCGGATCTTTGCGAGCGGGACGGCGCTGGCGGCGACGGGTGGGGGGCCGGTGCTGGACGCGCCGCGGCGGTTCGTCTTCGAGATCACGGGAGCGGACGAGGCGCGGCGGGTGGTGCGGAAGCAGCTGCGGGCGGGGGTGGACTTCATCAAGCTGTTCACCACCGCCGGCGCCCCCTCCGGGCGGCCGGAGATGACGTATGAGGAGATCCAGGCGGCGACGGAGGAGGTGCACAAGGCGGGCAAACACGTTGCCGCCCACGCGATGTGCACAGAGGGCATCCTAAATTGCCTGCGGGCCGGCGTGAACACCATCGAGCACGGGAACGGGGTGAACGAGGAGTGTGTGGCGCTGATGGTCAAGCAGGGGGCGTATCTCGTCCCCACGCTGTCCATCACCTACTCCATGGCCTATCGGGGGGAGCGCTGGAACACTCCCCAGTCAGTCGTCGAGTTTGCTCGGGGTGAACTGCCCGGGCTGATGGCCGGGGTGCGCCTGGCGCGAGAGGCCGGGGTCAAGATCGCGGCGGGCACCGATCCGCCGCGGCTGGACACTGTGCCGATGGAGTGTGCGGTGCTGGTGGAGGCGGGGCTCACGCCGATGGAGGCCATTGTCGCGGCGACGCGCCGCGGCGCGGAGATCGTGGGGCGGGAGGAGGACTTCGGCACGGTGCAGCCGGGCCGGCGGGCGGACCTCGCGGGTTATGGGGTCAATCCGCTCGACGACATCACCGTACTGCAGCGCGCCGAGCTGGTGATGAAGGACGGGGTGGTCGTCAAGGACGGATTGGGGCGCCTCGCCGCGTCCGCCGCGTAGCCCCCGATGCCGCCTGACCCGTCCAAGACCGCGGTCGACCGGTGGCTGCGCGGCCCCCGTCTGGCCGACGACCGTCGCCGCTTTCTCGCAGCGCTGCTAGATATCAATTGCGCGCACGTTGTCATGCTGCGGGAACGCGGGCTGGTTGCCTCGGATGCCGCCCGCGCGCTCCTGGACGCGAACGAGGGGATCCGGCTGGATCCGGGCCGGCTCGATGCCCATCCCGAGCGCGAAGACCTCTACTTCACCGTCGAGGCCGCGATCGCCAGCTCGGCCGGGGAGGAAGCCGGAGGCCAGCTGCACATTGGGCGGAGCCGCAACGACATCACCGCCACGATGACCCGGATGGTGGTGCGTGATGACGATGCGCGGCTCGGACGCCTCTTGCTCGACGTTATCCGCGCCCTGGTCACCCTGGCCGCCGGGCACGCGCGGACGCTGATGCCCGGCTACACTCACCTCCGGCCGGGCCAACCGACGACGTTCGGTCACTACCTGACGGGCGTGGCGTGGGCGCTGCGCCGCGACTACCAGCGCCTGGCCGACGGGCGCGGCCGGGCGGACGAGTGCCCGATGGGTGCCGCGGCCTTCGCCGGGACGGGGTTCGACATCGACCGCGAGCGCATCGCGGCGCTGCTCGGGTTTGCCCGGCCAGTACCGCATACACAGGACGCTGTGGCATCGCGCGACAGTGTTCTGGAGCTGCTGGCCGGGCTCGCCCTGACCGCGTCCACGCTGGCGCGATGGATCGAGGATTGGTATGTCTGGTCCACGCTGGAGTTCGGATTCCTCCTCCTCGATCCTGCGATCGCCGGCGGCAGCAGCATCATGCCGCAGAAGCAGAACCCCAACGCCCTGGAGCGGACCCGGGCGAAGGCTGGGCACGTGGCGGCGGCCCTGCTGGACGCGTTGTTCGCCACAAAGGGAACAGGGTTCACGCACGCTCAGGACATCAGCGTGGAGAGTGTGGCGCCGTTCTGGGTGGCGGCGGGCGAAATGGAAGCCATGCTGGATGTGAGCTGCCAGTTGGTCCGCTGCGTGCGCGTCAACTCCGCACGGATGCGCGAACGTGCTACCTCCGGGTTCACGATGGCCACGGAGATCACCGATGAACTAGTCCGGACGCGGAGGGTACCCTTCCGCACCGCGCACGGCATCGTCGCCCGGGCGGTGCGCGAGACGGCGGATGGTGATCAGCCAGCCCTTCTGGCGCGGTTGAATGCGGTTGGGGCCGAACTGGGCCGTCCGCTGCAGGTCACTGAGGCCGAGATCCACGGCTGGATGGATCCGGAGGCGGCCATCGCGCGGCGGCACTCCGGCGGTCCGTCCCCGGAAGAGGTGGCCCGCCTCCTGGGAGACCTCCGTCAGTGGATCCAGACGGCCGAGGACGAGCTGGAGCAGATCCGGCGCCGCCTGGCCGCGGCGGTAGCCGCCAGGGAACAGGCGGTGCGGTGCATCCTGGCCGGCGCCGAGGCGTGACACTTCGGACGCGGAGGGGGAAGGGTATGAAGCAGATCGCGGTAGATGAAGCGGCGGCGCGTCGGTTTCATCAGGAGGCCCTGGTGATCAACGCGCTGGACTCCACGCTGGAGGACAAGTTTACGGAGGACTACGTACAGGCCCTGATCGCGGGCGGCATCAATGCCCTGAACGTCACCGTTCCCAGGCCGGAGCACCACTTCCGGGACGCGATTCGAGACTATGTGAAGTGGCGCCGCCGGCTGAGCGCGCTGGGTGACGCTGTGCGGATCGTACGCCGCGCTGGCGACATCGGCCAGGCCAAAGAGGCGGGGCAGATCGCCGTCATCCTGGGGTTTCAGAATGCAAAGGCCATTGAGGACGACCTGGCGCTGCTGGAGGTCTTCCACCGTCTGGACGTGCGCGTCGTGCAGTTGACGTATGAGTATCGCAACTACGTCGGCAACGGCGTCGGCGAGCGCGTGGACGGGGGCCTGAGCCGGTTCGGTGTGGTCGCGGTGCAGGAGATGAACCGGCTCGGGATCGTTGTCGACCTCTCGCACGTAGGAGAGCGATCTTCGCTCGACGCGGTCGAGGCTTCTTCGGCGCCGGTGATCGTGTCGCACACCGTGGCCAAGGCGGTGCGCAACCACTTCCGCGGGGTGTCGGACGACATCCTGCGCGCTGTGGCCGCCCGCGGCGGGTGCATCGGCGTGGCGGGTCTATCGCTATTCCTCCGGGACGACGGTGTGGAGCGTGGCTCCACGCTGGCGGACTACGTGGATCACATGGAGCACATGATCGACGTCGCGGGCATCGACCACGTCGGCATTGGGTTCGACATCGGGTTCAAGCGCACTGAGGCAGACAGCCAGCGTATCGCCAGCACGTATCCCGAGTTCGCCGTGAACCCACCCCTCGCGCTCCGCTACGCGACCGAGATCAACCGCGCAGACAAGGTGCCGAACCTGACCGTGGAGCTGTTGGGGCGCGGGTACCGTGAGGACGACGTGCGCAAGGTCCTGGGCCTCAACTGGTATCGGGTCTTCTCGCAGGTCTGGGGGTAGTGAGCCAGCCGGGGCCGCGCGCGGCAGCCGGCGCGGAGAGGACGATGGAGCTCGAGCGGGTCTTTCACCGGATCGACGAGACCTTTGACCGCACCGTGGCGGAGCTGACCGCGTTCTGCGCCCAGCCGAGCATTTCCGCGCAGGGCATTGGAATGCAGGAGATGGCGGCGCTGGTTGCGGCGCGCTTCCGTGACCTCGGCGCGGACGTCCTCCCGCACGGCTTCGATTCCGGCTACCCCGTGATCTTCGCCCGACTGGCCGGCCAGAGCCCAAGGAGATTGCTGTTCTACAACCACTATGACGTGCAGCCGCCGGATCCCCTCGACCAGTGGCGCTCGCCTCCGTTCCAGCCCGAGGTGCGCGATGGATTTTTCTACGCCCGAGGAGCAGCCGACAACAAAGGCTCCCTCGTGGCGAGACTCGCCGCGCTGCGCGCGTTTCGGGAGGTGACGGGTGGCTTGCCGGTGTCCGTGGGCTACGTGGTGGAAGGCGAAGAGGAAGTGGGCAGCCCCCACTTGGTGGCCTTTGTGGATGCCCACCGCGCCGCGCTGACCGGCGACGGATTGATCTGGGAAGGGGCTTCAGCCGACCAGCAGGGGAACCCGGTGTTGCGCCTGGGGAACAAGGGCACGCTGCATGTCGAACTCCGCGCGACCGGTCCGTCCTCCGACGCCCACGCCCGGTTCGGCGGGATCTTCCCCAACCCCATCTGGAAGATCGTTTGGGCGCTCGGACTGGTCCGCGGACCAGACGGACGGGTTCGCCTGCCCGGTTTTTACGATTCGGTCGTGCCGCCCTCGCCGGCGGAGGACGCCCTTTACGACCGCCTCGGTGCGGACGCCGGGCCGCTGCTGGGCCGCTACGGGCTGAAGGCCTCGTTTCCCCCGCGACCGGCCAGGGAGATGATGGTCGAGCTGTACGCGAGACCCACGTGCACGCTGACCGGTATCGGGGGGGGCTACCAGGGGCCGGGCGGCAAGACAATCGTGCCCTCCGCGGCGTTCGCCAAGCTCGAGTTCAAGCTCGTCCCGGAGCAGAATCCCGACACGCTCCTGGAGGCCCTCCGCGCCCACTTGGTCGCAGAAGGCTGCGACGTGGAGGTTCAGTTGCTGTCACGCGGTTACCCCTCGAAAACTCCGCTCGACCATCCTTTCGCCGACCTGGTCCGGGTCACGGGAGAACGCGTGTACGGCCGCCCCTTCACGATCGAGCCCACCTCATCCGGCACCGGCCCGCGTTACGCGTTCACGCGCTGGTCGTCCATTCCGGTGGTCGCGGTAGGCGGCGCGCACGCTGGCTCGATGATCCACGGACCCAACGAGAACATCCAGCTGGAGGAGCTCCGGCTGCACACCAAGCATGTGGCGGCGTTGATGCAGGCGATGGCGGGTGGAGTGGACGCGAGCAGAACCTGATTCTCTACCCAGAGCTTTTGCTGGCGGCACGCAGGCGCAGCCGCGGATCCAGCGCGTCACGCAAGCCGTCTCCTAACAGGTTGATCGAGAATACGGTCAGCATGATGGCGAGGCCCGGAAAGAACGTCACCCACCACGCGTAGATGAGGAACTCCTGGCCCTCGGCCAGCATCTTGCCCCACTCCGGCGTTGGTGGCTGTACCCCCAGGCCGAGGAAACTCAGCGCCGAGGCGGTGATGATTGCGCTGGCGATGCGCAGCGTGGCCATCACCACGAGCGGCGCCATCACGTTGGGCAGGATGTGTCGGAACATGATGTTCGACTCGCGATACCCGAGCGCCCGGGCCGCCAGAACGAACTCCTGTTCCTTGGCGCTGAGGACCATTCCCCGCGTCAGCCGCACGTAGTCTGGGATAGAGGCGATGCCGACGGCGATCATCAGGTTGACCAGGCTGCCGCCCAGGATGGCGATGATGAACAGCGCCAGTAGGATGCCGGGAAACGCCAGCATCAAGTCGACCATCCGCATGATCACCGCCTCCATCCGGCCCCCCCGGTAGCCGGCGATGAGCCCCGAACTGACGCCGATCGTGGCGGCGATGCTCACCGAGATGAGCCCTACCGGGAGCGTTGTGCGTCCACCCCAGAGGACGCGGGAGAAGACGTCGCGGCCGAAGCGGTCGGTGCCCATGGGGTGGGCGCGGCTCGGCGGCGTCAGGGCTTCGCCCTGACCGATCTTGAGCGGGTTGTAAGGACTCAACCGGGAAGCGGTGAGGGCGGACAGAACGATGAGGAGCAGCACAACGCTGCCAACCAGCGCGCTCCGGCTCTGCCGGAAGCGGCGGATCGCGAGCGCTGTCGGCGTACGACGGGGGCGGTCCCGATCTGTCACGTTTGTCGGCGGGGAAACCGCTAGGCGCGCCACGGACATTTCCTCCCACTAGTCATACCGCACCCGCGGATCGACGGCGGCATACGCGACGTCGACGACCAGGTTCACGAGCAGGAATGACACTGCCGCAAACAGCACGATGCCCTGGACCATCGTGTAGTCCCGATTGAGGATGGAGGTCACGGTCAGGCGTCCCAGCCCGGGGCGGGAAAAGACCATTTCCGTCGTCACCGCCCCTGTCATCAGATGGCCGAACTGAAGGCCGAGGATCGTCACGGTCGGGATGAGGGCGTTCTTCAGGGCGTGGCGCAAGACCACGACCCGAGGCGCCAGGCCCTTGCTGCGTGCGGTGGTGATGTAGTCCTGGCGGAGGACCTCCAGCATGCTGGAGCGGACCAGCCTGGCCAAGATGGCCGCCGAGGAGAGACCCAGGGCTAGCGCCGGGAGCACAAGGCGTTCCATACCCCCCTGGCCGGTGGCGGGGAACCACGCCAGGCGGAACGAGAAGAACAGGATCAGCAGCAAACCAGAATAGAACGTGGGCATGGAGACGCCCACCATCGCCACGGCCATGGCGGACGTATCCACCCACGATCCGTGCATCACCGCGGCCACGATGCCGAGGACGGTGCCGACGAGTACGGCAACCACCATCGCCGCCATCGTCAACTGAAACGTCCCCGGCAGGGCCTGCAGGATGCTATCCCGCACCGACCCCCGGTGCCGCATGCTGATCCCCAGGTCGCCGCGGGCCAGGCGCCATATGTAGTCTGCGTACTGTACCCACACGGGACGGTCCAATCCGAGCAGGCGCCTGATCTGGGCGGTGAGCTCCTCGCCCAGCGGCGTATCCCCCGCGTAGATGAGTGCCGGATCGCCCGGGATCAGGTGCAGCATGGAGAAGGTGAGGAGGGAGATCCCGATCAGAACGGGGATGACGTGGATCAGGCGCTGTGCGATGAACCTGTGCATGCACGCTCCGGCTCGGCCCGTGCCTTCTTCGCAACCGCTGGCAGTCCTCCTGGCAGGCGTCCGGCAGCGGCGAGGCGTCGCCGCTGCCGGACAGAGGGGGAGGGGTCCGTACGCCTTACTTGTTCAGCCAGATGTTGTACCAGATCGTCGTGGCGCCCAGGCCGTCGACGGTCTCACCCATGACTTCGGCCCGCTTGGCATGGGTCATCAGGGAGTGGGTGAACGGGATGCCAATCGCGTCCCGCATGATTTGCCGCTGCACGTTGGAGTACAGCGGCTTGCGTGCGGCCTGGCTCACCAGTCCCATGGCATCGTCGAGCCACTTGTCCACCTGCGGGTTCGAGTAGAAGGAGCGATTGTAGATTCCTCTGGTGTACGCGACCTCCCGGAGCATGTCGGGGTCGCTCTGCGGATCCCATGTGTACACGCCCTCGTAGTTGCGGCCGAGAATCGCGGTGCGCTGTGCCGCGACTTCCAAAGCCAGAAGACGGCAGTCGAAGCCCACGTCGTTCAAGTTCGCCTGGATGTACTCCGAGCGCGGCTCGTCCCTGCGGGCGCGGAAGACGAGGTCGAAGGTCAATCGCTCTCCGCCCTTCTCGCGCACACCGCCGCGTCCCACCTTCCAGCCGGCCTCATCCAAGATTTGCTTCGCCCTGGCCGGGTCGTACTTGAACATGCCGGCCGCAACCCGGTCATAGCCCCAGGACAGTGGGGAGATGAAGTTCCAGGCAGGTTTGCCGGTTTCCCCGTAGATGGTCTTGGTCAGTCCCGCGCGGTCGACGGCGAAACAGGCCGCCTGCCGGACGGCCAGTTCCGCTGTGCGGGCGGGCTTCCCGGTGTCCGTCCGGGTGCTCATGTTGAGCAGCAGTGAGTGCGGAATGCCGTTCTGCTCCTGCTGAATGACGACAATGCCCCGGTTACGCTGCAGCGCGCGGAGCCCGAGCGGATCCACGCTCTCGATGAAGTGGACCTCCCCGGTCCGTAGCGCGCCCACC
This sequence comes from Armatimonadetes bacterium RBG_19FT_COMBO_69_19, assembly GCA_001768125.1. Lineage (GTDB taxonomy): Bacteria > Sysuimicrobiota > Sysuimicrobiia > Sysuimicrobiales > Kaftiobacteriaceae > Kaftiobacterium. The sequence goes on from MENB01000077.1 coordinate 8,662, forward strand.
CGCACGGTGGATTCCGGGACGATCTTGATGATCACCGCGTCCAGGTAGGCCGGCCCGTTGCGACTGAACCCCGACGACGCCCAATTGTAGTTCGGGTTCTTGACGAGCGTGATGTGGTCGTTGGGGACGAACTCACGCCACACGAACGGCCCTGTCCCGACGGGGTTGAACAGGAATTTCGCGTCCCCCATCGTCCGGACGGCCGTGGGGGATACGATCCCCAGATAGCCGTTCAGGTAGCCGAAGAATGGCGCGTAGCCGCGGCGCATGACGATGCGCGCGGTGTACTCATCGACGACGTCCGTCCGCTCGTACGGGCCGAGGTTGCCCCGGGCCGCGCCGGCGATCATCGTCGGGCTGACGATGCGATCCATGGTGAACTTCACGGCCTCGGCGTTGAACGGCGTGCCGTCGTGGAACCGCACACCTTGTTTGAGCTTGAACGTGAACGTCGTGGCGTCGGGGGAGACGGTCCAGGATTCGGCGAGGGCGGGGTAGTACCGGCCCGGGCCCAATTCCCAGACCAGCGGCTCGCAGACGTGCGCCGTGATCTGCCGCACGGATGTGAAGGTCGTGGCCGCCGGATCGAACCGGTCGTCCACGCTGACCACTGCATACACCAGCGTCCCGCCGGCCTTGGGCGCAGGCCCGCCGGGGGCCGCCGTCACCCGCTGGAGGGGTAAGAGTCTGCCCGTGACAGAGGTGGCGGCCGCTGCGGCAGCGCCCGCGCTGACGAAGGCCAAGAACTCACGCCGGTTCAGCCTTCGAAACTGCATCCCCCGGGTGACCTGATCCAAGGTAAGGGGCTGATCGTGGTCGTCAGGCTTGCGCATTGCCTCGCCTCCTTCAAGAGTGGGCCAGACTGCCCCGATCTGGGGCGGGTGTTCTGCGGGCGGGTGCTTCTGGTGGGTGGTCATGACGCGTTGCCCCGGCGGTCGCGTACCTGCGATCCGTGCGAATCCTTGCGTTCGAGTCCGAAGCCAGGTAGATTGATGGTATGTTACAACAAATACCCGATTTCTGTCAATGCGGGAGTCTGGCCTCCTGAGCAAGGCCGGCCACCGGTGAAACCTGAGGGGGACGTCGTGCTCCACGTCAGGGCCGCGCTGGCCGACTGGGGGGTGCAGATCGGCGACGACGAGGAATGCGTGGAGGTGGCCCGGCGCCTGCGTGTGCTGATGGGGCTTCTGCAGCGTCTGATGGAGCAATATCCGGACGACCCACGCGCGCTTGTTCCTCCCGGATTCCCGCCGCCGGGAGCGAAATGAGAGGGATGTCGGCGGAAGACATACTGTACGCGGGGGTGGCGGACCTGGGGCAGGCATACCGCGCGCGGCAGCTGAGTCCTGTGGAAGTCGTCTCAGCGCACCTGGCCCGCATCGCGGCAGCGGATCCTGATCTCCACGCCTACATCACGGTGACGTCCGAGCGGGCCATGGAGCAGGCGCGGCGGGCGGAGCGGGCGTTGCGCTCGGGTAGTGACCGCGGGGCGCTGCACGGCATCCCGTACGCGATA
>MENB01000077.1:10289-11182 GCA_001768125.1 Armatimonadetes bacterium RBG_19FT_COMBO_69_19
CTGCTCGGCAAGCTCAATATGATGGAGTTCGCGCTTGGACGACCGCGGCACTACACATACGGGATCCCACGCAATCCGTGGAACCCGGCGCACGAAACCGGGGGTAGCAGCAGCGGGTCCGGCGCCGCGCCAGCGGCCGGCATGGCCACGGTGACGCTCGGTGAGGACACGGGAGGGTCGATCCGGCATCCGGCCGCCCACTGCGGGGTAACGGGGTTGCGGCCGACCTGGGGACTTGTCAGCCGCTACGGCGTCCTGCCGGCCGTCTGGCACCTGGACACGCTCGGCCCGATGGCCCGGACCGTCGCCGACGCCGCGGTTGTCCTGCGGGTGATCGCCGGCAGGGATCTCCGCGATCCAACCACGCACGGTGGCACCGTCCCCGACTACGTGGCTGATCTCGACGGCAGTTTGCGCGGCATCCGCATCGGGTTAGTCCGCGAACTCCTGCCCGGACCAGGGTTGAGCGAGGAGGCGCTCGCGAGCGTGCACGACGCAGCGTTGGTCCTGCAGCGGCTGGGTGCGTCGCTGACTGAGGTCTCGATTCCACTGGCCAGGGATGCTGGAGCGATCTACACCGCGTTCGCGGAGCCGGAGGCGGCGCGCGTACACCTGTCCTCCCTGCGCCACGCGGCTGATCGCTACGATCGAAATGTGCGCATCCGGCTGGCGCGCGGCCTGCTTGTCCCGGCGGCCGCGGCACGCTGGGCTGAGGAGGTGGGCCGGAGGGCGGTCGTGGCCCAGGTCACCGAGGCCCTGGCGACGTGCGATGTGCTTGTGGCACCGACGACACCCACGGTCGCCCCCAGCATCGACGAGGGGCATCACTCCCGGCCGGTTACGGAACAGGACATCCGGCGCGAGTTCGCCATGCAGGCCTATCGGATGCCGCT
>MENB01000077.1:11284-11517 GCA_001768125.1 Armatimonadetes bacterium RBG_19FT_COMBO_69_19
GGTCCTGCGCATCGGGCACGCGTATCAGCGGGCGACCGACTGGCATCTGCGCCGTCCCCGCCCGATCATGCCGGGGCAGGGCCCAAAAGGGGATTCCGAGAGTTTGTCGTAACATACCGTCAAATACCTACCATGCGGGTGACTCGTCAGGCGCCGCGGATAGAGCCGCGGCGTTGATTCGGTGCGGCGCGCAGGGGGATGCAGATGGAAGCAACCAAACACGCAGGGTCAAC
>MENB01000078.1:0-1995 GCA_001768125.1 Armatimonadetes bacterium RBG_19FT_COMBO_69_19
GCCGAAGGCGGCGTGACCGCGGCCACGAAGCTCTCGGCCAACAAGAACATCGTCGCGGCGATCGGCAGTTCCTGCAGCAGCGAGGCCGTGCCCGGCGCGCCGATCCTGTGGAAGGCCGGCATCGTGACGGTCTCCCCTTCCAACACCGCGCCGCGGCTCACCGATGCCAAGCGCGGCAAGGACTTCGACGGCTACATGCGCACGGCGCACAATGACCTCGTGCAGGGCAAGGTGGCCGCGGAGTTCGTGCGGAACAGACTAAAGCTCGGCCGGGCGGCCACGATCCACGACGGCAGCCCGTACGCCGAAGGTCTAGCGAACGCCTTTGCCGACAACTTCAAGAAGCTGGGCGGGACCATGACCTCGCAGGAGGCCATCTCGCCGACGGACACGGACATGCGGCCGATGCTCACCAAGATCGCCGCGGGCCGGCCGGAGATCATCTACTACCCGATCTTCATCGCCGCCGGCGGCTTCGTCACCCGGCAGGCGAAGGAAGTCTCGGGCCTGAGCAACGTCAAGCTGATGTCCGCGGACGGTACGTTCTCACCCGACTTCCGCAAGGCGGCGGGTGACTCCGTGGTGGGGGTGTACAACACGAGCCCCGACCTCTCGCCGGAGGTCCTGGGCCCGGCGTACACGTCCTTCGTCGCCAAGCACGAGAAGAAGTACGGGGAGAAGCCGATCTCGGCCTTCCACCCGCATGCCTATGACGCGGCGATGATCATCTTCCGGGCCATCGAGCGGGTCGCCAAGAAGGACTCCGCCGGGAACCTCTACATCGGGCGCAAGGCGCTGCGCGACGCGCTCTTCGCCACGAAGGGCTACAAGGGGTTGACCGGTACCATCACGTGCAATGCGACCGGCGACTGCGCGGACCCGAAGATCGCGGTCTACCAGCACCTGTCGGCCGATCCCGCCAAGTGGAACGCGGGGACGGACCCGAAGAAGCTGTATCCGTAGGGTTGGCACAGCGGTAGCCTGTCTCTGCTGGGGGATGGGTCGGTCGATCGGCCGGTCCATCCCCCTCTTAGCGCACTTCCCCTGACGGAGGGGCCGGGGCCGGCGATGAGCGTGAACGCAGCGGCGATGCCGCGCGCCTGGTGGCGCCGGTTGTCCATCGTAGACCTTTACCTGTGGCTGTTCCGGCTGGTCGTCGTGGCGGTCATCCTCTGGGGGATGATCGGCACGTTCCGTGCGGCCCGCTATCCCGGGGAGGTCTGGATCGATTTCGTCATCTTCGGTCTGTCCCAGGGCGCCATCTACGCCCTCATCGCCCTCGGCTACACGATGGTCTACGGCATCCTGCGCATGATCAACTTCGCCCACGGCGACATCTTCATGGTCGGAGCCTACACCGCGTTTTACGCGGCCCGCGCCCTCCATCTGCGCGGCGTCTTCAACGGCAATCCGCTCTTCAGCCTGGCCGTCATCATGGGCGTCGCGATGCTGACCTCGCTCGGCGTGGCCCTGCTGGTGGAGCGGGTGGCGTACCGCCCGCTTCGGCGGGCGCCGCGCCTCGTCCCGTTGCTCTCGGCGATCGGGGCGTCGTTCTTCATCGAATACGCGGTGCGCGGGCTCTACGGCTCCGGGTATCAGGCCTACCCGGAGTTCACGATCTTCAAGGGCGAGTGGACGGTGCTCGGCATCGGCATCCTGCGCACGCAGGCCGTCGTGATCGTGGCCTCGTTCCTCCTCATGGCCGCCCTCTACCTGTTCGTGATGCGCACGAAGACGGGGACGGCGATGCGGTCGGTGTCCGAGGACATCGAGGTGGCCGCGCTGATGGGCATCAACGTCGACCGGATCATCGTCATCACCTTCGCCATCGGGGGCGCCGCGGCGGGCGCCGCCGGCGTGCTGTACGCCCTGGTGTTCAAGCAGGTGCACTTCTTCATGGGCTTCTATCCGGGGATCAAAGCCTTCACGGCCGCCGTGCTGGGCGGTATCGGCAACATCCCGGGCGCGATGCTGGGCGGTATGTTCCTGGGACTG
>MENB01000078.1:2038-8610 GCA_001768125.1 Armatimonadetes bacterium RBG_19FT_COMBO_69_19
TCGTCGCCCCATACCAGTTGAAGGACGTCATCGCCTTCACGATGCTGGTGATGGTCCTCATCTTCCGCCCCTCCGGCATCCTCGGCGAGCGGCTCGCGCAGAAGAAGGCCTAGCGCACGATGAAGCCACAGCGCTGGCGGCAGACGGTGCGGACCGGCCTCCTCTGGGGGGCCGGCGCGGTCTTCATCTCGCTCGTCGGCCTGGTGGAAGCGCTGCAGCAGCGGCAGATCATCACGGGCGTGATTTCGGGGGGACACCTGCTGCTGCTCGTCGTGGCGTTGGGGGCGGGGATCTCCGCCGCACGGAAGCACGCCGGAACGGGCACGGTCAGACAGCTCGCGGCGGCCGCGCTGGCCGGAGCGATCACGGGGTTGCTGCCGGCGATCCTGGTCGCGCTGTCGACCGTGGTCAATCTCCGCAGTATGCTCGTCGGCGCGACCCCCCAACTGTTCGCCGTGCTGTCGTTCGCCCGCGGAACCGACGCGCTGCCTTGGATCGTTCTCGTCGTCGCCGGGGTCTCGGCCCTTGGGGGGGCGCTGACCCTGCTGCCGGGCGAGGTGCGCTCCCTGGTGACGACGGGGATCTCCACTCTGCTGGTCGTCGGCCTGATGCAAGAGCAGGTGCAGCTGCTCCTGCAGACGGAGCGGACGGCACGGATCCGCGAAGTACTTTTCACCTTCGACGGGCTGACCGTGCGTGGGGCGGTCCTCGTGGCCGTGGTGAGCGCGGGGTTCAGCAGCGCCTGGCACCGGCAGCGGCCCAAGGCGACGCGGCGGGTGGCGGGCCTCGCCCCGGAGCAGCGCAAGGCGCTGCGGATCGTGGGATTCGTGGCCGCCGTCGGCGCGATTCTCATCCTGCCGCTGTTCGTGGGACCCTTCTTCTCCCAGGTCCTTGTGCTGGTCGGGCTCTATACGCTCATGGGTCTGGGGTTGAACCTCGAGGTCGGGTTCGCCGGGCTGCTGGACATCGGGTTCGTCGCCTTCTTTGCGGTCGGCGCGTACACCGTGGGTCTGCTCACGACCGGCAGTGAGATCGCCGTGGCACACCTGTCCTGGTGGACGGCGACGCTCATCGCCGTGGTCGTGTCGCTGATTTCCGGGGTCTTCTTCGGCCTGCCGATCCTGGGCATCCGCGGGGACTACCTCGCGATCGCCACGCTGGGCTTCGGCGAAATCATCCGCCTGCTCGTGCTCTCGGACTTCCTCCGGCCGTGGCTCGGGGGCTCGCAGGGTGTGCTCACCATCCCGAAGCCGGTGCTCTTCGGCTTCGAGTTTCGGGGTCCGGAGCAGCTCTTCTTCATCACCGTGGGCGCGAGCGCGCTCATCGCGTTCGTCGCCGCCCGCCTGCGCGATTCGCGCCTCGGCCGGGCCTGGATGGCGATGCGCGAGGATGAAGACGTCGCCCAGGCGATGGGGATCAACCTCATCAACGTGAAGCTGCTGGCCTACGGGATCGGCGCCGTGTTCGCCGGCGTGAGCGGGGCGATCTTCGCGGTGATGGTCGGTTCCGTGTTCCCGCACTCGTTCTCGGTCCTCGTCTCGATCAACGTTCTGGCGCTGATCATCGTCGGCGGGATGGGCAGCCTGCCCGGGGTCGTGGTCGGCTCGCTGTTCCTGGTTGGGCTGCCGGAGCTGCTCCGCGAGTTCTCCGACTTCCGCTTCCTGGTGTACGGGGCGGCGCTCATGGCGATGATGGTTCTGCGTCCGGAGGGGCTCTGGCCGTCCGCGACCCGCCGCCGGGAGCTGCACGAGGAAGTGCCCCGCATCCCCGAGGGCGAGATGGTCGAAGCACAGGAAGGGCACGTCTAGGATGGCCATCCTCGTGTCGCGGGGACTCACCAAGCGCTTCGGCGGGCTGGTGGCGATCAGCCAGCTCGACCTGGACGTGGGGGAGAAGGCGATCCACAGCATCATCGGCCCCAACGGCGCGGGGAAGACGACGTTCTTCAACTGCGTGACCGGCTTCTACCGCTCCGAGGAGGGCAGCCTCGAGTTTAACGGCGTGTCGCTGGAGGGGTTGAGCCCCGACCGCATCACCACCATGGGCATCGCCCGGACGTATCAGAACATCCGCCTCTTTGCCAACATGACGGCGATCGAGAACATCCTGGTCGGGATGCACCCGCACCTGACCGCCTCCTGGCTCGGGGCCATCCTGCGCACGCCCGGCACCGTCCACGAGGAGCGGATGGCCCACCAGCAGGCGCGCGAGCTCCTGCAGTTCGTCGGCCTGCGCGGCAAGGGCGACCTCCTGGCCAGAAACCTGCCCTACGGGGAGCAGCGGCGGCTCGAGATCGCCCGCTCCCTGGCCGCCCGGCCAACCCTGCTGCTCCTCGACGAGCCCACGGCAGGGATGAACCCGCACGAGACGATCGAGATGATGGCCTTCATCCAGCGGCTGCGCAACGAGCTCGGCGTCACGATCATCCTCATCGAGCATCAGATGCGCGTCGTGATGGGCATCTCCGATCTCGTGACGGTGCTGGACTACGGCACGAAGATCTCCGAGGGCACTCCCCGGGACGTGCAGAATGACGCGCGCGTCATCGAGGCGTACCTCGGCCGGCGAGGAGCGGTGGCGCACTGAGATGGCGGTGTTGCTCGAGGTCGAGAACCTGCACGTCTACTACGGCCAGATCCATGCCCTCAAGGGCATCTCGCTCAAGGTCGACCAGGGCGAGATCGTGACCCTCATCGGCGCCAATGGGGCGGGGAAGAGCACGACGCTGAAGACGATCTCCGGGCTGCTGCGGCCGCGAGAGGGGTCGATGCGCCTGGGGAACGAGGACCTGGTGGCCATCGCCGCGCACGACATCGTCGCCAAGGGGGTCGTGCAGGTGCCCGAAGGCCGCCGGATCTTCGGCCGCCTCACCGTGGTGGAGAACCTCCTCATGGGGGCCTACACGCGCAACGACCGGCCCGGCATCGCCGAAGATCTCGAGCGGGTCTTCACGTTGTTCCCGCGTCTCCGGGAGCGGCAGAGCCAGGTCGCCGGGACCCTGTCCGGGGGGGAGCAGCAGATGCTGGCGATCGGCCGCGCCCTGATGGGCCGGCCGACGGTGCTGCTGCTGGACGAGCCGTCCATGGGGCTGGCGCCGGTACTGGTCGAGCAGATCTTCGAGACGATCACCGGCATCAACAAGCAAGGGACGACGATCCTGCTCGTGGAGCAGAACGCCTACATGGCCCTGCAGGTCGCGAACCGGGGCTACGTGCTGCAGACCGGGGAGATCGCGCTGGCGGGAACGGCGAAGGATTTGCAGGCGAATGAAGAGGTAAGGAAGGCGTATCTGGGCGGATAGGAAACGCTGATCGGGCGCCGCTCGACGCCGCTTGATGACATTCCCCGTCTACATGACGGCGCCCGATGACATCGGGATCGTCACCGTGAAGGTCGTGCCTTCGTTTGGGCGGCTGCTCACACTGATCCGGCCGCCGTGGGCCTCCACGATGTGCTTGGCGATGGCCAGCCCCAGGCCGGTTCCGCCTGAGCCTCTCGTCCGCGACCGGTCCGATCGGTAGAAGCGTTCGAAGACGTGGGGGAGATCCTCCGGGCGGATCCCCTTGCCCGTATCGTTCACGACCACCTCGACCTCACCGTTCACGGCCGCGACCTGCACCTCCACCCGCCCTCCCGGCGGGGTGTACTTCAGCGCGTTGTCCACGAGGTTGGTGAGCACCTGCTCCAGGCGGTCGGCGTCGGCGAAGACGACGATGCCCGGCGGGGCGGACTGCACGAGCGTCAGCTGGGAGTGGGCCGCGATCGGCCGCAGCTTGTCCACCGTGTGCGTGACCAGGCCGCCGACGTCCACCGGCTTGGGGTCGAGGGTGACCCGCTTGCTCTCCAGCAGGGAGAGATCGAGCAGGTCGTCCACGAGCTTGACGAGCCGGTCGGTCTCGCTGTTGATGATCGAGAGGAAGCGGCGGGCCGTCTCCTCCTCCCGCATCGCGCCGTCGAGCAGCGTCTCGGCGAACCCCTTGATCGACGTCAGCGGCGTGCGCAGCTCGTGCGAGACGTTCGCCGTGATCTCGCGGCGCAGCCGCTCCGTCTGGCGCAGCTCGGTGACGTCGCGCAGCACCGCCACCGCTCCGGTCACCTCGCCCGCGCTGTTCCGCACGGGGGCGCAGTGGGCCTCGATCACCCGGTCGCCCATCGTGCCGGGCGGGAGCTCCTCCGCGGTGACCCGGCCGTAAGCCGTCGCCTCGTGCAGCATCGCCGCCAGCCGCCGGGTCCCGAACACGCCGGCAGCGCTGCGGCCGAGGGCCGCCTCCCGCGTCACCCGCAGGAGGTCCTGGGCCGCGCGGTTGAGCAGCATGATCGTGTCGTGGCGGTCGGTGGCGATGACCGCGTCGGTCATGCCCGCGACGATGGCCTCGATGCGGTTGCGCTCATCCGAGATGGCCTGGATCGTGTCCTGCAGCCGCCCCGCCATGGCGTTGAAGGTGCGGCCCAACTCGCCCAGTTCCGCGGTGGCATCGACGGGCGCGCGCGTGGCGAGGTCGCCACCGCTGATCCGCGCCGCGGCGCGCCGCAGCTCTTCCAGGGGGCGGATCAACCGGCGGGAAAGGCCCGTCCCCACGACGACCGCCGCGATCAGGCCGAGGAGCATCGCCGTGAGCAGGGCGGGGGCGATGCGCTGCAGCTGTCGGAACACCCAGGCGTGCGGGGCGGAGACGTGCACCACGCCCAGCACGGTCCCGTCCGCGCCGAGGATCGGCGCCGCGGCGTAGACGCGTTTGACGCCCTGGGCGTCGGTGCGCACCGCCTGTCCTTCCTCACCCGCAAACGCCGTGCGGATCTCCGGAGCGGACGGGTCCACGGCGCCGGCGGGGGAGCGGCCCGTGGCGTCCAGCAGCGCGATCGTCGCGTCCTTCCGCCAGCGCAGCTGCTGGACCATCGTCTGCAGGCGCGCCAGATCGAGGTCCGCGTCGTCGGCGTACTCGCGCATCATCAACGAGATGACCTTAGCCTGGGTGGCGACGACGTAGGCGTAGGTGTTCACGTACTGCCGCTCCAGGGCGCGGACCACATAGGCGGTAAAGATGACGAGCACAAGCAGGACCAGGACTAGATAGGAGGAGGTGATCTTCCAGCGGATCGAGCGCGCCATCAGGTCCGCGTCCCCGCGCTGCGCACGGCGTCCGCCGCCTTGAACTTGTACCCGACCCCGCGCACGGTCACGATGTAGGTCGGGGCGGCCGGGTCGTCCTCGATCTTTTCCCGCAGCCGGCTGATGTGCATGTCGACGGTGCGCGTGCTGCCGTAGTAGTCGTAGCCCCAGATGTGCTCGAGCAGGAAGTCGCGCGTGAAGACCCGGTTGGGGTGGCCGAGCAGCAACCGCAGCAGCTCGAACTCCTTCGCGGTGAGTTCCACCGGCCGGCCGTTCAGGCTGACCTCGTGGGTCGCCGGATCCAGGACCAGCCCGCCGCCCCGGAGCGGGCTGCTCTGCGCGGGAGCCGCATCCTGCCCGGCGCGGCGCAGGATGGCCCGCACTCGCGCGACGAGCTCGCGCGGGCTGAAGGGTTTGGTGACGTAGTCGTCGGCCCCGATCTCCAGGCCCACGACCCGCTCGAGCTCGCCGCCTTTCGCCGTCAGCATGATGATCGGGACCGACGACTCGCGGCGGATCTGGCGGCAGACCTCGAGCCCGTCCACGTAGGGGAGCATGATGTCGAGGATGATGAGATCGGGGCGCTCCTGGCGCACCTTCCCCACGGCCTCGCTGCCGTCGTGCGCGCTCAGGACGGCGTACCCCGCCTGGCTGAGATTGTACTTCACCAGTTCCACGATGTGCGGCTCGTCGTCGACGACCAGGATCTTCTGGCTCACATCACCCTCCGGATCTCGCCGCCCAGATACCCGGTGACCGCGATGAGCCCCGCGGCCAGGGCGGCCATCGCCAGATAGGTGCCTTTCGCCATGGCCCACCCGCGCCACCGCAGAAAAAACATGCCCGCGTACAGCACGGTTGATCCGTAGGCCAGCCGGCTGTGCAGCTGGTGCTGGTCGATGAATGCCTGCCCGATGCCCTGGGCCACCAGCGGGCGGTAGTCCAGGAATCCCGACACGACCGAGACCAGGGCCGCGAGCAGTCCGAGGCCGATCAGGTACCTGGAGGCGGTCGCGTAGAACCGCTCCGACGTGCCCGCGTACAGCAGGTCGAACAGGAAGCTCGTCAGCCACAACCCGACCGGGAAATGGACGACGAACGGGTGCCAGAGGAACGGCATCTAGCGCGTGCCGTCCGTCACGATCTGGAGCAGGGCGGCCACCCCGCGCGCGGCATTCTGCACCGAGGCCACGCTTCCCGCCTTGACGCCGGCGAGCGCCAACTCGTCCGCGGCCTCAAGCACGACCATCATGCTGTCCGCGTTACGCTGTCCCTTGATGTCGGCGAGGATCCCGTCCCCCTGACCCTGGCAGACGTGCCCCCACGAGGCGTTGAAGTTCTTGCCCTTCGTTCCTTCGATGCAGTTCAGCACGTGCCCGAGGTGGCTGACCGCGGAGGCCATCGCCCCGGAGCCGGCCGAATTCTTGGCGTGCAGGATCGCCGTCTGAAGCTGCGTCTGCGC